>NZ_CP048410.1:2341666-2690000 GCF_019357415.1 Gramella sp. MT6
CCCCGTTTGCGGCACGAGACCCATAGATAGCGGTAGAAGACGCATCTTTAAGGATGGTCATGCTTTCAATATCATTAGGGTTAATGAAATCTAAAGCGTTTCTTGAACCGCTAACGCCTTCATCTGCTAAAGGAATTCCATCTACCACAATAAGTGGTGAACTGGTAAGGGAAAGTGATCCCTGTCCTCTAATGTTAATGGTTTGACCTTCCCCAGGCGCTCCACCACCGGAAGTTACATTAACACCGGCTACTTTACCTGTGATAAGCTGTCCTGCGGTTTGTACGGGTCCCGGGTTAAAGTCTTCGGTTCCAACCTGGGCTACTGCTCCGGTTGCGTCTTTTTTACTTACAGAACCATAACCTATAACAACCACTTCATCTAATGCAGCCTGATTTTCATCAAGCTGTACATTAATATTAGACTGGCCGTTATAAGGGATCTGTTGAGTAGAAAATCCTAAAAAAGAAAATGATAGTACATCACCTTCAGAAATATTATCGATGGAATAGTTACCATCGAAATCTGTTGTAGTACCGTTGCTGGTACCCTGAACAATTACGTTTACACCAGGAATGGGCATTCCTGTGCCACTTTCGGTCACAGTCCCGCTAACGGTGTTTTGGGCAAAAAAGCTCATTGGTAGCATCAACAGCAAAAACAATGTGCTTTTAAATAAAGTTCTCATAAATTTTCTATTGGTTTTTACTAAAAATTAACCTTATATTTTTACTTCCTGAGGTTAAATGTATGTAAAATGATTACCAATAATCGGGAATTTAGCGCCAGCACTGCGACGAAAACGTTTTCGTGTTGAAAACTTTTTGATGTTAAGGCATTAATAATATAAATATGGTAAATTTGAAGGATTCAAAATCAGACCTACCCTAAATAAAGAATATCGGAACTAAATGAAGCCAAAACTTACCCTAAAGAAAATTGCGAAAGAATTAGATGTTTCTATATCTACAGTTTCAAAAGCTTTGAGAGATAGTCCTGAAATAGGGGAAGAAACGCGCGAAAAGATCAAAGCTTTTGCTAAACATTATAATTATAAACCTAATAATATCGCTCTTAGTCTTAAGAATAGAAAGACCAAGACCATAGGTATTATTATTCCCGAGATCGTTCATCACTTTTTTACCACCGTAATAAGTGGAGTAGAGAAAGTAGCTAATGAAATGGGATATAATGTATTTGTATGCCTTTCAGATAACTCCTTCGATAAAGAAGTACTAAACATGGAAATGCTGGCGAATGGAAGCACAGATGGTTTCATCCTTTCACTCGCTAAGGAGACCATGCAAAAAGGAGACTACCACCATTTAGTTGAAGCCATCAACCAGGGGATGCCTTTGGTATTATTTGATCGAGTGGTTGAGGATATTGCCTGTGACAAGGTGATCATAGATGATGTTACCGGTGGTAAAAAGGCGGTTCAGCATTTAGTTGATATAGGATGCCGCAATATCGCATTGATCTCTACTGTAGACTATGTTAGTGTTGGTAAATTACGTACCAAGGGATATAAAGAGTCGCTGGAAGAGAACGGACTTCCATATAAAGAAGATCTGGTTCTAAAGATCGAAGAGATGGAGGATTCTGAAGCCGAAATAGCCGAATTTTTAAAGGAAAAAGATGTGGATGGAGTATTCGCGGTGAATGAACATTTTGCGATTTCAGCGATCAAAGCGATACAGGAACAGGGGAAAAAAGTACCTGAAGATGTTTCGGTAATTGGATTTACAGACGGGGAGCTTTCCAAAAGGTTTATACCAAGCCTAACTACCGTAAGCCAGCATGGAATGAGAATCGGGGAAGAGTCGGCAAGGTTATTAATAGAGAAGCTTGAGCGTACCCCTTCAGAGGAGGATTATTATAAAACGATCATAGTAGAAACAGGTTTGGTGGTTAGAAATTCAACAAAATCAAAGAAATAGGCGGGGCATTTTAAAAATTATATATATTTGCCTCAGTTGAAATTTATCAGAACTTATATTTTTACTTCCTACCTTGTTTAAGTTTTGATAAGTCATAGTGCTTATCGTGATCATTAAAATTTACGATATGCGTAAACGTACCTTAAGCTTCTGGGAGATCTGGAACATGAGTTTCGGGTTTCTTGGAATTCAGTTTGGATTCGCCTTACAGAATGCCAATACTTCAAGAATATTTGAAACCCTTGGAGCTAGTGTTGAAGAGATCCCGATCTTATGGATTGCCGCGCCGGTAACCGGTTTAGTGGTTCAACCAATTATAGGATATTTTAGTGACCGTACCTGGACCAAATTGGGACGACGGCGGCCTTATTTTCTTATAGGAGCAATTTTATCTTCCATTGCATTATTCATTATGCCTAACTCGCCAACCTTATGGGTGGCCGCGGGTACATTATGGATCATGGATGCTTCTATAAATATCTCTATGGAACCCTTCCGGGCATTTGTGGGAGATAATTTGCCCGACAGGCAAAGGACGCTTGGTTTCGCTATGCAAAGCTTCTTTATTGGAGTGGGAGCAGTAGTAGGATCGTTATTACCATATATGTTCACTAATTGGTTCGGGATAAGCAATACTGCACCAGAAGGGATTATTCCAGATTCGGTAAAATGGTCCTTTTATGTTGGAGGGATTGTTTTCCTTTTAGCCGTTCTATGGACGGTTATAAAATCTAAAGAATATTCCCCGGAAGAACTGGCAGCCTTCGAAAAGGAAAAAATGAAGGATAAACCGGCCCGGGTTGAGGTAGTAGATAAGTCTAAAAACATAAGGAACCAATTCATTGCCGGGGTGGTAATGACCTTGATTGGAGCAATAATTTCATTTTTAATTTACAAAAATGGGCTTACCAAAGAATTATATATACTTTTTGTAGGTCTTATCATTGCAGGTATTCTTTTCATAGTAGTTTCTACCCTGCGTAAAAAACAGGTTCGTAATGGTTTTACCATTATTATCACCGATATGCTAAATATGCCACCGGCTATGAAACAACTGGCCTGGGTGCAATTCTTTTCTTGGTTCGCCTTGTTTTCTATGTGGATCTATACTACACCGGCAGTTACCGGTCATGTTTTCGGAACCAACGATACTACTTCAGAATTATATAACGATGCGGCAGACTGGGTTACCGTGATGTTTACTGTTTATAATGGAGTTGCGGCAGCAGTAGCATTTTTATTGCCGGTGCTGGCCAGGAGAACAAGCAACAAGGTGACTCACTTACTTGCTTTGACCGTGGGTGGTTTAGGGTTAATTTCAGTTTATTTCCTTGGAGATAAAGTTGGCCTGTTACTGGCGATGGTAGGAGTAGGGGTAGCCTGGGCTAGTATTTTATCTATTCCATATGCCATGCTTTCTGGCGCGTTGCCCTCTGCAAAAATGGGTTATTACATGGGAGTTTTTAATTTCTTTATTGTGATCCCACAGATAGTGGCGGCGACCATATTAGGATTTTTAGTGAAAGAACTTTTTAATGGAGAACCAATCTACGCGCTGATCGTAGGTGGTTGTTCCATGATCTTATCAGGACTTTTAACCTTAAGAGTTCAAACAAACAAAAGAATAAATATAGATGAGCAATCATAAAGCATTCATATTCGATCTGGATGGAGTAATAGTAGATACGGCCAAATTTCATTTTCTGGCCTGGAGAAAACTGGCGAATGATCTTGGATTCGATTTTACTGAAGAGCAAAATGAGCAATTAAAAGGAGTAAGCCGGGTAGAATCTTTAAAAAGGATTCTGAAATGGGGTAATATGGAGCTTGCTGAAGATGAGTTTGAAAGGCAAATGGCCATGAAAAATGAAAATTACTTATCTTATGTAGATAAAATGGACGCTAACGAAATCCTTCCCGGAGTTCGTAAGGTGTTGGATTACCTAACCGAAAATAATGTGCCCTTCGCCCTGGGTTCAGCCAGTAAAAATGCAAGGCCAATATTAAAGAAAATAGATCTGTATGATAAATTCGACGCTATAGTTGATGGTACAGATGTGAAGAAGGCAAAGCCCGATCCAGAGGTGTTCTTGATCGCGGCAGATAAATTAAAGACAGATCCACAGGATTGTGTGGTCTTCGAGGATTCGGTAGCCGGAGTTCAGGCTGCCAATATTGGAAAAATGACAAGTGTTGGAATTGGTGATAAAGGAGTGCTAAACGAAGCAGATCATGTATTCCAAGATTTTATCGAGATTAAAATAGAATTTATAGAAAACTTATTGAGAAAATAGAACTAATGAATCAAGATTATATTAAACCTGATGCATGGTCGATCATAGAAGAAGAGTTTGATACGGGCCGAGTAAAATCTTCAGAAAGTTTATTCAGTATAGGTAATGGTGCCATGGGGCAGCGTGCCAATTTCGAAGAGCATTATTCGGGACCAAGTTTCCAGGGAAGTTATATTGGAGGTGTTTTCTATCCAGATAAAACGAAAGTAGGCTGGTGGAAGAACGGTTATCCGGAATATTTCGCGAAAGTACTGAACGCGCCAAACTGGATAGGGATCAATGTTTTTATCAATGATGAGACTTTAGATCTTTATACCTGTAAAGAGGTGAAGAACTTCCGAAGGGAACTGAATATGAAAGAAGGTTTCCTGGCGAGATCTTTTGAAGCTACTTTATCAGGTGGTGCACAGATCGAAGTGAAGGCGGTTCGTTTTCTATCTATAGTAAATGATGAATTAGGTGCCATAAAATATGAAGTGACTCCTTTAAATGCGGATACAAGCGTTCGTTTTGAACCTTACCTTGACGGAAGTATCACCAATACCGATGCTAACTGGGAAGAACGTTTCTGGAAAACACTGGAAGTTAAAACAAATTCAGATCGTGGATATATAGTTTCAAAAACTCTGAAAACCGAGTTTCATGTAGGCACTTATATGCAGTCTGAAATTCTGAAATCAGGAAAAAAAGTTGAGTTGTCTCCTGAAGTTAACACTTCTGAAGATAGCGTGACTTTTTCATATTCAGTAGACGTTGCCAAAGGGGAAACTGCCGGAATCGTAAAATATGCCGGTTATGTGACCGATATGAATCATAAGAGAGCAGATCTTATTCAGGGCGCTTCTCTTGTGCTGGATAAAGCCGTTGAAAAAGGATTCGATAAGCTTAAGAATGAGCAAAAAGAGGCCTGGGCTTCAATCTGGGAAATGGCAGATATCACAATTTCAGGTGATGTTAAGGCGCAACAGGGAATTCGTTTCAATATTTTTCAACTGAACCAGACCTATCTGGGGAAGGATGAAAGACTTAATATTGGTCCAAAAGGATTTACCGGTGAGAAATACGGTGGTAGTACCTATTGGGATACTGAAGCATACTGTATTCCTTTTTATATGGCTACTAAAGATCAGAAAGTTGCCAGAAAACTGCTTGCTTACAGGCATAACCACCTAGAAAAGGCAAAAGAGAATGCTCAGAAATTAGGATTCTCGAATGGTGGTGCGCTTTACCCAATGGTGACCATGAACGGGGAAGAAAGCCACAACGAGTGGGAGATCACTTTCGAAGAGATACACCGTAATGGAGCCATGGTCTTTGCTATTTATAACTATGTTAGATTCACCGGAGATTTTAGTTATATTCCTGAAAAAGGACTGGAAGTAATGATCGCGATCGCCAGGTTCTGGCATCAGCGTGCAAATTTCAGCAAAGCCAAAAACAAATACGTGATACTTGGAGTAACTGGGCCTAACGAATATGAGAATAACGTAAATAATAACTGGTATACCAACTATATCGCCAAGTGGTGTATAGAATATTGTCTGGAGATGATAGACAAGGTAAAGGATGGGCACCAGGAAGATTACACCAGGGTAATGGGACTTACCTCCCTGAATGAAGGTGAGATGGCCAACTGGAGAGAGGTTGCAGAAGGAATGTATTTCCCATATTCTGAAGAACATGGAGTATTCTTGCAACAGGACGGATTCCTTGATAAAGAAATAATCCCGGTCTCAAAGCTGGATAAAAAACAACGTCCTATTAACCAAAAGTGGAGTTGGGACAGGATATTAAGATCTTGCTATATCAAACAGGCAGATGTGCTGCAGGGATTCTATTTCTTTGCTGATCATTTCAGCAAGGAAGAGCTTGAAAAACATTTCGACTTTTATGAACCATTAACCGTTCATGAATCCTCACTTTCTCCATGTGTACATAGTATTCAGGCAGCGTTATTAGGAAGAATGGAGCAGGCTTATGAATTCTATGTGAGAACTTCGAGACTTGATCTTGACGATTACAATAAAGAAGTAGAGGAAGGTTGCCATATTACGAGCATGGCTGGTACCTGGATGAGTATTGTAGAAGGATTTGGCGGAATGCGAGTTGAAAATGACCAGCTTTCGTTCAAGCCTCAAATTCCTGAGCAGTGGGATGCTTATTCCTTTAAGATCAATTTCAGAGACAGGATACTGAAAGTTCACGTTTCTGCTAAGGAAACCAAATTTTCTCTGGAAGGAGAAGAGTCACTGGAAATTCTTGTAAATGGGAAAAAGGTGGAAGTTTCACCCAGCTCTCCAGTTAGTATCTAAAATGAATCAAAGCCTGTTCCTTCCCGGAACGGGCTTTTCTTTTAAAAATCTAAAATGAAAAGACTTTTATACCTACTTGCTTTTATTATGAGTTTTAGTTCTAATGGTCAAATCGAAAAAATCGAACCACCCTTCTGGTGGAGCGATATGAATTTGCCGGAACTACAGATCATGTTCTATGGAAAGGATATTGCTGAATTCAATGTAAGTGCCGATGAACCGGTTATCATTAATAATGTGCGCAGAACCGAAAATCCAAATTACCTTTTTGTCACTATTAATTCGGCCGATCTTAAAGCCGGGGATTATACCTTCAGTTTTAATAAAAAGGGGGAAAGTTCATTTGAACAAGAATATGAATTAAAGAATAGAGAAATGGGTTCGGCGGAAAGAAATGGATTTGATGCCTCAGACGCCATGTACCTGATCATGCCCGATAGATTTGCCAACGGTGATCTCAATAACGATTCTCATCCCGAAATGCAGGAAAAAGCAAACCGTGGAGAACAGGGCGGCCGCCATGGGGGTGACCTTCAGGGAGTGATAGATCAGCTTGATTACCTTGAAGACCTGGGCATCACGGCCTTATGGAGTACACCATTACTTGCAGATGACGATGCGGGTTATTCCTACCATACCTACGCTCAAAGTGATGTATATAAGATAGATCCCAGATATGGTACAAATGAGGATTACCGTAGGCTTGCAGATGAAATGCATAATCGGGACATGAAACTAATTATGGATTATGTAACCAATCACTGGGGAGCAGAGCACTGGATGATCAAAGACCTGCCAACCTATGACTGGATACATCAATTCCCTGGATATGAAAATTCCAATTATCGTATGACCACGCAATACGATCCGCATAGGTCTGGGCGTGATTTTAAATATTGTGTTGATGGATGGTTTACGAGTACGATGCCAGATCTTAATCAGGGAAATCCTCTGGTTCAGAATTACCTCATACAAAATGCGATCTGGTGGATAGAGTATGCTGGTCTGGATGGTTTTAGGGTAGATACTTACTCTTACAATGATAAAGAAGGTATCGCCAAATGGACCAAGGCGATCATGGATGAATATCCTGATTTCAACATTGTTGGAGAGGTTTGGATGCATGATCAGGCACAGATCTCCTACTGGCAAAAGGATAGCGAGATTGGAGCTATACAGAGCTATAATTCTCATTTACCATCGGTGATGGATTTTACATTGCATGATGCGATTAGTTCTATGTTCAATGAAAACGAATCCTCCTGGGATCGCGGAATGATCAAAGCGTACGATAATTTCGTGAATGATTTTTTATATCCTGATATTAATAATCTTCTTGTTTTTGCTGAAAATCATGATACCAATAGATTCAATGAGATCTATGATGGTGATCTGGCCAAATATAAAATGGCTATGAGCCTTATCTTAACTACCCGGGGAATTCCGCAGTTATATTATGGTAGCGAGATAGGAATGCGTGGTGATAAAGGAAAAGGTGATGGGGACATAAGAAGGGATTTTCCTGGCGGTTGGGAAAATGATAAAAATAACGCCTTTACCTCTGAAGGTAGAACCGAAACTCAGGATGCATTTCATTCCTTTACCAAAAAAGTATTGAATTTTAGAAAGAACAATGAAGTATTGCACTTTGGTAAAATGCTGCAATTCCTTCCAGATAACAATGTCTACGTTTATTTCAGATATAATGAGAACGATAGGGTGATGGTAGTTATCAATAATAGCTTAGAAAGCCGGGAACTTGATCTATCCAGGTATGCTGAAGGTTTAAAAGCACACGTTAGTGGGACCGATGTTATTTCAGAAAAAACTATCGAATTAAAGGACAAACTTTCCGTAGAAGGCCAAACCTCTATGATCATTAAATTAATATAACCACATTTAAAATTAAAAAACACACGTTATGAGAAGACTTTTATTAGCCTTTTTAACGGTCTCATTGCTTATTTCCTGTAAGGATGAACCTAAAAAAGATTCAGTGGAGGCCACAGGTGAGGATACTTTAAAACTGGCACCTATAGATAATGAGATTCTGGAATCTGCCGTTATCTACGAAGCAAATATCCGTCAATATTCACCTGAAGGTACTTTCGATGCATTTAGCAAGGATATTCCACAACTTAAAGAATTAGGAGTGAAGGTGATCTGGTTAATGCCGATGTATCCTATTTCAATGAAGAACAGGAAAGCCACCGGTGGCCGGGATGTAGAAGATATTGAAGATCCTGAAGAGCGTAAAAAATATTTGGGAAGTTATTATGCGATCTCAGATTATACGGCTGTGAATCCTGAACATGGGACCATGGAAGATTTTGACGAATTGGTAGAAACTGCACACGAGAACGGAATGTATGTTATCCTGGACTGGGTTGCGAACCATACCGGTTGGGATCACCAGTGGCTTACAGATCATAAGGATTGGTATACCCAAAACGAAAAAGGTGAAGTTGTGGATCCAATTAATGATGAGACCGGAGAATCCTGGGGTTGGACAGATGTTGCCGACCTCAATTTTGACAACCCTGAATTGCGTGAAGCGATGATAGAAGACATGTTATTTTGGGTAAAAGAGCATGACATCGACGGATTTAGAGCAGATGCGGCACATTCGGTTCCTACAGATTTCTGGGAAACAGCGGCAAAGAAGATAAAAGAGGAGAAGCCTGTATTTATGCTGGCTGAAGCTGATAATCCTAAAGATCTTTTTCATAATGCCTTTGATATGGGTTATAACTGGGAAGGTCATCATTTGATGAATAGTATTGCCAAAGGCGAAAAAACTGCGAAAGACTGGGACGATTATATGAAGAAGATAGACACGACTTTTCAGGATGATGATTATCTAATGAATTTTGTCACCAACCACGACGAGAACTCCTGGGCCGGAACGGCTAACGAAAGAATGGGAGAAGCTTCAGAGGCCATGCTTGCTTTAACTTATACACTTCCGGGTATGCCTTTGATCTATAGCGGACAGGAATATGACATGGATAAAAGATTATTGTTTTTTGAAAAAGATACGATCCCGAAAACAAAAGGGAAAGTTTATCCGATTTTAGAAAAACTTGGAGAATTGAAAAATAGTACTGCAGCTCTACATGGAGCAAAGGAAGCCGCGGCATATTCTAATGTTGAAACTTCGGCCGAAGAGAAGGTATTAGCTTTCAAAAGAGAGAAAAATGGATCTGTATTATATTATGTAGCTAATATGACGGCGAAACCTGTTTCGTTTACTGCGGAAATTTCAGGGGATTTTCATGATTATATGAGCAACTCTGAGTTCTCAATTTCTGAAGGAGAGGAAATGCAATTTAAACCCTGGGAGTTTAAAATTTTGATAAATAATTAAATAAACTCATAAATATTTGCAAAAAGCCACTTAATAGTGGCTTTTTTTATTAGTTATTAACCGAAAACGTTTTAGTTTTTTCCGAAATTAGGTAAATGGTTTGAAAGGAGTTAGCTTTGAGCTTAATGGGTGAAAAAATTAAAAACATTGCGGTTTTAACATCAGGAGGAGATGCTCCTGGAATGAATGCTGCAATTAGAGCAGTAGTTCGTGCATGTTCGTTCTATAAACTTGAGTGCACCGGAGTTTACAGAGGTTATCAGGGGCTTATTGAAGCTGATTTCGAAACACTTGATGCTCGCTCTGTGAGAAATATCATCAATAAAGGAGGAACTTTTTTAAAATCTACACGTTCCGAGGAGTTTAAAACCAAAGAAGGAAGAAAAAAGGCTTATGAGAACCTCAAGGCGAACAGCGTTGATGGGCTTGTAGTTATTGGGGGTGATGGTACATTTACCGGAGGGCAGATTTTTAGCCAGGAATTCAATTTCCCTATCGTGGGAATTCCCGCAACCATAGATAACGACATTAATGGTACCGATTATACGCTAGGATATGATACTGCTTTGAATACGGTGGTAGAAGCGATCGATAAGATTCGCGACACTGCCAGTTCACATAACAGGCTTTTCCTTATCGAAGTTATGGGAAGAGATGCTGGTGATATCGCCTTGAATAGCGGTATTGGAGCAGGAGCAGAGGAGATTCTGATCCCGGAAGAAAACCTGGGAGCAGAAAGACTTATTGAGTCTCTACGAAAGAGTAAAAAATCAGGAAAGACTTCCAGTATAATTGTTGTCGCCGAAGGTGAAAAAAGTGGTAAGAACATATTTGAGCTTGCCAGCTATATTGAGGAGAATCTGGACGAATATGAAATTAGAGTTTCAGTTCTTGGTCATATCCAGCGTGGTGGATCACCAAGTTGTTTTGACCGTGTCCTGGCCAGTAAACTGGGTGTAGGCGCTGTAGAAGCTCTTATGGAAAATAAAACTGAAATAATGATAGGGATACATCACCAAAAAGTGGTGCATGTAGACCTGGTTACCGCAATTAAAGGTGACGCGAAAATAGATAAAGAATTAAGAAGGGTGGCAGACATCACTTCTGTATAATTAAAAACCAAAAAAATGAGTACAAAAATTGGAATAAACGGATTTGGGCGAATAGGAAGAATTGCTTTTCGTATTGCCGCTCAAAATGACAATGTTGAGGTAGTAGCTATTAATGATCTTCTGGACGTAGATCACCTGGCTTATTTACTAAAATATGATTCTGTACACGGAAAATATAATGGTACTGTTGAGGTAAAAGATGGAAACCTATTTGTTGACGGGAAAAAGATCAGAGTAACTTCTGAAAAAAATCCTGCAGACCTTAAATGGGGAGATATTAATGCTGAAGTGGTTCTTGATTGTACAGGAATTTTTACAGATAAAGATAATGCTAAAGCACATTTAGATGCAGGAGCAAGAAAAGTAGTTATTTCTGCCCCTTCTAAAACTGCACCGATGTTCGTGATGGGAGTAAACCACCAGGACGTGACTAAAGATGATCATATTGTATCTAACGCATCGTGTACTACCAACTGTCTTGCACCACTTGCAAAAGTGATCGACGATGAGTTTGGATTAGTTGAAGGACTTATGACTACTGTTCATGCTTCTACCTCTACTCAGTTCACCGTAGATTCTCCTTCTAAAAAGAACTTTAGACTGGGAAGAAGCGCTATGGCTAATATTATCCCAAGTTCAACCGGAGCGGCAGTTGCGGTAACTAAGGTAATTCCTTCGCTAAAAGGAAAACTAACAGGTATGGCATTTAGAGTTCCAACTACAGATGTTTCTGTGGTAGATCTTACTGTTCGTACAGAAAAGAGCACATCTTACGATGAAATTAAAGCTGCCTTCAAAAAAGCTTCAGAAGGAGCCTTTAAAGGGGTGATCTCTTATACTGAAGAAGAGGTGGTAAGCCAGGATTTCGTATCAGATGCTCATACATGTAATTTTGATGCCGGAGCGGGAATCGCTTTAAATGATAATTTCTTCAAGCTAATCGCATGGTACGATAACGAGTATGGATACTCGGCTAAACTTGTTGATCTTGCTGCACACGTAGCTACTCTATAATATTTTAAATCTGAAATAAGCACAGTTTTCAACAGATTAAATCGTAAATTTAATCCCTGAATTGTGTTTATTTCTGATTTTAATAAATCATAAGAACAAATGATCTTAATTGCTGATGGAGGTTCCACTAAATGCGACTGGATACTTCTAAATAATGAAGGAGAACAGATTTTCAAAACCAGAACAAAAGGTTTGAATCCTGCGGTTTTTAAGGAACCGGTTCTGGAAGAAAGACTTTCCGAAAATCCGGAGCTTGCAGAAGTGAAAGATAAGGTGGAAAAGGTCCATTTCTATGGTGCCGGTTGCGGTACCCCAACTCCTCGAGAATTATTGAAAAGTATTATCGCTAACTATTTTACCAATGCAGATGAAGTATTGGTGATGGAAGATATGGTGGCAGCAGTATATGCTGCTACTACTGAACCAGGAATCGTTTGTATTCTAGGTACAGGATCTAATAGTTGCTATTATGATGGAGAAAAAATTCATCAGGCGGTAGATTCCCTGGGTTATATTCTAATGGATGAAGCTAGCGGAAACTACTTTGGGAAACGACTTATTCGTGATTATTATTATAAGCGAATGCCTCCTGAAATAGCTGAAAAGTTCGAGGATAAATTCGATCTTAATTCTGATACTATTAAGATGAACCTTTATAGAAAGGAAAATCCTAATACATATCTCGCGCATTTTGCTGAATTCATTTTTACCAATGAGCGCAATGGGTATTTCTATAAACTTTTACATGAAGGTTTAACAGATTTTGTGCATTCAAGAGTTTTATCTTATCCACAGGTTACATCTGTACCGGTTCATTTTATAGGGACTATAGCTTTCTTTAGTGAAGATATTATAAGAGCTGTTCTACAACCTTATGGTATTAAACTTGGTAATATTGTAAGAAGGCCAATAGATGCACTCATTGAATATTATAGACAAAATGTGATTAAAGTTTCCTAATCACTATAAAATATTAGTATTAGAGGCCTGTTTTTAACAGGCCTTTTTTTTGGTATTGTTTTAAGAAAATTTAGTAATCATTTAAGATTTAATAGGTTATAAGCTTTTAAATCGAAAAAATAAGTTAATTTAATTGGCTCTACGCTTATGAAATGACAGTCGCTTCAGAAATATTAAAACGAAATAGTTCTCAGATCATGGAGAATTGGGAGTCTTTGGTGAAAAAAGAAATCCCTGCGTCTAATATTTCAAGCGATCTTGCATTAAGGAATCAATTACCAAATGTTCTGGAAGATATTGCCGATATTATTGATCTCTATGATGAATTTTCGGAATTAGAAAAGAATAAAAAGTATGAGGCTATTCTAAAGAATAGCTATGATCATGGCCGGCACAGGGCTACAACTTCGCATTACACCTTGCAGCAAATCCTCAAGGAATATGTTATTTTTCATAAGGTTCTTACCGAAACACTTGTAAAGAACAAGGTATATACTAAGAAAGTAGGCAATACACTGAAGTATACATTGGAGACCGCTATGCTCACCTCTGCTACCTCATTTAGTGATTCTTTGCAGGAAATGCGGGAAAAACTTATTGGTACCCTTGCCCACGATATTAGAAATCCTATCTCAGCTGCTTATTTCGCTTTAGATGTGATCAATTCCAGTGATGATAAGGAAAGGATAGAAAGTCTTAAAACCATGGGGTTGCGAAGTCTTAAAAAATCTCTGGATCTCGTTGAAGGTCTTCTGGATGCTATCAGTGTTAAGGCCGGTGAGGGAATAACCCTGAACTTTTCTGAAATCGATCTGGTAAGAGAAATAAGGTGGGTTTATAAGGAAGCGTCAGAGATCTATAATAATGAAATCAATTTTGAATGTAAGGAGAAAGAGATCATCGGAATTTTTGATGGCACGGCATTACGACGGGTGGTAGAAAATCTAGTTGCTAATGCTGTCAAATATGGTTCAAGAAATTCGAAGATAGCAATGATGATAGAAAATGCTGTTGACGAGGTTGTTATCAAGGTTCATAACATTGGTAAGCCAATTAATAAAAGCAGCCAGTCTGAGATTTTTGAATTCCTGAATAGGGGATCAAAATCACAAAATTCTGAACTGGCAGGCTGGGGTATGGGCCTCACTTTAGTTAAAAGTGTAGCTTTGGCTCATGGAGGTAAGGTTACTTTAGAAAGCAACAAAGAACAGGGAACTACATTTTCAATTATACTGAAGAAAAATTTTAATCAACCTGGAAAGGTTCGAACAGAACTCAATTATTCACCCAATTAAACTCAATTAATAATACTCAAATTTGAATGTGAACACGTTCATTTAAATTCCAAAGACCCTGCATAAAAAAATCTTTAAGATATGCTCGTAAAGGTATATGGCAGTGCTGTTTTTGGAGTTGAAGCCACCACTATCACAGTAGAGGTAAATGTGGCATCGGGTATTGGGTATCACCTTGTAGGGCTTCCCGATAATGCCGTAAAGGAATCGAGTTATCGTATTGCGGCCGCTCTGCAGAATAATAAATTGAAATTACCCGGTAAGAAGATCATTATCAATATGGCCCCGGCAGATCTTCGGAAAGAGGGCTCAGCCTATGATCTTACTTTTGCCCTTGGAATTTTGGCGGCATCGCAACAGATCAAAGCTGATAATATTTCAGATTATCTAATAATGGGAGAGCTTTCCCTGGATGGCAGTTTGCAACCCATTCGTGGTGCCTTACCTATAGCAATACAGGCAAAAAAAGAAGGTTTTAAAGGCTTTATTCTTCCAGAACAGAATGCCCGTGAAGCAGCTATCGTTTCAGGGTTGGAGGTGTATGGGGTGAAGAATATTACCCAGGTTATCGATTTTTTTGATAAAGGCCTGGATCTGGAAAGAACCGTGATTAATACCCGCGAAACTTTCTACAATGATCTGAATAATTTAGAATATGATTTTGCCGATGTGAAAGGCCAGGAATCCATAAAACGCTGTATGGAGATAGCTGCTGCCGGTGGACATAATATTATTCTAATTGGTCCTCCGGGAGCTGGAAAGACCATGCTTGCAAAACGTCTACCTACTATTCTTCCGCCTATGACCCTGCAGGAAGCTCTGGAAACTACCAAGATTCACAGCGTTGCTGGAAGAATAAAGGATAGTATTGGTTTAATGTCTCAAAGACCGTTCAGGAGTCCGCATCATACGATTTCTGATGTGGCGCTTGTTGGAGGCGGGGCTTATCCGCAACCCGGTGAAATATCACTTTCTCATAATGGAGTTTTATTTCTTGACGAGCTACCCGAATTCAAGCGGGGAGTACTGGAGGTTATGCGTCAACCTTTGGAAGACCGGGAAGTCACCATTTCCAGGGCTAAATTTACAGTTACCTATCCTTCCAGTTTTATGCTCGTAGCCAGTATGAACCCAAGTCCCGGTGGATATTTTAATGATCCCGGGGCACCTGTATCTTCTTCTCCTTTTGAAATGCAGAGATATCTGAGCAAGATAAGCGGACCGCTACTGGATAGAATAGATATCCATATAGAAGTCACTCCTGTTCCCTTTGATAAATTAAGTGAAGAAAGGCGTGGAGAAAGCAGCGTTAATATACGTGAACGGGTGACTAAGGCCCGTGAGATCCAGAACACACGCTTTGCAGATGTTGATCATATACATTACAATGCACAGATGGGGCCAAAGCAGATCAGGGAATTCTGCAAACTGGAAGATTCCTCGAAGCTGCTCCTTAAAACGGCTATGGAGCGATTAAATCTTTCTGCTAGAGCTTACGATAGGATCCTCAAGGTTTCAAGAAGTATTGCAGATCTGGAAGGCAGTGAATCTATAAAAGGAGATCATATAAGTGAAGCCATTCAATATAGAAGTTTGGATCGTGAAGGTTGGCTAGCCTGAATATCTTGAGTTTTAATTAACTAAACCTAACTGGCTTTTTTATATTTTTGGAAAGACCATTAAAACCAATCTGCAATTTCCGAATTGATTTCTTCGGAAAACAACAACCTAAACTAATGAAAAGAATTTTTCTAATTTTTCTCTGTCTTGGGATTTTCTCATGTAAGGGAGATAAATCTAAAGAAGCTGAAAAAAACACAACCAGTAATGATAGTATTGATGTTGAAGGTCTTTTACCTGACGGACTTATGGCCTCTGAGCCGGTAATCCTGGATATAGAAGAGGCAAACAAACTTGTTGAGTTGCCTTTGGCCTGCATTGAGACCGAATATCCTAATAAATTAGGGCAAACCCTTGAAAATAAAGAGGCCCTGGCAGAACCGCATGTCCTGCATCCGGCATTTTATGGCTGTTTCGATTGGCATTCTTCTGTGCACGCCCACTGGTCACTGGTTAGTTTGCTAAAACAATATCCTAAGATCGAAAGAAAAGAGGAGATCAGGGAGATCCTGAAAAAATCGTTATCCACTGAAAATATTCAAGGAGAATTGGAATATTTTAACAGAAATGAAAGTGCTTCTTTTGAAAGAACCTATGGTTGGGCGTGGTTACTAAAACTTTCAGAAGAATTAAAAACATGGGAAGATCCACTCGGGCAGGAACTTGCAAATAACCTGCAGCCTCTGGCAGATCTTATCGTTCAGAATTACCTGGATTTTCTTCCAAAGCTTAATTATCCTATCAGGGTTGGAGAGCATACCAATACTGCATTTGGACTTTCCTTTGCTTATGATTATGCAAAAGCTACCGATAATCAAAAGTTCTTAGACCTTATTAAAAAACGTGCTCAGGATTTTTATTTAAAAGATGATAACTGCCCGGTGACGTGGGAGCCCAGTGGTTACGATTTTCTTTCGCCATGTCTTTCTGAAATTGATATTATGAGACGTGTGCTTCCAAAAAATGCTTTTAGCTTATGGATAGATGATTTTATGCCACAATTAAAAAAGGAAGATTTTCAAATGGAAGTCGGCGAAGTTTCAGACAGAACCGATGGAAAATTGGTTCACCTAGATGGGCTGAACTTCAGCAGAGCTTGGGTGCTTTATGGTCTTGCTAATGAATATCCTGAACAATTTGGTCATCTTAAGAGTCTTGCCAATGAACATGTGGCCTATTCTTTTCCAAATGTTGTGGGAGACGAATATGAAGGCGGACACTGGTTAGGATCATTTGCGATTTATGCTTTACAGAAATCTCAGGGTAAAGTGAAAGAGTGAAAAGTTTTTTCAAAAACTTAGGGCCGGGAATACTCGTTTCTGCTGCTTTTATCGGACCGGGAACTGTCACCATTTGCAGTGTGGCCGGAGTAAATTTTGGATACTCACTACTGTGGGCATTATTGATCTCAATTGTTGCCTGTATCATTCTCCAGGAGATGTCTGCCAGGTTAGGACTTATCTCTGGAAAAGGTCTAAGCGATTGTATTCGAGATGAGTTAAAGAATCCTGTGATCAGGCTCTTGATTCTTTTTCTGATTTTTTTAGCGATAGTTATTGGTAATGCAGCCTATGAAGCCGGGAATATTACCGGAGCGGTTCTGGGCGTTGAAGCTGTTTTTCAATCTAAAAGTTTTGAAATAGGCGCTTTTGACTTTAATTTATGGAGTCTCTTAATTGGTGGGATAGCATTTTTTCTACTTTACCTTGGGAGCTATAAAAAACTGGAAAAGGTTTTCATTGGCCTGGTTTTGCTAATGAGCATAGCTTTTATTCTCACTGCCATTATCACCCGACCTGATATTTCAGGAATTCTGAAAGGATTTATTCCTGGGTCCTTCGATGCCGGCTTGTTAACCATAATTGCCCTGGTAGGAACAACCGTTGTTCCTTACAATCTTTTCCTGCACGCTTCCTTAGTCAGTGAAAAATGGAATGGTCCACAATACCTGGGGGCAGTTAGAAAAGAACTGGTATTCTCATTAATACTCGGGGGCATGGTGTCCATGGCCATTGTAATTTGTGCAGCTGCCGCGAATATAGATAAGGTCGAATCTGCTGCAGATCTTGCTTTGGGCCTGGAGCCTTTATTTGGAAATTCGGCTACGATCTTCATAGCAATTGGTCTACTGGCTGCAGGTATCACATCTTCGATAACAGCTCCCCTGGCAGCTGCATATGTCGTTCAAGGCTGTCTCGGATGGAAGGGAGGAATGCAGTCTAAAAGATTTAAAATGGTCTGGATGATCGTTATCATCCTTGGCGTTATATTCTCATCTCTTGGGATTAAACCAGTAGAAATAATACAGTTTGCACAAATCGCCAATGGTTTAGTACTGCCAGTCATTGCAATTTTCTTATTTTGGATAGTGAACCAAAGTTCTGTTCTTGGAAGGCATAGGAACAACATATGGCAAAACATAATTGGCTTTGTAGTAATTGCACTATCTGTTTTCCTGGGAGTAAAATCTATTTTAAACGTAATTCAAAATTTTTAGATGGAAAGGACTATACATATAAACTGTGATCTTGGTGAAGGCGGAAAGTATGACGAGGAGATCATGCCATTGATCTCTGCATGCAATATTGCTTGTGGCGGTCATGCCGGGAATCTCGAAAGCATGCATAGAACCGTAAGAATGGCGATGGAGCATGATGTTGAAATAGGAGCACATCCTTCTTATCCAGACCGGGAGAATTTTGGCAGAAATCATCTGGAGATGTCTGCTAAGGATCTTAAACTTTCTATCGAAGGTCAGGTTTTAAGTTTAAAACAGATCGCGGAATCTGAAGGTGGAAAAATGACCCACGTTAAACTTCACGGGGCACTTTATAACGACGCTGCCAAAGATGAAAATATAGCCAGACTTATCGTAGAATGCCTTGAAGATCTGGAGGAAGATTTCCGACTTTTTGTACCGCTTAATTCTAAGATTTCTGAATTGGCAATGGGTAAATTCGAACTGTTTTTTGAGGCCTTTGCAGACCGGAATTATGAGCCGGATTATAGTCTCGTTTCACGTTCAAAAAATCATGCTTTGATCACCGAAAATCAGCAGGTATTTGAACACGTTTTTTCTATGTATAACGACAAAAAAATAAAGACATTTTCGGGTGAAGAAATTAGCTGTAAAGCTGATACTTTTTGTGTACATAGTGACACCCCTTCTTCCCTTGAAATCATTAATTTTTTGCATAAGAAATTTGCTGAAAAAGGAATAGGAGTAAAGAATACCTAATGATAGATTATCCAAAAATAACACCTCTAGGAGACCGCTCTATTTTGATCGATTTTGGTGAAAATATTAGTACCGATACCTTGGAAAAAGTTCTTTTTTTCAAGCAAAAACTTGAAAATGAAAAGTTTAAACAAAAGGTTGAGGTAGTCAATACATATAACTCGTTATTAATTAGTTACATGTTCACTATAGAAGATGTCTATAGTGAGTTTTCAAGGCTAAAAGGTCTTCTGAACGAGGCTAATATACCAAAAAAACCGAACTACAAAATTTTCCAGATTCCTGTGTGTTATGATAAGGAATTTGGTCTTGACCTGGAGCACATTTCAGAGGTTAAAAAACTTTCAATAGAAAGAATTTTAGAGTTGCATACGACTCCAATTTATCAGGTTTATTTCATCGGATTTTTACCTGGATTTTTATACCTCGGTGGACTCGATTCAAGACTTGAGATTCCGAGGAAAGAAACCCCTAGAAGAATGGTCGAAAAAGGATCTGTTGGTATAGGTGGAAATCAAACCGGGATCTATCCAAAAAACAGCCCTGGAGGATGGCAAATTTTAGGCAGATCTCCGATTAAATTATTCGATAAAAATGAAGATCCACCATGTCCTTTTACTGCCGGTGATAAAATAAAATTTGAAGCGGTTTCTAGAGAGGATTATGATCGCATCGAGCAGGAAGTAAATGAAGGAAATTACCAACTCAAATTTGAAGATCATTATGGCTGAGATTGAAGTTTTACAACCGGGATTGTTTTCAAGTATCCAGGATCTGGGAAGATTCGGATTTCAAAAATTCGGGGTGCCTCATAGCGGGGTTATGGACAGATACGCCATGCGTATTTGTAATATGACCCTGGGTAATTCTCAGGAAACCGGAGTTATGGAAATAACCATGCAGGGACCGGAATTAAAATTTTCAGCTTCGGCCCATATCTGTATCTGCGGTGCAGATATTTCTCCTAAAGTAAATTCCAAAGAAATCCCACAAGATGAAATTATTGAGATAAAGGCTGGAGAAGTTTTAAAGTTTGGTGGTCTTAAGAAGGGATTTCGGGCTTATCTTGGAGTTCGCGGTGGATTTGATACTCAAGAAGTTTTAGGCAGCAAAAGTTGGTATGAAGGTATAACAGATGATTTCCGGTTGAAAAAAGGAATGTTACTAAAATATGATCACCGAAATTTTAATGATCCCGATACCCATTCTTCACTCAAGACCGAACTGGAATATTTAGATTCAAAGATAATAGAAGTATATCCCGGGCCTGAATTTGAAAAATTAACTACAGCCCAACAAGAAGAATTATTTACTACAGATTTTAGTTTAGATCAAAGCAGTAATCGCATGGCGGTTCAATTTGAACAGGAATTTTCTAATGAACTGGAATCCATCATTACCGGGCCTGTTGTACCTGGGACCGTGCAATTAACACCTTCAGGAAAACTTATAGCTCTTATGAGAGATTGTCAAACTACCGGGGGTTATCCCAGGGTTTTACAATTTTCAGAAAAAGGTATCGAGACGATCGCGCAAAAACGACCAGGAGAAAATATCAGGTTTCAGAAAAAAGAATATCCAAAATTATAGTCCTTCTTGCAGATTGGGTTATTTAGTTGAGGTTGATACAAATAAAAAAGTGCCACCTCGGTATATTTTTATAGAAAAGACCCTACTCAGAACTATAACAACCTTGGTGAGCACTTTTTTGCCCCAAAACACTTTAGTTTTACTAAAATGACTAATACAAATATAGAGCAGAAGGCTATTCACTGAAAGGGGAAAATTCCCCTTATTTCGAAGATTACTTGAAAAGATTATATATTTATTTCAAATTAGCTTCCTCAATATTAACCTATTAAATCTTATACTATGGCAAAACCTGAAAAATGTATCAGCGTTGAAGAAGCGCGCAAGGAACAGGATGAATGGGTGAGAACCCGGGGAAAGTATATTATGGAAGCCGAAGGTTATGAAGATACCCGCGAATTCTGGTATAGCCTGGACGAATTACAGGAATACCTGGATTACGTAAAGGAGAAATCTAAGGAGCAAGGGGTAGAAAAACCGGGAATTCGGTTTTATTTAGGGGCCCATCCTAAAACTAAGGATAAAAAAAGCTATACTACCATGTTTCTGGCGCCCACCAAAGAAGCTAAGGGTGAAACGGAAACTGCACAGGAAGACTCTGATCCTAATAATTATGAAATTGAGCCGTTTAATACAATTGGTTCTGGCTGGCCTCCAATGGAATACTAATGCAAGATTTTAGATTCCTAGTTTTTTTACTTGAGGGTATTGCGGCCATAGCCGGCTTATATTATTACAAAAAAAACCCAAACGATAAAACGGTTGGGTTTTTTTCGTATTTTCTATTGCTTACTTTCTTTGTTGAAAGTATAGGGTTATTTCCAGCTGCAATCTACTGGAATGAGGAATTACATTTTCTAAAAAAAACATTTTTGTACAGAACTTATTGGTTATATAATCCCTATTTGATTATCAGTTTTGTTGTTTATATACTTTTTTTTAAATGGAATATTTCTAATAATAAAACAACGCAACTTATTGATAAAGTTTTGCTCTTATATGTTATAATCTGTATTGCCAATTTGATATTTTCAGATGTATTTTTTAAGAGTAATTCAATTGTTACTTATTTATTGGGAAGTTTTTTTCTTTTAGGGGTAATTTTCTATTATTATTTTGAAATCTTATTAAGTTATAAAATTTTGAATATAAAAAGGGAAATCAGTTTTTATATTTCCTTTGCGGCGCTTCTATATTTTCTAACTACCTCTCCTATTTTCATTTATTTTGAATTTTTTAATGATAAAAGTCCCGAATTTGTGGAGCTCAGCAGTTTTATTATGATTGTAATGAATATTCTTATGTATAGTTCTTACAGTATTGCCTTTTTATGGTTAGCCAATAAGAAAATACCAACTACTAAGAACTTAAATAATGCTTTCTAAGGAGGGAATTTTACTCACAATCTATTTTGTGGTAGTTATCCTGCTACTATCGGCTTTTGTGATCGTATTTTTTGTGATTTGCCAACGGCGAAAGGACAAAATGCTGCAAGAGCAATTTGAGGCTAAGCAATGCTTGGAGTGGGATATTTACCAATTGCGCTTAGAAATTCAGGAACAAACCTTGAGAAAAATTATATTTTTAACATTTAACTAATCAATTTATTAATATTAATCTGAGAATCATGGGGCAAAGAATTCCTAAAGACGATGCTAAAAAATTATGTGATAACTGGACTGGTAAAAATCAACCTGGGAATGGTAAAAGTCCGGGTAAGGCAATTAGAAGTGCCGGATTTAAAGATACTTTCGAAACCTGGTTTAGCGTAGAAGAGCTGGAAAAATATTTAGATTATGTCAAATCTAACATATCAGACAATCCAGGGATACGTATCTATTTTGGAAATTACGGTAAAGATGTGGGGCTTAAAGATGATTCCTGTACCGTTTTTCTTGCACCAACAAAAGGAGGAGATAGCACAGGAATTGATATGACTGAAGTAGAAAACGATTATGATACAGAGCCATATAATTCTGGAACGGGTAGAGTTCCTCCGTTAGACTACGATCCAAATTCTTAAAAATTTAAATTTGGGATGAAGGAATGGCTTCTCTATACCTTTGAATCAAAGATCTATGTGACTCATCTAATGGAATTACTAGCCGCTTTGGCAGGTAGTATCTACATTTACTTATCTAAGGATAAAAAAAATGATCATCGCATATTTGTTAGATTTTTATGGTCTGTTTTATTAATTGACATCGTTGGCGGCTATGCCGGTCTGGCTTATTTCGATAATTACGAGCACTTTCAATTTTTAAAAGGAACACCCTTTGTGCGAAATAATTGGTACTTTAATATCGCTGAGGTTTACTTCATAAGCTTTTATTCTTTTTTTCTCATGAGAAAAATATCATCGGCTCCTTTCAGGAAGATCTTAAAACGCACAATTATTCTTTATATCATATTTGCTATAATAAATATGTATCTAGCTGATGACTTTTTCGGAAATGATGTGGTCATAAACTATATAGTGGGTGCCTTTTTAATATTATCCACGGTTTTCCTATACTTTTTCGATATGATGATGAGTGATGAGGTCCTATCATTTTATAAGAGATTGACGTTTTATATCGCTGTGGGTATTTCGATTTCTTTTCTGGTGCGGGTTCCTATAAGTATTTACAATGAATTCATAACGGTTGAAAATGTGGAATTTAATAAGGTTTTTTTTACGGTTATTAGGTATTCCAACGTATTTATATATACGATGTTCACATTAGGATTTTACATGAATTATAAACATCAGCAAAATCATAGTACCTTGGAGTTACAAAAAACCTGATATCTTTATTCGGAAGCTAATCTTTTTGAATAATGAAATTGATCGAGTTTCTATTTGAAACTAAACTCTTTGTAGGCACAATCTTTGAAATTATAGCGGCTCTGTTCGGGATCTGGTATTTGAGAAAGTCAGATTATACCGAGCCTGAGATAAGATATTTTGTGTATTATCTAATTCTGATTGTTTTTCTTGAAGTCTATGGTTATTTACCAATCTGGGCCTGGCTAGAGGATTATGAGATCTTTTCTTTTTATGAAAATACAGTTTTTCGTAGGAATCTTTGGTGGGCTAATAGTCTTAAAATTGTAACCACGCTTTGTATATCCTGGATTTTTATTAAACAAATTCAAAATGAACAAACAAAAAAATGGCTAATCACCATACTATATATTTTTCCCGTCTTTAGTATTCTAAGTTTTCTCACCATTGGGGAGTTTTTTCATGCTTATGACCCGTATGTGGATATTTCTAAGACGTTTATCCTGCTCATTTGTATAGGCTTATATTACCTTCAAATTCTGAAATCAGATGAGATCCTTGATTTCTTTAAAGATATTCGGTTTTATATATCTATTGGTATAGTGATCTGGCAGTTAGGGATGGTGCCCCTTGGTCTTTATAGTAGCTTTTTTAGCCTGGAAAACCCTTTGTATATAAAACTGGATAGAATAGTACACCTATATGCAAACGTGTTTCTGTATTCTGTGTTTGCGATCGGCTTTTATGTAGACTACCGTTATAATCCGCATAAACCGAAAAAAGCAGTAGTTTAGGTGTTTCCAAAATTCTATTAATTTTATGTATAATTGCCTATAACCCAAGCTTAAAATATGCTTCGTAAGGAAGAGATCTTACTAATTATTTATTTTATCCTGGTCATTCTTTTTCTGGCAGGCTTTACGGTGATATTCTTTATTACCTACCAGAGAAGAAAGAATAAGATATTAAAAGAGAAATATGAAGCCGAACAGAACTTCAAGGCTGAACTTTCCAATGTTAGGCTTGAGATACAAGAAGCTACACTCAAAAACGTAAGCTGGGAACTTCATGATAATATTGGCCAGTTATTATCTGTTGCGAGCATGCAATTAAATTTACTTAATAAGAAAGTCGCAGAAGAAAACAAGAAGGGTTTCCAGGAGGTTAAGGGTCTTGTAGCAAGTTCTTTGGCAGAGATCAGGGCGTTGTCCAGGTCATTGAATAACGAAGTGATAGATTACGTAGGTTTGGAAGCATCTGTAAAAAATGAAATAGATCGTTTTAATCGGTTGGAAGTTATTGATGCAGAACTTGAAATTGAAGGAACACCTTTTCAGGTAAACCAGGAGGACAGTATCATTCTTTTCAGAATATTACAGGAATATTTTACAAATGTCATTAAATATGCTTCGGCCTCAAGATTGGAGGTTAAATTCACTTACGGGCAGGAATTTCTAGAAATTAGAGCAGTAGAGGATGGAAGAGGTTTTGATGCTGAAGCAGAAAGTTCAGGCTCCGGGCTCATAAATATGCGTAGCCGTGCCGAGATCATTAATACTGAATTTGATCTGAATTCTTCAATTGGTAAAGGAACTTCGCTATCTTTACGATATCCAACCAAGAACACTAAAAATGAATAAAACGATAATAATCGTTGACGATCATAAACTTTTTGCCCAATCGCTTCAGATCCTCGTTAATTCTTTTGAGGGTTTTGAAGTACTTGAAGTATTTAAGAACGGTGAAGAACTGGTTAAATATAGCGAAGACGGGAATGAACTGCCAGATATAATTCTTCTGGACATGCGTATGCCTGTGATGGATGGAATGAGTACTATGAAGTGGCTTAAAGAAAACCATCCAGAACAAAAGGTTTTAACCCTTACCGTAGACCAGGAAGATGAAACCATTATCAAAATGCTTAGGTTGGGATGCCGTGGATATTTGCTTAAGGATATTGATCCCGAAGAATTTGAACATGCTTTAAACGCCATTTACAATAGCGGATATTATTCTAATAAAACGATCTCTGAAGCCCTGAGCCGGGAAGAAAGAAAGCAGAAATACGAGGAACTTACTTCAAGAGAACTCGAATTCTTAAACCATGCCTGTAGTGAACTTACTTATAAGGCGATCGCCGGGGAGATGAACCTTAGTCCCAAGACAGTGGAGAACTATCGTGAGAGCCTATTTAATAAGTTGCATGTGAAAAGTAGGGTAGGCCTCGTGATCTTCGCGATCAAAGAGGGAATTTGTGAAGTTTAAGAATACTTTAATTCAAATTTTTTATTTCAAATTCGTTAACTGCTCTTTCTGCAGTATCTTCGTTTATTCAAAAAATTAAATTGCCGTGATAGATTCAGCAAAAATTGAACTTAGAAATTTACAGGTAAAGGATTATGAGGAATTAAAGATCTCCATGGTCAAGAGTTATCAGGCCATGCCTGATGAATACTGGAGCAAAGGAGAGATAAAGACACTGGTTAATAAATTTCCCGAAGGTCAGCTATGCATTGTTATTGATAATCGGATCGCAGGATGCGCGCTATCGATAATTGTAGATTATGATAAGTTCGACGATAATCATAATTATGAAGAGATCATAGGTGGGGAGAATTTTTCGACCCATTCCAAAAATGGAAATGTACTCTACGGAATAGATGTATTTATTCATCCTGAATTCCGTGGAATGCGACTTGGACGCCGACTTTATGAGGCTAGAAAAGAACTTTGTGAGCATCTAAATCTCAAGTCGATCATTTTTGGTGGTAGAATTCCTAATTATTCAAAATTCGCGGAAGAATTAACCCCGAAGAAATATATTGAGAAAGTAAAACTTCAGGAGATTCACGATCCTGTGCTTTCTTTTCAGCTGAACAATGATTTTCACGTAAAGAAAGTGATCAAGGGCTATCTTCCCGGTGATCACGAAAGTAAAGAATATGCCACTCTAATGGAGTGGAATAATATCTACTATACCAAACCTCAGAAGTTGGTTAATACTACTAAGACAGTGGTGAGACTAGGTTTGGTACAATGGCAAATGCGGCTGTTCAAGGATTATGATGCCCTGGTTTCTCAGATAGAATTCTTTGTAGATGCGGTGAGTAATTACCAGAGTGATTTTATCCTTTTCCCGGAATTGTTCAACGCTCCTCTAATGGCGCAGTTCAATCATCTTTCTGAACCGGAAGCTATCCGCGGACTTTCAGACTACACAGAGCGTTTATTAGAGACTTTTAGGGAGTTTGCGATAAACTACAACATAAATATAATTACCGGCAGTATGCCCCAGGCCATTGGTGAACATATGTATAATGTAGGTTTTCTATGTAGGAGAGATGGTAGTTATGAGCGCTATGAAAAATTGCATATAACTCCTGCCGAAGAGACTGCCTGGGGAATGAAAGGCGGGAACAAGCTGGAGACTTTCGACACCGATTGTGGAAAGGTTGGAGTATTGATCTGTTATGATGTGGAATTTCCTGAAGTTTCCAGAATTCTGGCTGAAGAAGGGATGAATATACTTTTTGTTCCATTTATGACCGATACCCAGAATGGATATTCCAGGGTGAAGATCTGTGCACAGGCACGTGCGGTAGAAAATGAATGTTATGTGGCCATGGCCGGTTCTGTAGGTAATCTTCCCAAGGTTGATAATATGGATATTCAGTATGCGCAAAGTGCGGTACTAACTCCATCAGATTTCGCTTTCCCGGTAAACGGGATCAAAGCTGAAGCTACCCCAAATACTGAAAGTACTTTACTGGTAGATGTAGATCTAGATCTTTTAAAGGAGCTGCATAACTTCGGAAGTGTGCGAAATATGAAAGACAGAAGAAAGGATCTGTATTCTCTGAAAAAGAAAAAATAGCTTTTTGCTGATCATTTTACTTCTCTATAGAAAAATCAAGAGGAGACTAAGAATAAAATTAACAGTCTGAAAAATAGACTTCTATAATATATTTTTTACTTTAGAAGCATGATTACAGTAATTCAGAACATTATTTCATCTATCCTGGAGGTCATTTTCATTATCGAAAACCGACCCTAGAAAGATGTGCGTTCTATCCAGTATAAATTAAAGCCATCTTTTTAGATGGCTTTTTTTATTCCCAGAACACAAGTTTTACTTAAATCAAATCAATTAGCTATCGTAATATTAAATGTTATAAACAATTGAAAAACAGTTAGTTATGATTTTTAGATTATGATTGAAATTAATTCAGCACTTGTAAAGAGTCTTAAACAGTATAGTTAACCAAGTATTTTTAAATCTTATTGAAACCGAAACGAATTAAATGAATACCAAATACAGTAGCAAAATAACACAAAGTGATTCTCAGCCTGCTTCACAGGCGATGCTTCACGCCATAGGACTAGACAGAGAAGATCTTAAAAAACCTTTCGTAGGTATAGGAAGTACTGGTTATGAAGGTAATCCCTGTAATATGCACCTGAATGATCTTGCGAAAGAAGTAAAAAAAGGAACTCAAAATGCAGGATTAAACGGACTTATTTTTAACACCATTGGAGTAAGTGATGGTATTTCTATGGGTACGCCGGGAATGCGCTATTCCCTTCCTTCCAGGGATATTATAGCAGATTCTATGGAAACTGTGGTAGCAGGAATGTCTTATGACGGGCTGGTGACTGTAGTTGGTTGTGATAAGAATATGCCCGGAGCATTAATGGCTATGTTAAGATTAAACCGCCCTTCGGTTCTGGTCTATGGAGGAACCATCGCGTCTGGATGCCATAATGGTAAAAAACTGGATGTGGTTTCGGCTTTTGAAGCATGGGGATCTAAGGTTTCCGGCGAAATGCAGGAAGAAGAATATCAGGCGGTTATAGAAAAAGCCTGTCCCGGTGCAGGAGCTTGTGGAGGAATGTATACGGCAAATACCATGGCTTCAGCAATTGAAGCATTGGGGATGAGCCTTCCTTTTAATAGTTCCAATCCGGCTACTGGTCCTGAAAAAGTTCAGGAAAGCATTAAAGCAGGAGAGGCAATGGAATATTTGCTGGAAAATGATCTGAAACCAAAAGATATCGTAACGGCAAAATCATTTGAAAATGCTGTTCGATTACTAACGGTTCTAGGAGGTTCTACTAACGCAGTACTGCACTTTTTAGCGATCGCAAAAGCAGCTGATATCAGTTTTGGATTAAAGGATTTTGAAAGAATATGTGAGGAGACGCCATTTCTGGCAGATCTCAAGCCCAGCGGGAAATATCTTATGGAAGACATTCATAGGATTGGAGGAATCCCGGCTGTGATGAAATATATGTTGGAAAAAGGATTACTTCATGGCGAATGTATGACCGTTACCGGTAAAACAATTGCCGAAAACCTTGAAAATGTTGAGCCTCTACCTTTCGATCAGGATGTAATTCATCCTGTGGAAAAACCCATCAAAGCCACCGGACACATCAGAATACTATACGGTAATCTGGCTTCTGAGGGTTCCGTTGCTAAAATAACGGGTAAGGAAGGTTTAAAATTTACAGGAAAGGCCAGAGTTTTTAATGGTGAATTTGAAGCTAACGAGGGGATATCCTCCGGTAAGGTTCAAAAAGGAGACGTTGTCGTCATTCGCTATGAGGGCCCCAAAGGAGGACCGGGAATGCCTGAAATGCTGAAACCAACTTCAGCGATAATGGGTGCCGGACTTGGAAAAGAAGTCGCTCTTATTACAGACGGAAGATTTTCAGGGGGAACTCATGGTTTCGTAGTGGGGCATATTACTCCTGAAGCTCAGGAAGGTGGACTCATAGGTCTGCTTAAAGATGGTGACGAGATCAGCATCAATGCTGAAACCAATAGGATCGAGGCTCATTTGAGCGATGAAGAAATTAGTGAAAGAAAGAAAGCCTGGAAAGCGCCTGCTTTCAAGGTTAGTGGAGGTGTACTCTATAAATACGCAAAAACGGTAGCATCAGCTTCACAGGGCTGTGTTACAGATGAATTTTAATACGGTGAATTATGCAGGTTAAAACAGCAAGTTTCGAAAAGGTAAACACAAAAGACACCTTGACTGTTTCGGGAGCCGAAGCGGTTATTAAATGTTTACTTGAAGAAGGTGTGGATACTATTTACGGTTATCCCGGAGGGGCGATCATGCCCGTCTATGATGAGCTGTACAAATATCAGAAGGAAATTCACCACGTCCTCACCAGGCATGAACAGGGCGCGACACACGCTGCCCAGGGTTATGCCAGGGTTTCGGGAAAAGTAGGTGTTGCTGTGGCTACATCAGGACCGGGAGCAACTAACCTGGTCACCGGAATTGCTGATGCTCAAATAGATTCCACTCCAATGGTATGTATTACTGGCCAGGTGGGATCACATTTACTGGGAAGTGACGCGTTCCAGGAAACCGATATTGTAGGTATTTCCACGCCAATTACTAAATGGAACTACCAGATCACTAAGGCGGAAGAAATTCCGGAAGTGATGGCGAAAGCCTTTTATATCGCGAAATCAGGAAGGCCGGGACCTGTACTTATAGATATTACGAAAGATGCCCAGTTTGCTTCTTTGGAATTCAGTTATAAAAAATGCTCCGGAATCAGAAGTTATAAACCTTACCCGGAGCTGAATCTACTGGAAGTTGAAAGAGCTGCCGAGGTGATCAATAATGCTAAAAAACCCATGATCGTTTGGGGTCAGGGTGTAATTCTTGGTGGCGCAGAAGATCTTTTCAAACAAGTAGTTGAAAAAGCTGGAATCCCGGCTGCATGGACCATTCTAGGGCTTTCCGCACTGCCAACAGATCACCCGTTGAATGTGGGAATGGTTGGTATGCATGGAAATTATGCGCCTAATATGCTTACCAATGAATGTGATGTATTAATTGCTATTGGGATGAGGTTCGATGACCGGGTAACTGGGAATCTCGAAAAATATGCTAAACAGGCAAAGGTGATCCATTTTGAGATCGATCCGGCTGAAATAAATAAGAACGTAAAAGCAGATTATCCTGTTCTTGGAGACGTGAAGGAAAGTCTCAAAGCTTTACTGGAACTTTTAGAGCCGAATTCTCATGTAGAGTGGCATCAGGAGTTCAAGGAAATGTACAAGACCGAATATGAAAAGGTAATAAAAGGTAACCTTGATGTAAATAAAAAAGATCTTGGAATGGCTGAAGTTATTCAGGAAATAAATACGCAGTCTAAAGGAGATGCTATCATCGTTTCAGACGTTGGTCAGCACCAGATGGCCGCTTGTAGATATGCCAGATTCAATGGCACTCGAAGCAATGTGACTTCCGGCGGACTCGGGACTATGGGCTTTGCGCTTCCGGCAGCTATAGGAGCAAAAATGGCCAAGCCAGAGAGGGATGTGGTGGCCGTGATTGGTGATGGCGGTTACCAGATGACCATTCAGGAATTGGGAACTATTTTTCAAACCAAAGTTCCTGTAAAAATTGTGCTTTTGAACAATGGATTCCTGGGAATGGTGAGGCAGTGGCAGCAATTGTTTTTCGATAAACGCTATGCTTCTACCACAATGGTAAATCCAGATTTTATAACTATCGCGAAGGGATATCATATCAAGGCAAAACAGGTGACCGATAGGATTCAGTTGGAGGAAGCTGTAAAGGAAATGATGGAATCTGAGGAGGCTTATTTCCTTGAAGTGAAAGTTGAACAGGAAGAAAATGTGTTCCCAATGATTCCAACGGGAGCAGCAGTTTCAGACATATTATTAGAATAATGGAAAAAAAGAATTATACAGTATCAATATATACCGAGAATAACCTTGGTTTATTGAGCAGGATAGCGGCCATTTTCTTAAAAAGGCACATCAATATAGAGAGTATTACCGCTTCACCTAGTGAGGTGACTGAAGTGATGCGTTTTATCATTATTGTGAATGTGACCGAGGAACAGATCAAAAAGATCGTGGGCCAGATCGAGAAACAAATAGAAGTGATCAAGGCATTTTATCATACCGATGCTGAAACCATCTATCAGGAAACCGCTCTTTATAAGATCAGGTCTCAGGACTTTTTAGACGATCATAATATTCAGGACTTCATTAAGGAAACCAATGCCCGCATTGTGACGGTTACCAAAGAATTTTTCGTGATCGAAAAGACCGGAAAACGAACAGAGGTAGATGCTCTTTATGAAACCTTAAAACCATACGGATTAATGCAATTCGTAAGATCCGGTACTATCGCGGTAACTAAAAATGAAATGCCGATTTCAGGAATACTAGAAAAATTTAATACAACAAACTCATTATCATGACCAACTATTTTAACAGCCTTTCTACAGCTGAAAAACAAGATCAATTAGGAACCTGTCGTTTCATGGAACTGGACGAATTCAGTAATGGAGCAGAAGCCCTGTATGGTAAGAAAATAGTCATCGTGGGCTGCGGCGCGCAAGGTCTTAACCAGGGACTCAATATGCGCGACAGCGGACTCGATATTTCATACGCTCTAAGAGAAGGAGCGATCAAAGAAAAGCGCCAATCGTGGAAGAATGCTACTGAAAATGATTTTAATGTGGGTACTTATGAAGAACTGGTTCCCGAGGCAGACCTGGTGATAAATTTAACACCAGACAAGCAACATACGTCGGTGATCAAAGGTATTCAGCCTCATTTGAAAAAAGGAGCGGTACTTTCCTATTCCCATGGTTTTAATATCGTGGAAGAGGGAATGAAGATCCGTGAGGATGTGACCGTGATCATGGTTGCGCCTAAATGTCCGGGATCTGAGGTTCGTGAAGAATATAAAAGAGGTTTTGGGGTGCCTACGCTTATCGCTGTACATCCTGAAAATGATCCTAAAGGCATTGGCCTGGAATGGGCAAAGGCTTATGCTTATGCTACAGGTGGTCATCGTGCAGGCGTGCTTGAATCTTCTTTTGTTGCTGAAGTGAAGTCAGATCTTATGGGTGAACAAACCATTCTTTGTGGCGTTCTTCAAACAGGTTCGATCCTTACCTTCGATAAGATGGTTGCTGAAGGAGTAGATCCAAACTACGCGGCGAAATTAATTCAGTATGGATGGGAAACCATTACCGAAGCTTTAAAGCATGGCGGGATCACTCAAATGATGGATCGTCTTTCAGATCCCGCAAAATTGAGAGCTAATGAAATTTCCGAAGATCTTAAGAAAACCATGCGTCCGCTTTTTCAGAAACATATGGATGATATCATTTCCGGGGAATTCAGTAGCCGAATGATGAAAGACTGGGCTAATGATGATAAGGAATTGCATACTTGGAGAGCTGAAACCGAAAATACTGCCTTTGAAAAGACCGAAGCGACTTCTAAAGAGATTAGCGAACAGGAATATTTCGATAAAGGAGTATTGCTCGTCGCTTTTGTAAAGTCTGGAGTGGAGCTGGCTTTTGAAACCATGGTAGATGCAGGAATTATCGAAGAATCTGCTTATTATGAGTCTCTTCATGAAACTCCGCTAATTGCTAATACTATCGCCAGGAAGAAATTATATGAAATGAACAGAGTCATTTCAGATACAGCTGAATATGGTTGTTACCTGTTTGACCATGCCGCAAAACCTTTGATCAAGGATTATGTGAATTCTCTTGAGCCTGAAGTTGCCGGCAAGAAATTCGAAGGTGGAAATGTTGATGAGCAGAAACTGGAAAAAGTTAATAAGGAAATAAAAAATCATCCTGTTGAGGAGGTCGGAGCTAAATTAAGATCTGCGATGACCGCAATGAAGAAAATATACGCGTAATGAATACTTTGCTGGAAAAAGATAAAACATATATACCAAGCCTCGAGGCTGTTAAACAGGCTGCTGAAAGAATTTCCAAAGTTGTTTTAAAAACTCCTTTAGCCGAATCCTTTACTTATAGCAAACGCTTTGAGGCCAATGTCATGCTGAAAAGAGAAGACCTGCAACAGGTTAGATCTTATAAAATTCGGGGTGCTTATAACAAGATTTCCAGCTTACCGCAGGAGCAATTAGAAAAGGGAGTGATCTGTGCAAGTGCTGGAAATCACGCCCAGGGAGTTGCTTTTGCCTGCAACAAATTAAAGGTTAAGGGAGTAATTTATATGCCCGGAACTACTCCGAAACAAAAGGTTGAGCAAACCCAGATGTTTGGAGGAGAATGGGTTGATGTGGTTCTTAAGGGAGATACTTATGATGATTCTTTTAAAAGTGCCATGAAACATATGGAAGAGCAGGGCCTTGTATTCATTCATCCATTCGATGATGAAAAAGTAATAGAAGGCCAGGCGACCATAGCTTTGGAAATTCTTGAACAGGCTGATGAGCCTATAGATTATATTTTCGCCCCTCTTGGAGGTGGCGGATTACTAGCCGGAGTCTCTTCTATGTTCAAGGAACTATCGCCTAACACCAAGATCATTGGTATAGAGCCACAAGGTGCGCCCTCAATGAAAACCTCATTACGAGAAGGTAAAGTAGTGGAATTAAAGAATATTGAGCGTTTTGTGGATGGAGCTTCTGTTCAGAAGGTAGGTGCCAGGAATTTTGCCATTTGTAAAGAAAACCTGGACGAGATGATCACGGTTCCGGAAGGGAAGATCTGTCAGACTATCCTTGACCTTTATAACCAGGATGCGATGGTAGTAGAGCCGGCGGGTGCAATGGCTATTTCGGCATTAGACCTTTATTCCGAAAAAATTAAAGGGAAGAATGTGGTTTGTATCGTTAGCGGAAGTAATAACGATATTATCAGGATGGCTGAAATTAAGGAAAGAGCCTTGCTTTATTCAGGATTGAAGCATTATTTCGTTGTTGTCTTCCCTCAGAGAGCGGGTGCCCTAAAAGAATTTGTTGCCAAGGTGCTTGGACCTAACGATGATATTACCCATTTTGAATATTCCAAAAAACACAATAGGTCTAACGGTCCAGCGGTTGTTGGTATAGAATTAAAGGATCCTAATGACTTTAATCCATTAGTAGAGAGGATGAAAAAGAAGAATTTTTATGGGGAATATCTCAATGATAACCCAAATTTATTTCAATTTTTAATCTAGTAACAGCTTGTGAATTAATTTTTTGTATACATTTGCACTATGATTTCGATCAAACAAATAATATTACCCCGTTTTCATTTCAGGCCCCGCCGCTTCTAGGCAGTGACCCATGAAACCCTTTTCCATTAATATTATTTGATTTTTTCCATCTTGAATTACCTAAACAGCATAGAATACAAACTTTATATCAGCACTTTTACTGATATATCTCCTATGCGCCGACGTTTTCCCCGTCGCACGTAAGTGCGTCTATATATCTATGGAACTTAGGTGAGTCCGGTTCCGCTCTCGAAACCCCCAGATCAAAACAATTTTTTCAACATAAAACTTTAGCAGATGAAAATTATCATTGCTAATAAATCTCATGCTTCTTACGCTGAGATCATTTGTAACACTATCGAAGAGTCGGCCAAGGTCCGTGGAACCGGTATTGCCCGTAGGACTCCTGAGTACATCATTAATAAGATGGAAAAAGGAAATGCCGTTATAGCTCTTGAAGGTGACCAATTTGCCGGTTTCTGCTATATAGAAACCTGGAGTCACGATAAGTACGTCGCAAATTCCGGTCTTATTGTACATCCAGATTTCAGAAATCATGGGCTGGCCAAAGAGATCAAAAAAGTGATCTTCAAACACTCCAGAACCAAATATCCCCAGGCGAAGATCTTTGGAATCACCACAGGTTTGGCGGTAATGAAGATCAATTACGAACTGGGATACCAACCGGTTACTTTTTCTGAATTAACCGATGATGAAACCTTCTGGAAAGGTTGCCAGGGTTGTAAGAATTATGATATTCTAACAAGGACCGAAAGAAAAATGTGTCTTTGTACAGGGATGTTATACGATCCGGAAAAGAAAAAGGAGAAAAAGAAAACCCCGGAGAGCATTAGCAAATTCAACGATAAAGCTTTTCAGAGATTAAAACATATCAAACAAACTCTTTTCTATAAAAAGGAAAAGGCAGAGAAAGAGTAATTATTAAAATATCCGTCAAGCTGAATTTATTTCAGCTTCTCATTAGATCCTGAAACAAGTTCAGGATGACGATAGAATTTAAATCATCAAATGAAAAAAGTAGTAATAGCATACAGCGGAGGATTGGATACCTCATATTGCGCGAAATATTTATCTGAAGAAGAAGGATTTGAAGTACATGCGGTGAGTGTGAATACCGGTGGTTTTTCAGAAGAAGAAATCAAGAAGATAGGCGAAAATGCAAAGAAGATCGGTGCCAGCAGTTATAAGAATATCGATGCCATTTCTTCCTTCTATCAAAAAGTAGTGAAGTATCTCATTTTTGGAAATGTTTTGAAAAATGATACTTATCCATTATCGGTAAGTGCAGAAAGGATCATCCAGGCGATCGAGATCGTGAACTATGCCAAGAAAGTAGGAGCAAAATATATCGCTCATGGAAGCACCGGAGCAGGAAATGATCAGGTGAGATTCGATATGATCTTCCAGATAATCGCGCCAGATATTCAGATCATCACTCCAATCAGGGACAAACAGCTTAGCAGACAGGAAGAGATCGAGTATCTTAAGAGTAAAGGCGTGGAGATGAACTGGGAGAAAGCCAAATATTCTGTGAATAAAGGACTCTGGGGAACCAGTGTTGGAGGAGCAGAAACACTGACTTCAGAAAAAGCCTTACCGGAAGAAGCTTATCCATCTCAGTTAAATGATAAAGAACCAAAACAGGTAAAACTTAGTTTTACTAAAGGAGAACTAACTGCCATTAATGGAAATGAAAACTCACCTGAAAAGAACATAGAAATTCTTGAAGAAATTGCCGCGAAATATGCTATTGGTAGGGATATACACGTGGGAGATACGATCATTGGGATTAAGGGAAGAGTTGGTTTTGAGGCTGCTGCTGCTTTGATCACGATCAAAGCTCATCATTTGTTAGAAAAACATACCTTGAGCAAATGGCAGCTTCAACATAAGGATTACACCTCAAACTGGTATGGCATGCATCTGCATGAAGGATTATATCTGGACCCGGTAATGAGGGATTTTGAAGCACAGCTTGAAAGTTCTCAGGCTAAAGTGACCGGAGATGTGTTCGTCACTCTTCATCCTTACAGATTTACTTTGGATGGAATCAAATCTTCGAATGACCTTATGAACAGCAGTTTCGGGAACTATGGTGAAGAGAATAAAGCCTGGACCGCAGATGATGCCAAAGGATTCATTAAGATCCTTTCTAACTCCGGGAAGATCTATCAACATGTAAATCAGGATTCATGATCGAGGCAGGAATTATAGGTGGCGCAGGATATACCGCAGGAGAATTGATCAGGATCTTACTTAATCATCCTCAGGTAAACCTGAACTTTATTTTCAGTACTTCCCAACCTGGGAAACCAATTCATAGCATCCACCAGGATCTTATTGGCGAAACTGAAATTCAATTTACCAATAAGATAAATACTGAAGTAGATGTAGTTTTTCTTTGTCTTGGCCATGGGAATTCTAAAAAGTTTCTTGCTGAAAATCAATTTTCAGAAAAGACAAAGATCGTTGATCTGAGCACCGATTTCAGACAGAAATCTGATGATCACTCATTTGTTTATGGCCTTCCGGAATTGAACAAAGATGAGATTAAGTCGGCTGAATTTATAGCAAATCCTGGATGTTTTGCAACAGCGATCACTCTGGCAATTCTTCCTCTGGCAAAAAATGGACATTTAAAGGATGATATTCATGTGAATGCAGTTACTGGAGCAACCGGAGCGGGAACTTCGCTTTCAGAAACTACTCACTTTACCTGGAGGGATAATAATTTTTCAGCTTATAAATCATTTGAGCACCAACATCTGAATGAGATCGGTCAGAGCTTAAAGCAGCTGCAGTCAGATCATAAAGCAGAAGTGAACTTTATTCCTAACAGGGGAAATTTTTCCAGAGGAATTCACGCAACTGCATATACCAAGTTTTCAGGAAGCCTGGCAGAAGCAAAAAAGATTTATGAAGATTTTTATGCCGGCGCAGCCTTCACTTTTGTAACCGATGAGGATCTGCATTTGAAACAGATTGTCAATACAAATAAATGCCTGTTAAGATTACAGAAGTTTGGTGATAAATTGCTAGTGACCAGTATAATCGATAATTTGTTGAAAGGAGCTTCCGGTCAGGCGGTGCAGAATATGAATTTGATGTTCGGCCTGGATGAAAAAATGGGCTTGAATTTAAAAGCGAGTTATTTTTAATAGGCGTCATCCTGAACTCGTTTCAGGATCTTAGAGAAGCTGAAATGTGTTCAGCTTGACGATTTAAAAAGAATATTGATATGAAAATAGGAATTATTGGTGCAGGAAATCTGGGAGTGTCCATTGCAAAAGGACTCATTTTCAGTAATGCCTTTACCACGCTTTATCTGAGCAAACGTAAAATTGATGACATTCAGGAGTTTTCTGAATATTCAAAAGTTACGGTTACTTCAGACAATCTTGAATTAGTGCGGAATTCAGATATCCTGATCTTCGCCGTTCAGCCTACTCAATTGGAAAAGATCCTATACGAGATCAAAGACGAACTAACCGATAAACATGTTTTGATCTCTACCGTCACCGGGTTTAAAATTCCGCGAATGGAAAGCATTATTGGGGAAGAGCATTTTATCATTAGATCGATGCCTAATACCGCGATCGCTGTTGGTAAGTCGATGACCTGTCTTTGCAGTAATGAAAAAGGACAGAAAAGGATCGCCATTGCCGAAGCTATTTTCAACAGGCTTGGTAGCAGTATCATTATTCCTGAAAATAAAATGCAGGCTGCCACGGTGATCTGTGCCAGTGGAGTCGCCTTCTGGATGCGTTTGATACGCGCAACCACTCAGGGAGCAGTACAACTCGGTTTCGATGCGAAAGACGCTCAGGAGCTTTCTATGCAAACCTGTTTGGGTGCTGCGAGTCTGTTGATCGAATCCGGGAAGCATCCTGAAGAGGAGATCGATAAAGTGACTACGCCTAGAGGCTGCACTATTGAAGGTCTTAATGAAATGGAACACAACGGACTTAGTTCCTCGTTGATCAAAGGAATCCAGGCCTCATTCAAAAAAATTAATAATATTTCAGATCAGTAATTATGCAATTATTTGATGTTTACCCACTTTATGATATCACGCCGGTAAAAGGTGAAGGCTGCTACGTTTTTGACGAATCCGGGAAAAAATACCTGGATCTGTATGGAGGGCATGCAGTGATCTCTGTTGGGCATGCACATCCAGAATATGTGAAATCTATTCAGCAACAGGCTGCAAAATTGGGTTTCTATTCGAATTCGATCAAAAATCCATTACAACAGGAACTTGCTGTTAAACTGGAAAAAGTTTCAGGAGTTAAGGATTACAGTCTCTTTTTGTGCAGTTCAGGAGCTGAAGCTAATGAGAACGCACTAAAAGTTGCCTCTTTTCAAACCGGGAAGGACAGGATCATCTATTTTGAAAATGCTTTTCACGGAAGGACCTCAGGGGTAGTTGCCATTACCGATAATGAATCTATTAAAGCGCCTTTCAATCTTGGCCATAAAGCGACAAAGCTGGCTTTTAATGATACTGACTCTTTAAAAAGGGAGATCGAAAAAGGTGATGTGGCCGCGGTTATTTTTGAAGTGATTCAGGGAGTTGGAGGATTGGACGAAGCTGAATCTGATTTCTATAGATCGGCGGCTGAATTATGTAAAGAAAATCAGGTCATGCTCATTGCAGATGAGGTGCAATCTGGTTATGGTAGAACGGGTGATTTTTTCGCATTTCAGAAACATGGTATCAGACCGGATATTATCACTATGGCAAAAGGAATGGGGAACGGATTTCCGATTGGTGGTATCCTGACCGATAATAATATTCAGCCGAAATATGGAATGCTGGGAACCACATTTGGCGGAAATCATCTTGCCTGTGCCGCGGGAATTTCTGTATTAGATATCATTAAGGAGGAGAATTTGATGCAAAATGCGGCTGGGGTTTCTGAATTCGTAAAGTCAGAAGCGGCTAAAATTCCTGAAATCAAAAAAATAAAAGGAAGAGGTTTGATGATTGGATTGGAATTCGATTTTGAGATAGCTGCTCTCAGGAAAGAACTTTTATTTGAACATGAGATCTTTACCGGTGCATCATCCAACAAGAAGTTGTTGCGTATTCTGCCGCCATTGAATATTAAAAAAGAACATTTTAAAGGTTTTTTCAGTGCCCTAAAATTAGCCTTGAAAAACCAGGAACATAAAACAATGAAGTCATCCTGAAGCAATTTCAGCCTGACGAATATTAGAATTACCAATAAATGAAAAACTACATCAAACTATCAGACATAGAGGATCTCGAATCCATGATCAGAGAAGCCAGAAGCCTGAAAGCTCATAATCCCGATTCCAAAGTTGGAACTGGAAAAACCCTGGGAATGCTTTTTTTCAATAACAGTCTGCGTACTCGTTTAAGTACGGAAAAAGCTGCGAAACTGTTGGGAATGGAAGTGATGGTAATGAATGCTGATAAAGATGGCTGGGCGCTGGAATTTGAGGATGGTGCGGTCATGAATTCAGATAAAGCAGAGCATATTAAAGAAGCCGCTGCCGTACTTTCTCAATATTGCGATATTATAGCGGTAAGAGCTTTTCCCGGACTAAAGGATAAGGAAAAAGATGAATCTGAACATGTGCTGAATAGTTTTAAAAAATATGCTTCTGTTCCAATTGTAAATCTGGAGAGTGCAACGGGTCACCCATTACAAGCTTTGACGGACGCAATCACCATTCAGGAATTTAATAAAGCGGAAAGGCCAAAAGTTGTTTTAAGCTGGGCGCCGCATCCAAAAGCTCTGCCTCAGTCAGTTCCAAATTCGTTCGCCGAAATTATGCAGCGCCTGGATGTTGAGTTTGTGATCACCAATCCTGAAGGATATGATCTTGCTCCGCATGTTAGGAATAATGTGAAAGTAGAGCATGACCAGGAAAAGGCGTTTCAGGATGCCGATTTTGTCTATGTGAAGAACTGGAGCAGTTATGAGAATTATGGTGAGGTACTGAAAGTGGAAAAGAACTGGACAGTTGATCAGTCTAAATTGAAAACCACCAATAATGCGAAGGTAATGCACTGCCTCCCGGTGAGAAGAAATGTAGTCATTGCTGATGATGTTCTGGATAGCGAAAACTCTATAGTGATACACCAGGCTAATAACAGGACCTTCGCTGCGCAGACGGTATTGAAGAGGATTTTAGAATGTTCAAAATAAGATCGTCAAGCTGAACTTGTTTCAGCTTCTCAATAGATCCTGAAACAAGTTCAGGATGATGTAAAGCTATAAAGTCAATATGAAACAAACCCTGAAAGTCATAAAAATAGGAGGAAAGCTAATTGAAAATGAAGCTTTCCTGAATTCCTTTCTGGAGGACTTTGTGCAACTGGAAGGTCCAAAGATCCTGGTTCATGGTGGTGGTAATAAAGCCACCGAGGTTGCGGGAAAACTTGGTTTTGAGACCAAAATGGTTGATGGTAGAAGGATCACAGATAAGGATTCGATGGAAGTAATAACCATGGTTTATGGCGGACTATTAAATAAAAGTATCGTTGCTCACCTCCAGGCCAGGAAACAAAATGCGATCGGCCTATGTGGAGCAGATGGAAAGGTTCTGATCTCAAAAAGGAGAGAGGTAAAGGAGATCGATTATGGTTTTGTTGGGGATGTAGAAAAAGTGAATTCAGATTTTATTAATTCAATTCTTGCTCTGGATATGGTACCGGTATTTTCGGCAATTTCATGTACGGCAGAAGGAGTTCTTTTAAATACTAACGGTGATTCAGTAGCTTCAGAAATTGCTGTCGGGATGAGTAATTCTTATGAAGTAAAGCTTTATTACTGTTCCGAGAAAAAAGGTGTTTTGACCGATATTGAAGATGAAGACTCGGTAATCCCGGAGCTGAATTCTGATAATTATAAGGAACTGGTTGCTTCAAAAGTGATTACAGACGGAATGTTGCCTAAACTTCATAATTGTTTTGAAGCTATTAATGAAGGAGTTTCTGCAGTAATTCTGGGAGATGCGGGATTATTGAAGAAGAATTCTATCCATACCAAAATTGTAAAATAATGCAGTTAGATCAACTTCAGCAAGAAGCAATAGAATTACTCAAAAACCTGATCCAGACGCAGTCATTTTCCGGCGAGGAGGATAAAACAGCCGATCTTCTTGAGAATTGGTTCAAACAGCATGAAATTCCGCATAAGAGGTTTTTAAATAACGTTTGGGCCGTTAATGAACATTTTAACAAGGACAAGCCTACACTTTTGCTAAACTCTCACCACGACACGGTAAAACCGAATTCGGCCTATACCAGAGATCCTTTCAAAGCAGAGATCGAAAATGGCAAATTATATGGATTAGGTAGTAACGATGCAGGCGGATGCCTTGTTTCGCTTTTAGCAACATTCACTTATTTGTATTCAGAAGAAAATCTAAGTCATAACATTCTGTTTGCGGGAACGGCGGAAGAAGAGATCAACGGTAAAAATGGGATCGCCGCGTTGCTTCCGGAAATCCCGAAAATCGATGTGGCTATAGTTGGTGAACCAACACTGATGAACCTCGCGGTTGCAGAAAAAGGCCTGGTGGTATTTGATGCCGTAGTGAAAGGAACTCCTTCGCATGCTGCGCATCCCAATAATGATAATTCGATCTATAAAACAGCCAAAGTTCTGGAGTGGTTTGAAAACTTTAAATTGGAAAAGGTTTCTAAAAACCTTGGAGAAGTAAAGGTGACCGTAACCCAGATCAATGCCGGGAGTCAGCATAATGTAGTTCCTGCAAAAACGCATCTGGTCATCGATGTTAGGGTAAATGATAAATACAGCAATAAAGAGATCGAGCAGATCTTAAAAAATAAAGCTCCGGTTGACGAGATCAATGCCCGGAGTTTACGATTAAATTCATCTTCAATTTCGTTGGATCACGAACTGGTTAAAGCTGGGATAGACCTGGGAATGGAAACTTATGGTTCGCCAACCTTGAGTGATCAGGCGATGTTGAGTTGTGCTTCCTTGAAATTAGGACCTGGTGATTCCACCAGATCTCATTCGGCAGATGAATTTATTTATGTAAAGGAGATCGAAGAAGGAATTGAAAAGTATATAAAGCTGCTTGAAAAGGCGTTGAAGTAAAAGTTGAATTAAACCTGATGCACTGAGCCTGTCGAAGTGCGACAGGCTCAGTGCAACAGCGTTAAAAGGAACAATGCGTCAAGCTGAACTTGTTTCAGCTTCTCATGAGATCCTGAAACGAGTTCAGGATGACGAAATATTAAATATGATAATATGAAACTCTGGGATAAAGGTATTTCAATAGACAAACAGATTGAAAAATTCACTATTGGAAATGACCGTGAACTGGATATGCATCTGGCCGAATATGATATTCAGGCTTCCAAGGCACATGCTAAGATGCTGGGAAAGGTTGATATTTTGACTGAACAGGAGGTAGAATTACTTCTTGCTGAACTTGATATCCTGAAGGATCAGCTGGAAAAAGGACAATTTGAGATCGAAGAGGATTTTGAAGATGTTCATTCAAAGATAGAATTCGAACTCACCAAAAAACTCGGAGATACCGGTAAAAAGATCCACACCGCCCGTTCGAGGAATGATCAGGTTCTGGTAGCACAGCAGTTATATTTTAAAGATAATCTACAGCAGATCACTTTAAAAACTAAAAAACTTATTGATGTACTTTTGTGCCTGGCCGATGAACATAAGGAAGAGGTTCTTCCCGGATACACCCATCTGCAAGTAGCAATGCCATCTTCTTTCGGGTTGTGGTTTTCAGCTTATGCTGAATTGCTTATTGATGATCTCTATTTACTGGAAGCTGGTTTGAAAATCGTGGATCAGAATCCTTTAGGTTCCGCAGCCGGTTATGGTTCATCATTTCCTATTGACAGGGAATTCACGACAAAAGAACTTGGCTTTTCAACCCAGAAGTTTAATGTGGTCGCGGCACAGATGAGCAGGGGAAAATGTGAGAGAACGGTAACTTCTAATATCGCGTCTCTGGCCAATACACTTTCCAGGTTTGCTATGGATATCTGTTTGTATATGAGTCAGAATTTTGATTTCATCACCTTTCCGGATGAGCTTACCACAGGTTCCAGTATTATGCCGCATAAGAAGAATCCGGATGTTTTTGAACTTGTGAGGGGGAAATGCAATAAACTTCAGGCTATTGCCAATGAAATGATCCTTATCACCAACAATCTGCCAAGTGGTTACCACAGGGATTTTCAACTTATTAAAGAGAATAGCATTTATGCAGTTGAAAATATGAAGGAGATACTAGATGTTTTTACGCATTCTATCGCCCAGATCAAGGTGAAAAAAGTAGATCTTAAGGATGAGAAATATAAATACCTGTTTACAGTAGACAGTATTAACGAACTGGTGATCAATGGAACATCATTCAGGGACGCATATAAGATAATAGGGGAGCAGGTTCAAAACGGATCCTATGAGGCTTCAGAAGGAATGAAACATACACATTCAGGAAGCAAAGACAATCTTTCACTGAATATGATCAAAAACAAATTACAGCAGCTTTAAATAGAATTGCCTCCTGAAGATAAAATCTAACAGGAGGCAGTTTTCTAAACAAACATGAACTAATCTTTATATTATAGTCATTTGACCAAGGTTGAGGTTTTCATTGTTAACTATATGACCTTCGGTATCGCTGATCACACTTTCCAGAAAATCTCCAACCCTTTCAGTTGAATAATGATTGTCTTTATTGATATCTATAGTACAAACATTCAACTTTATACTTAATTCTACGGCCATTCTTACCGTTTCAGCTTCTTTCTTAAGACCTAAATGATCCAGCATCATCGCTGCGGAAAGTACCGAAGCAACCGGATTGGCGATTCCCTTACCTGCAGCCTGAGGATACGAGCCGTGAATTGGCTCAAAAAGAGCATTTTCAGTACCAACAGAAGCAGATTCAAGCAATCCAATACTTCCACCAATAACACTCGCCTCATCTGAAATAATGTCTCCGAACATATTTTCGGTAAGGATCACATCAAACTGTTTTGGATTCAGGATCATTTGCATTGCGGCATTGTCCACGAATAAATAATCGACCTTTACTCCAGGATAATCTTTAGCGATCTCGGTCACCGTTTTTCTCCATAAACGAGAAGTTTCAAGAACATTTGCTTTATCGATTAGTGTTAATTTTTTCCGCCTATCTTCAGCAGCCTTAAAAGCCAGGTGAGCAATTCGTTCTATTTCTTCTACGGAATAGGTACAAAGATCTGAAGCACATCTGCCATCTTCAGACGTACTCTTTTCTCCAAAATATATTCCACCGGTGAGTTCCCGGAAGATGACCATATCTGCACCTTCAATATTTTCAGGTTTTAAGGGAGATTTATGGATAAGGCTCTTATAGGCTCTAACCGGCCTGATGTTAGCGAAAAGTCCAAGTTCCTTTCTAAGTTTAAGCAATCCCTGTTCCGGTCTTATTTTTGCCGAGGGATCATTATCATACTTAGGATCACCAATTGCCCCAAATAGCACAGCGTCAGATTTTTTACATAGTTCGAGTGTGGTTTCTGGCAACGGATCCCCCAATAAATCTATTGCAACAGCACCCACTTCAGCTTCTTCAAAAATGAACTCATGATCAAATCTATCTGCAACAGCCTTCAGCACTTTCACTGACTGCTGTGTTATTTCAGGACCAACCCCGTCTCCGGGAAGTACAGCTATATTGAATTTCATATTTTTTCAGTTTGTAGGGTTTGTTGCGGTTCTGTCTGTCCGCTTCGTTTATTTTCAAATTTTTTAATGGCTTCCAGTTTACTCGTTAAAAAGTCGATATCGTCATAACCATTGATCAGACAGGTTTTTTTATAAGGGTCTATATCAAAATGTTCAGATTCTCCTGAGCTTTGAATACTTATCTTTTGTTCTTCTAAATCAATGACCACCTTTTCCTCGGCTTCTTTTTCTACAGCGGTGAATAATTTATGAAGAAAGTCAGGGCTTACCTGTACCGGTAATAATCCATTATTTAAGGCATTTCCTTTAAATATATCTGCAAAATAGCTGGATACCACCGCTTTGAAACCGTATGCTTTTATAGCCCAGGCAGCATGTTCACGGCTGGAGCCACAACCAAAATTATTCCCAGCAAGTAGAATGGAGCCAGAATATTTATCCTGATTCAGCACAAAATCTTCATTTGGCTCTCCTGTTTTATCAAAGCGCCAGTCGCGGAAAAGATTCTCTCCGAAACCTTCCTTATCTGTTGCTTTTAGAAAACGGGCCGGAATGATCTGGTCAGTATCTACATTCTCAGCATCCAACGGCACGACCGTATCTGTTAATTTTATAAACTTTTCCATTTAGTTCAATGTTTGAGTATAATCTGAAATTTTACCTGAAATTGCGGTTGCAGCAGCAGTTAGCGGGCTGGCCAGAATTGTTCTGGAACCGGGCCCCTGTCTGCCTTCAAAATTTCTATTACTTGTAGAGACACAATATTCTCCCTCAGGTATTTTATCATCATTCATAGCTAAACATGCTGAACATCCCGGCTGTCTCAAGGTAAAACCGGCATCTTCAAAAACTTTATCGAGGCCTTCTTTTTTGATCTGTTCTGCAACCTGACGGCTACCCGGCACGATCAAAGCGTTCACATTTTCAGCTTTCTTCTTTCCTTTGATATAAGAGGCAGCAACCCTGAAATCCTCAATTCTGGAGTTAGTACAACTACCAATGAAAATATAATTTATCGGCTTCTCCAATAAGGTTTCGCCCGGCTTAAAATTCATATAAGCAAGAGCCTTTGCATCACTTTTATTTCCTTCCACCGGAATAGATCCTGTAAGCTTGATCCCCATTCCCGGATTTGTTCCGTAGGTGATCATAGGTTCAATATCTTCGGCTTCAAAGGAATACTCCTGATCGAATTCTGCATCAGCATCGGTTTTCAATGTTTCCCAATGAGCTTTCATTTTTTCAAACTCAGCTCCTTTTGGAGCGAATTCCCGTCCTTCCACATAATCTATAGTAGTCTGGTCTGGAGCAATCAATCCGCCGCGAGCACCCATTTCAATGCTCATGTTGCAAACGGTCATTCGCCCTTCCATAGACATCTCCTCGAATACATTTCCTGCATACTCGCAGAAATATCCTGTACCTGAATTTGTTCCAAGCTTGCTGATGATATAAAGGATGACATCTTTTGGAAGAACTCCGTTTTTCAGTTTTCCATTGACGTTCACCCGAAGCTTCTTAGGCTTTTCCACGAGTAAACACTGGCTGGCAAACACCTGGGTCACCTGGCTGGTTCCAATTCCGAATGCAATTGTTCCAAAGGCTCCATGAGTAGAAGTGTGGCTATCCCCGCAAACTATGGTCATACCCGGTTGAGTAATACCAAGCTCGGGAGCCATCACGTGAACAATGCCATTATAAGGATGCCCTAAACCGTAAAGAGTAATATTGTTCTCCTCGCAATTCTGGCTAAGTTCCTTCAACTGTTTTCTGGACAAAAGATCCTTCACCGGAAGGTGCTGGTCTTTTGTAGGTGTATTATGATCGGCTGTAGCAACGATCTGGTCCGGACGAAAAACCGGAATATCTCTTTCCTTTAATTCATTAAAAGCCTGTGGGCTGGTCACTTCATGTATCAGATGTTTATCGATATATAAAATGTCCGGCCCATTAGGTATGCTTTCCACAATATGGGAGTCCCATATTTTGTCAAATAAAGTTTTCTTCATAATCAATTAAGCAATTGCTCTTGAACTTTTTTTGAAAATGTCCATGATAGTATGAATATCATGATCTGCCACTTCTTTCTTAGCATCGGCGAAATTCAGGAATTCATGATACACATGATCTAATTCAAGTTTGGTAAGATCGTATCCCATTTTCTTCGCTTTGTAGGCTAAAGCAGCTCTTCCGCTGCGGGCAGTTAAAACAATAGCCGACTCGGTGACCCCGACATCGGCTGGATTTATAATTTCGTATGTTTCTCTGTTCTTGATGACGCCATCCTGGTGAATACCTGAGCTATGTGCAAAGGCATTCGCACCGACGATTGCCTTGTTCGGCTGGACGTACATTCCCATTTCTCTGGAGACCATTTTACTGGTATCATACAACAATTGCGGATTGATATCCGTATTCAATTGTAAATATGGATGTTGTCTCAAGATCATGACGACCTCTTCTAAGGCTGTATTCCCGGCACGTTCTCCAATACCATTGATGGTACATTCGATCTGTCTCGCGCCATTTGTGATTCCCGCAATGGCATTAGCGGTAGCCAATCCAAGGTCATTATGGCAATGGCAGGAAATGATCACATTTTCGATGCCGATCACATTTTCCTTTAAATATTTGATCTTTTTCCCATATTCTTCAGGAAGACAATATCCGGTTGTATCCGGAATATTCAATACGGTAGCGCCATTTCTCACCGCTTCTGAACACACTTTTGCAAGGAATTCGTTCTCGGTTCTTCCGGCATCTTCGGCATAAAACTCAACATCATCAACGAAAGTTTTGGCAAAGGCAACGGCCTCACCAGCTCTTTCAATGATCTCCGGTCTGGTAGATTTGAATTTATATTTAATATGAGAATCGGAAGTTCCAATTCCTGTATGTATTCTTGGTTTACGGGCAAATTTAAGCGCTTCGGCAGCAACTCTAATGTCATTCTTAACAGCACGGGTCAGTCCACATACAGTTGCATTCTTAACGAGTTTCGAAATCTCGTTTACCGATTGAAAATCACCAGGACTTGAAACAGGAAAACCGGCTTCTATCACATCCACGCCCAGTTCATCCAGTCGCGCAGCAATTTTTAATTTTTGTTCAGTATTCAGTTTGCAGCCGGGGACTTGTTCTCCGTCCCTCAATGTAGTGTCAAAAATTTCTACCTTTTCAGTACGCATATGAGATTTATTTTACTTTATCTTTATCTAAAGTATCGGAATAAGAATGCTTCGCCCACCCGGCAATGAAAAGCGTTACGATACTAAAGAAGGATAATTAGCCTCGTAAACCCTTGTTTTGTAGGGTTTTGCAAAATATTGATTTACAATGACCAATGACTTAACCGAAAACCTGTTTTCTTTAATAAAATCCCTTTCTGCTTCTGAAAAGAGACAGTTTTCTCTATATGTGGGTAGGGTTGGAGTGAATTCAGATTCTAAATTTCTGAATTTATATAAGGTGATGTCCCGTCAAAAAAAATACGATGAAGCAGAAATTCTGAAAAGTACCAGTATAAGTAAGCTTCAGCTTTCTAACGTAAAAACACATCTTTATAAGCAACTTTTAATTTCTCTCCGGCTGAATCCTGCCCATCAAAGCATCCCGGTACAGATAAGGGAGCAACTTGACTTTGCCTATATTCTTTATCATAAAGGGCTTTATCAACAAAGTTTGAAATTACTTGATAAAGTGAAAAGTCTTGCCCTGAATTACGAGGAAAAGAATGTCGCTTATGAGATTCTCGAGTTGGAAAAAATCATAGAATCGCAGTATATCACCCGGAGTATGAACAACCGTGCCGAAACTTTGATCAAGCAAACCGAAGAATTGAACCGGCTTAATCTCATCTCCAGTAAACTTTCAAATCTGTCTCTGGAACTGTATTCTATTTTTCTGAAAATGGGTTATTGCAGAACAGAGGAGGAAGCTCAGGATATCAAGGATTACTTCAGAAAAAAATTACCAAGATATGATTTTAAGGAACTTGGATTTAAGGAGAGATTATGGCTGTACAAAGCACATTTATGGTACAGTTTCCTAATCCAGGATTTCCTAGGTTGTTACCGTTATTCTATGAAATGGAAGGATCTTTTTGTTGAATATGAACATTTAATCCCTATTCATCCGGTTTCTTACTTAAAAGGCAACCATTATTTACTGGAATCACTGTTCTATTTGAATCATACAGATCTTTTTGAGGTTACTTTAAAAGAGCTTGAAGATTCCTTGCGCGATCCCAAGATCCCTCATAACGACAATATTTCGGCATTATCATTCCTATATGTCTATTCCAATAAACTTAACCTTCGTTTTATGAAGGGTGAATTTGGAGACTCAGATGAGCTGGTAGAAAAGATCACCCAGAAGATCGCGAAATTCAAGGGTCGTATCGACGAACATCATATTATGGTTTTCTATTATAAGATCGCCTGTTTATATTTTGGCGATGGGAATAATAAAAAATGTATTGAATTCCTGAAAAAGATCATCAATAACAAATCCCTCGAAATGAGGGAAGATTTGATGTGCTTCTCCAGAATTCTAAATCTGGTGGCGCATTATGAAGCAGGTCTGGATTATCATCTTGATAGCCTGGTGAAATCGACCTATAAATTCCTGATCAAAATGGATGATATGCATGAGGTACAAAAGGAAATGATCAAATTCCTTAGAAATCTTCCTGATGTTTCTCCATTGGATATCAAAGATGAATTTAGAAAATTACATAATACTCTAAAGAAATTTGAAGACCACCCTTATGAACGCAGAGCTTTTCTTTATTTGGACATTCTCTCCTGGCTTGAGAGTAATATCGAGAACAGGCCGGTAAAAGAGATCATTACTGAGAAATTCAAGGAGCTTTCAAGATAATTATAGGGATTTGGCAGATAGGAAACATTTGATAAATATATTCCAGTTGAATCTAGCGGTTTTGCTCATCAGCACTTCCGGAGTTCTTGGTCGATATATTACTTTAGATCCGGTTACCACAATATTCTACAGGTGTATCCTCGCTGTTTTTGTTTTTTATCTCTATTGTCGCTGGAAAAAGATCGATCTAAAAATTGAAAACAAAAATGATCTCTTAAAGCTGATTCTTGGAGGACTCCTAATGGGAGGGCATTGGATCACCTATTTCTATTCTCTCAAATTTTCCAGTGTAGCCATTGCTTTATTGTCGTTATTTACCTACCCGGTAATCACGGCATTCCTGGAACCAATCCTATTTAAAACAAAATTCAATAAAGTTCATATTGCTCTTGGAATATTAGTTCTGACAGGTATTTATTTTCTTAGTCCGAAATTCGATCTCGAAAACAATTACTTTATTGCCATAATTTTCGGGATCGCTTCTGCAATATTCTATGCCTTCCGGAATCTTTTGATGAAGCGGGAAGTTGAAAGATATAATGGGTCGGCGTTGATGTTCTACCAGATCCTGGTAGTTTCGATAGTGCTGATACCTTCCATTTTCTTCAGTGAATTTTCAGAAGTAACCAGTCAATGGAAACCCTTGCTGGTGCTAGCAATTCTTACAACATGCATCGGTCATACTTTATTCCTGCAAAGCTTTAAGAATTTTACTATTACCACTGCAAGTATTATGAGTAGTATTCAGCCGGTATATGGAATAATTCTGGGAGCGATTTTCTTAAGTGAGATCCCTTCCCTAAAAACTTTAATAGGTGGAACTTTAATAATAAGCGCTGTCATTATTGAAAGTATTATCTCTGTTAAGAATAATAAGTAAGTTTAGATTATTTTTTTGATATCAATTAAGGATCTCGCTGAAAGTATCGCCCTGCCTGATGTCTCCGGAATTATAACCTCTCATAAACCATTTCATGCGCTGTTCAGAAGTTCCATGAGTAAAGGAGTCTGGATTTACCCTGCCCGAGGTTTTTCTCTGGATCGCATCATCTCCAACGGCATTGGCGGCACTTAAAGCTTCCTCAATATCACCTTCCTGAAGATATTGTTTGTTGTAATAAGCCCACACACCGGCATAAAAATCGGCCTGAAGCTCTAAAGCGACCGATAGTTCATTCGCCTCTTCCCGGCTAGTTTGTTGTTGTAATTGTCTTACTTTCGTGGCAGTTCCCAACAAATTCTGAACATGGTGGCCAACTTCGTGTGCCATTACGTAAGCAATCGCAAAATCACCTCCTTGGGCACCAAACCTATCACGAAGTTCATTAAAGAAACTCAGGTCCATATAAACTTTTTGATCACCTGGACAGTAAAAAGGACCGCTGGCAGCAGAGGCGCCGCCACAGGCGGTTTGAACCGCATCGGTGAAAAGAACCATTCCCGGTTCTCTATATTGCATCCCGTTTTCAGAAAATATGGAATTCCAGGTGTCTTCGGTATACGCAAGAACCGTAGCTGTGAAATCTCCAAGTTCTTTTTCTTCAGGGGTAAGTTCTCTAACTTCAGTAGAATTTCCGGAAGGTTCATCTAATTGGTCCAGGACAGAAATATCTCCGTCGCTAAGCACGAACTGGGCAATAACAAATATCAATCCTATAATTCCACCGCCAGCTATAAGTTTACCCTTTCCTGAACTTCCCCTGCGATCTTCCATATTATCGCTCTGTCTATTACCGCGCCATTTCATTTTTTAAACTTTTATTTAAAAATAATGAATTAAGAGTTTGGTAACTTTTAATTATTTCATAATTGCATCCCAAATAGGATCTGATGGGGGAGGAGCAACAATGTGAATAAGCTCCTTTTTTACCGGGTGTGTGAATTTTAATTCCCGTGAATGTAAATGAATGCTGGCGTCTTTGTTACTACGGTCAAATCCATATTTAAGATCACCTTTTATTGGGCAGCCAATCGCCGATAACTGACTTCTTATCTGGTGGTGTCTGCCGGTATGAAGATCGATTTCCAGCAAATAGTAATTGTCCAGTTTTTTAAGTAACCGGTAATCCAGGATCGCTTTTTTACTATCGGGAACTTCATTTTTATGGGCGTAAGATTTATTCTGTTTAGAATTCCTCTTCATGTAATGAACCAGTTCACCGCTTTCATTTGGAGGCGGATTTTTTACAACAGCCCAATAGGTCTTTTTTGCTTTCTTATCTTGAAATAATTTATTCAGTCTAGGTAAGGCTTTAGAGGTCTTTGAGAAAACTACGATTCCGCTGGTAGGACGGTCCAATCTGTGAACAACGCCCAAGTAAACATTACCTGGCTTGTTATATTTCTCCTTTAAATAAGACTTAACAACTTCACTCAAAGGCTTATCACCGGTCTTATCTCCCTGTACAATATCTCCTGCGCGCTTATTCACGATGATAATATGATTATCCTCGTGGAGTACTTTTAAATTATTCTTGTTGGAGAATGTTTTTTCTGAATCCAATTATGATAAGTTTATAGACGAATTATACTGAAACCTAATCTTAGTAATTATTAACTTTCAGCTTGCTAACTTCTAACTTAGTATTGTTCGTCATCTGATGGAAAAGCTTTGCTTTTCACATCATCTCTGTAATTTTCAAATGCTTTGGTCATTTCAGCATGCAAATCGGCGTACCGTCTTAAAAACCTTGGATTGAACTCGTGGGTCATTCCTAACATATCATGAATAACCAGAACCTGTCCATCAACGCCATTACCGGCACCAATACCAATAACAGGAATAGTAAGGCTTTCCGCAACTTCTTGGGCCAGTTTAGCTGGGACTTTCTCAAGAACCAATGCAAAACAACCCATTTTTTCGAGCATCTTAGCGTCAGATTTCAATTTCTCTGCTTCCTGATCTTCCTTAGCTCTAACCGTATAGGTTCCGAACTTATAGATTGATTGCGGGGTGAGCCCTAAATGTCCCATAACCGGGATCCCAGCATGGAGAATACGCTTTACGCTTTCCTTTACTTCTTTTCCGCCTTCAAGTTTAACCGCATGACCTCCACTTTCTTTCATGATCCTGATGGCCGACCTTAAAGCTTCTTTAGGGTCACTCTGATAACTTCCGAAAGGCAGGTCTACAACAACCAGGGCACGATTAATAGCTCTAACTACACTGGTAGCATGATAGATCATCTGGTCCAGGGTAATAGGAAGCGTAGTTTCATGGCCAGCCATAACATTACTGGCAGAGTCACCAACAAGGATCACATCTATCCCCGCACCATCAACAATTTGAGCCATGGTAAAATCGTATGCCGTAAGCATACTGATCTTTTCTCCGTTAGATTTCATGTCTACAAGAGACTTTGTGGTGATACGTTTGTATTCCTTTTTGGCAACTGACATTGGGTTGATTTTAAATTTGAGTAAAAGTAGTAAATTCGTGAGCCACATTCAAAACTACTTTCATGATGAAAAGAATCTTATCAGTTGCCTTTTTTCTTATCAATATGACCGTTTTTGCACAGGCTGAAAAATCTTCAGACAGCCCTAAACAATTAGTGCTTGATTTCTTTGAAGCATTTCATGCTCAGGACACTGTGAAACTTAAAAATTTTGCGGTGGAAGGGACCATACTTCAATCAGTTTCAATGGATGCCGAAGGGAATACAAAACTGAGTACAGATGATTATTCAAAATTTATAAAAAGCATCGCGTCAATTCCTGCGGAAGCTAGCTTTCAAGAGAAATTGCATGAGTTTAGAATTGAAGAGAACGGTCTTCTGGCTACAGTTACCACGCCTTATTCCTTTTATTATAATGGAAATTTAAGCCACTGCGGAGTGAACAGTTTTGAGCTGGTAAAGTTTAATGATGTATGGAAGATCACTTATTTGATAGATACCAGGACTAAGGAAAACTGTGATTAGATATCCTTTACACATCTGAAACCGGTATGTTCCAATCCGGTGTCTGGCGCTGAACTCATCCTGGCTGCATTTCTATAACCTGTGCAATAAGTTTCGCTGCAGAGAAAAGATCCGCCTCGAATTACCTTTTGCTGTTCCATATTCACGAATTCCTTAAAATATCCATCGGTTCTTTTATCGAGCCTCGAATAAGCATCGGGGTAATAAGTATCAAAGCACCATTCCCATACATTCCCTGAGGTTTCATATAATCCGAAGTCATTGGCCGGATAAGACATTACCGGGGCTTCTTTTTCAAAATGATCTTCAACCGAATTCTGTCTGGGAAAATTCCCCTGGAAGAAATTGGCCATTTCAGGAGCTTTTTCAAATTCATTTCCCCAATGATAAATAAGCGTGTCGTTACCTGCCCGGTTAAAATATTCATATTCAGCTTCGGTAGGAAGTCTTTTGCCGGCCCATTTAGCATAAGCCATTGCATCATACCATGATACCTGGACTACCGGGTAATTTTCTTTTCCTTCAATATCACTATCAGGTCCTGTTGGGTGTTGCCAATTCGCGCCTTTTACGAATTTCCACCACCATTCAGGATTATAAGGATCAAAAACCAAGGCACCGGCTTCATATTTCTTCCCCTTAATTTTGAAAGAGCGTTCAGCGGTGGTTACATAACCAGTTTCGTCTACAAATTCCTGAAATTGAGCGTTGGTCACTTCGGTCTTATCTACCCAGATAGGATTAATATTTTCTTTATGTCGCGGAAATTCATCCTGGCGGGCCTGATTGCTATTTCCTCCCATCATAAAGCTACCTCCAGAAAGCTTAACCATATTAGATGTGGAAGAGGAATCTGCCCTGGTGTCTATAAATGAGATCTCCCTAAGATAATTTTTATGGTAGTCACCAAAATCCTTTTCGGGGACTTGATCAATCACCTGAATAGGTTTCGATTTTTTGTCGTCACCACATGAAGCGAGTATTAAAATACTGGAAAAAACTAGCGTGATCAGCTTAAGTTTCAAGGCTTGTAATTTGAAAATTAAGCCTCAAATATAATGATAAAAAAACCGGAAAATCAATAATCTGACTTTCCGGTTTAATAGGCTAGCATTCGAAATTTATGGTTTTAAAACCACTCTGAACCTTGCCTTATTATTCATCATCTTTTCAAAGGCTTCATTTGCCTTATCGAGTGGATATTCTTCTATCATTGGTTTAGTGCCTGTCATGGCACTAAAATTTAAGGTGTCTTCAGAATCTATCGCGGTTCCGCTTGGCCAACCCGCAGCAGATTTTCTGCCCATTAAGAGCTGCATAGGTGAAACTTCGATGGGTTCACCGGTTGCGGCAACCATTAATAGTTTACCATCAATGCCCAGCCCGTCTACAACTGCCGAAATAGCGTCGCTATGTGGTGCGGTGGCTAGAATCAATTTAGCACCTCCTAGTTTCTGTAATTCTTCGGCACCATCTTTTTCCCCGGTATTAATGAAGTGGTGAGCTCCAAGATCTTCCGCAAGGCTTTTTTTATCATCGCTATGGGAAATGGCTACAGTTTTCATTCCCATTTTTGAGGCATATTGGATAGCAAGATGTCCTAATCCTCCAATTCCCTGAACTGCGACCACATCACCGGCTCTTATTCCTGAATTTCTTAGTGCGTTATATACGGTAATACCTGCGCATAGTAATGGCGCGGCATCTGCAGATGATAATTCATCGGGAATTGCAGCAACGGCTTCTTTGGGAGCGGTCATATATTCAGCATAACCACCATCATAAGATATTCCGTTTATTTTACCATTCTGGCAGTTAATAAAATCTCCGCGTCTACAGGGCTCACATTCAAAACAATGTCCTCCATGCCAGCCTACACCCACACGCTGACCTTTTTCCCAATTAGAAACATTTTCACCTACTTCTTCCACTATCCCAACAACCTCATGTCCCGGAATCCTTGGATATTCAAGTCCAGGAAATCCACCGGCTTTTACAAAATTATCACTATGACAAATTCCGCATGCTTCTACTTTGATCAAAACTTCATTTTCAGAAGGGCTTGGTTTATCAACATCTTTAATGATGAAATCTCCTCCTGCTTTTTCTATTACTGCTGCTTTCATATGTTTTTAATATTTGATTTTTTAAAGGTCATATGCGATTCGCCTGAAAAGTTTCTGGATAGAAATAAATTTTCAAAAGGCTCATTTCATATTTATTTTATTGGAAGCAGAAGTTACGAAATGAAGAGCGTAAAAAGCTATAAGGCTTTGTTAATTAAGATAATGTAAAGGGGAGTAGGATGATAAGTACCATAGAATTATTCATGCTATGCATTAAAATAGGCCAGATCATTTCTTTATTTTCCAGTTTGATCTTGCCGAAGAAGAATCCTGCGATTATCCTGGGAAAGATCATCATAATAAGGACAAGGTCCAATTGAAAGCTGTCTACATAGTTATAAATGTGGACAAAACCGAAAATAATGGAACCTGCGATCCAGATGATTAGATAATACTTGTGGAGCCAATAACAGGCATATTTGTAGAACCTTGGCGGGATTAATTCTCCCAACGCATAATAGCACAAGAACAAACTACCAAATACAAGAGCATATTTAAGGAGCCAGTGAGCGTCTTCAGGAATGAACAATGTGCTAATGATATACAGGATGGCACAGATAAAAAGTTTTAAGCTTGAGGCAGATGGTTTTAAGACACTTCTGAATATACTTTCCTCTAGAATTGGAGCGGCAACAGCAGCCAGGAAAATGAATTGTAATGGACTTTCTTCCAGAATTTTCAAGATCTCTATTTGCTCATATTTCTGAAAATTCAGGTCAAATATCAAAACATCTAAAACTTGAAGGCCTATAAAGAAGAGAAAATAACACAGGATCATTAAAGCAAAATTCCTGATAAGGTTTTTTACTTTTAATTCAAGATTATTCTGCCTTAATAAATTCAAATTTGTATTCCGTTTAGCAATCGCTCAGGCTAACCTTAACTGCGAGTCCACCTTCAGAAGTTTCTTTATATTTCTTATTCATATCCTTAGCTGTTTCCCACATGGTTTCAATAACCTTATCAAGTGGAACTTTAGCCCTGCTGGCGTCGCTTTCCATCGCGATTTCAGCAGCATTGATTGCTTTGATAGCGCCCATGGCATTTCTTTCTATACATGGAACCTGTACTAGGCCGCCAATAGGATCACAGGTAAGTCCTAGATGATGTTCCATGGCAATCTCACTGGCCATAAGAACCTGCTCTGGAGTTCCTCCCATAAGTTCTGTAAGTCCTCCTGCTGCCATTGCTGACGATACACCTATCTCTGCCTGGCAACCACCCATGGCTGCTGAAATGGTAGCTCCTTTTTTGAAAAGACTTCCAATTTCGCCAGCTACCAGCATAAATTTCTTAATATCCTCATAGCTTGCATCATGGTTTTCAATAACCATATAATACATTAACACAGCCGGTACAGTTCCTGCACTACCATTAGTAGGAGCTGTAACCACACGACCCAGGGAAGCATTTACCTCATTTACACTTAAGGCGAAGCAGCTTACCCACTTTAATATCTGACGGAATTTCACCTCGGTTTGCCTGATGGCAGGAATCCAGTCATCTACACTGCTATAATTTGTTTCCCCTATCAAACGCTGATGCATTTCAAAGGCCCTTCTTTTCACGTTAAGGCCTCCGGGTAAGGTTCCTTCAGTATGGCAACCTATATACATAGACTCCAGCATAACTTTCCAGATCTCTTTGAATCCGGCATCGATCTCTTCATCTGTTCTAAGGGAACGCTCATTTTCGAGAACGATCTCTGAAATTGGTTTGTTCTCGGCTTTACAATATTCCAGAAGCTCTGTCGCTTTTTCAACAGGGAAGGGGAAGGCCTGAAAATTCTTCATTTTCTTGCTGGCATTCTTTCGTTCTTTTTTAACCACGAAACCGCCACCAATAGAGTAAAAGGAAGAAGAAGATTTTTTACCATTATAGAGGCATGCTCTAAAGGTCATTCCGTTAGGGTGGAATTCTAAGAACTTACGGTTGAATTTGATATCTTCAGCAATACTAAATTCAATATCTCTTTCACCGTTCAGTAAAAGTTTCCCCGTTTCTCTTATCCGTTCAATTTCTGACTCAAGAATGGTAATATCCATGGTCACAGGATCGTGCCCTAAAAGACCTAATAGAGTAGCGATATCTGTAGCATGCCCTTTACCAGTAAGGCTCAGCGATCCATAAAGATCTACATGTATCTTCTCGACATCATCAAATTTATCTTTTTTCTTAAGTTCGCCAATCCATCTTTGGGCAGCTCTCCAAGGGCCAAGAGTATGTGAGCTGGAAGGGCCTACGCCAACCTTCAGCATGTCAAAAACGCTAATACATTCAATTTTTCGCATTCAGAGTAAAAATTTGAAGACAAAAATAAGGATTTGTTAATGCTGCCCATCAAAAATCGAGGAAATTATATGGGCCTCCTTTTTTGTGAAATGTGTGTGATGACAAGGTGTTTCAAAAAAGTGACAGTCTGTCAGAAGAATTGCGCTGGCATAATGATTGACTTCTAGTGACTGTAAAATTGATAAACTAACGTAAAAAACAAGTTATATAGTTATGAGTAAAGTAATTGGAATTGACTTGGGTACCACCAACTCCTGCGTTGCCGTAATGGAAGGTAGCGAGCCAACGGTGATACCTAATGCCGAAGGAAAAAGAACTACACCTTCTGTTATCGCATTTGTAGAAGGTGGCGAGATAAAAGTTGGTGATCCTGCAAAACGTCAGGCAGTAACCAACCCACAGAAAACTATTTCTTCTATAAAGAGATTTATGGGGAATAAGTATTCTGAATCTTCAAAAGAAGCGGGAAGAGTACCTTATACCGTAAAGAAAGGTGATAATGATACTCCACGTGTAGAAATCGACGGTCGTCTTTATACTCCACAGGAACTTTCAGCAATGGTACTTCAAAAAATGAAGAAAACTGCTGAGGATTATCTTGGACAGGATGTGACCGAAGCGGTTATTACCGTTCCTGCATATTTTAATGACTCTCAGCGTCACGCAACAAAAGAAGCTGGTGAGATCGCAGGTCTTAAAGTAAGAAGAATTATTAACGAGCCAACCGCAGCAGCACTTGCTTACGGATTGGATAAAAAATCTCAGGATCAGAAGATCGCTGTGTATGACCTTGGTGGTGGTACTTTCGATATTTCTATTCTTGAGCTAGGTGACGGTGTATTTGAAGTACTTTCTACTAATGGTGATACTCACCTTGGTGGGGATGACTTTGATGAAGTATTGATCGATTACCTTGCAGATAATTTCCAGAAAGCTGAAGACATAGATCTTAGAAAAGATCCTATGGCGCTTCAACGTTTGAAAGAAGCTGCAGAGAAAGCGAAGATCGAATTATCTTCATCTTCTCAAACAGAGATCAACCTTCCATATGTTACTGCTACTGCCAGCGGACCAAAGCACCTTGTAGAGACTATCACTCGTTCTAAGTTTGAGCAATTAGCTTCAGAATTGGTAACAAGATCTATGGAGCCTGTGAAAAAAGCTCTTAGCGATGCAGGTCTTTCTAAAAGTGATATCGACGAGGTAATTCTTGTTGGTGGATCAACCCGTATTCCTAAGATCCAGGAAGAAGTAGAAGCATTCTTTGGTAAGAAGCCTTCTAAAGGTGTAAACCCCGATGAGGTTGTAGCAATTGGTGCAGCTATCCAGGGTGGTGTACTTACAGGAGATGTAAAAGATGTATTGCTTCTAGATGTTACTCCACTTTCTCTAGGTATTGAAACTATGGGAGGAGTAAACACTAAACTTATCGAAGCGAACACTACGATCCCAACCAAGAAGTCACAGACCTTCTCTACAGCGGCAGATAATCAGCCTTCTGTTGAGATCCACGTACTTCAGGGAGAGCGTCCAATGGCGGCAGATAATAAGACAATTGGTAGATTCCACTTAGACGGAATTCCACCAGCGCCAAGAGGAACTCCTCAAATTGAAGTGACTTTCGATATTGATGCTAACGGTATCATTAAAGTAAGCGCGACAGATAAAGCGACAGGTAAGTCTCAGGATATTCGTATCGAAGCTTCTTCAGGATTGACAGAAGAAGAGATCGAAAAAATGAAGAAAGAGGCTGAAGCGAATGCTGATGCTGATAAGAAAGCAAAAGAGAAAGTTGATAAGCTGAACGAAGCTGATGCAATGATCTTCCAGACTGAAAAGCAGCTGAAAGAATTTGGTGATAAACTTTCTGATGAGAAGAAGAAGCCAATCGAGGAAGCATTGGAAGAGCTTAAGAAAGCTTATGAAACTAAAGAAGTTGAAACTATTCAGCCTGCTTTAGACAAGATCAATGAGGCATGGAAAACTGCTTCAGAAGAAATGTATAAAGCACAGGCAGAAGCTCAGGGTGGAGCAAACGGACAGCCAGGTGGACCACAACAAGGTGCAACCGGAGCTGAAGGTGGAGACGCCAAGAGTGGAGATGATGTAGAGGATGTAGACTTCGAAGAAGTGAAGTAATCTTTGAATCACAATAAATTTGAGAAAGCCTCGCAGAAATGCGGGGCTTTTTTATTTTTTATACGCAACCTTATTTGATTAATTGTATCTAAATAAAAAATCCAATAATGAAAAAGATCTTGTGCCTTATTACCTGTCTTTCATTTTTTTCCTGTTCAGATGACGATTTTCAAGGTTGTACAAATGCTGAAAGTAAAACCTGGTTCAATGAGTTTAAAGCAGAAATTGATGAAGATTGTTCGATCGAGGTATCAATTTTTAAGGGGAATTATAATGGAGAAACCGTCTATTATCAACTAATTACAGATCCCCGGGTGAATTTCCAGGCTATGCTTGAATTTTATAATTGCGATGGTGAAGTAGTAGCAAATCTCACTGCTGAAGAAAGTAATGAATACCTGAATGACCAGGCCGATAAGGATGAAAAAATTTATACCTGTTCAGAATAGAGGATTTTTACTTCCTGTCTATCTGATCTGATAAATCAGCTTTTAACTTTACTCCGCTTAACTTTCTTCGAAAAGATTCTTTGATAAAGTATTGAAGTAATTTTGAAGCTCTTTCAATACTCAATCCATTTTCATGAATATTGGAAATGCAGTTTCGGCGTTCATCTGTGATTCCCGATTTTGGATCGAAGGTAGTATAGATCCCCATACTTTTAGGAGAAGAAAGTCCGGGCCTTTCGCCAATTAAAACTGCCGTGAATTTCGCGCCGACTTTTTCAGCGATCTCATCACCAATGGCTACACGGCCATATTTTACAAGACATAAACCTATTTTATAATTATTCAGTTGGGGAATAATTTCTTTGAGAAGCGGAATCGCTCTTTCATTAATTGCATCTGCAGCAAGTCCGTCGGTGAGAATAAAAAGGATATCAAAATTACTCTTTTCAGTCTTGGTATCTTCTACCAGCTTTTTTCCAAAGTCCGGGCGTTTTAAATATTCTTTTCTATCAGAAACTTTGGTTTGAAATTGATAAACCGGAAGGTCAAATTCCTGAAGCTGTTCTAATAATTCTTTTTCTTTTAGATCTGAATAAATAGCGTCTTTCGTAAAGGCATGATCTTCCTGAAAACTTAGAACTTCTTTGGTTGGCAAACTGCCACCGGAATTTCCCAAAGCGATCCGGGCTTTTGAAAGTGATCTCAGGTTTTCCCAGGGATCTTTTTGCAAATAGCTTTTATTTGAGATTTCCTTACTCATGAATTCAGTTTTAGCATTTGCTCCTTGAGCTCTTTTCGATTTCCCTGCTCGTCAAAAATCCCCATTTTGAGCAGCCATTCCTTAAACTCCGGGGCAGGACGTTTATTCAGAACTTTTCGAAGATACATGGCATCGTGAAAGGAAGTTGACTGATAATTCAGCATGATGTCATCTGCTCCGGGTACGCCCATGATATAATTGCAGCCGGCTACACCTAAGAGAGTCAGCAGAGAATCCATATCATCCTGGTCGGCTTCAGCGTGATTGGTATAACAAACATCGCAGCCCATAGGTAAGCCGAGTAATTTTCCGCAGAAATGATCTTCCAATGCAGCCCGTATGATTTGTTTCCCATCATATAAATATTCAGGACCTATAAAACCGACTACTGTATTTACCAGGAAAGGATCAAATTTTCGAGCCACTGCGTAAGCCCGAGCTTCAAGAGTTTGCTGATCTACTCCATGATGAGCATTGGCAGAAAGAGAGGAACCCTGTCCAGTCTCAAAATACATCATCTGGTTTCCGATGGTGCCACGATCTAATTCCTTACCGGCCTCATAAGCTTCTTGAAGTAATTTCAGATCAATTCCAAAAGAGGAGTTCGTTTTTTCGGTCCCGCCGATAGATTGAAAAATGAGATCTACCGGGGCTTTTTCAATTATTTCCAGTGTGGTGGTCAAATGGCTGAGAATGCAATTCTGAGTTGGGATCTCATATTGTAGCCTGAAATCGTCCAGTTGTTTTAATAATTTTGAGACTTCCTTTGGGTTATCTGAAGCAGGATTAATGCCTATCACCGCATCACCACATCCATACATGAGTCCGTCGATAATACTCGCCGCAATTCCTTTGGGATCGTCAGATGGATTATTCGGCTGTAATCGCACCGAAAAATGCCCTTTTTTACCAACTGTATTTCTGAATTTGGTGACCACTTCGATCTTTTGAGCTACGGATATCAGATCTTGATTTCTCATGATCTTGGATACAGCCGCGGCCATTTCAGGAGTCAATCCAGAAGAGAGATCTTTTAAAGTCGCACCATCTACTTCATAGGAAAGAAGGTAATCTCTGAATTCAGCAATCGTAAAACTCGATATTGGTTTAAAGGCTTCTGCGTTATGATCATCGATTATCAACCGGGTAACTTCATCCTTTTCATAGGGGATCACCAGGTCATCGAGGAATGTTTTCAGTGGAATTTCACTAAGACAATACTGCGCTGCAATACGCTCTTTGTTATCTTCCGCAGCAATTCCAGCGATTGCATCGCCAGACCTTTCAGGTGTAGCTTTCGCCATCACCGTCTTCAGGTCTTTAAAAACATAGCTTTTACCGCGAAGAGTGAATTTATAGGCCATCTAGTTATATTCAGAATAATTGAATTTACTAAATGAAAACTATATTGAGGGCTGAAAATTAGAGTTTTGCCTTTATTTAATATTTCAGGAAATCAAGGTGTAAATATAAACAAGGTTAAAAAGTATAAGTATCAAAAGGCTCAGTAGACTGAAAATTCTATATGTTTTTGAAGGTCGGTCTTCTTGCGCCATTTGGTCTCCGGTTACTAGTTTATAATTGAACCATGCAATAAAAGGAGCTGAGAGAAAAGAAAGGGCTGTAGCGAAATCTATCAAGATTGTAAATGAGGCGGTAAAGAAGAATAGTATAATCAGGGATAAACCAGGGATCAAAAAAACGTTGATCCGATAATTTTTCCATTTCCTTTCTGTTTCTGACTTCCCCTTTTTAGGATGCTCAGCAAAAATCTCTGAAAGCACGCGGGGAAAAGCATCGGTTACTGCCAGGGTAGTGGAGAACATAGCGATAAATGCTGCAACAGCTACAATTGGCTTACTCCAGTCGCCTAAAGTTTTTCCGTAGAGATCTATAAGCTGACCTGAAAATTCCACTCCGTTTCCGGAAAAGGTGGTTCCGCTTCCAAACATGATCAGGACACCCATCAGGAAGAAAAGAAGTCCGATGATCGCTGCAGCGAGGTACCCAACATTAAAATCGAAAAATGCTTCTTTGAGACTAGTGCGCTTTTTATTCCCTAATGCTTTTTCTCTGGTCCAGATGGAATGCCAGACGGATGCATCCAGGGGGATAGGCATCCATCCCATAAACGAAATTATAAAGGCAATGCCTGCTTTGTTCCATACTTCTGGAGCTTCGATACTTAATGCGTTATCAAGTCTTCCTTCACCAAATGCCAGAATCACGGCCGTTAAAGTGGCTAAACCCAAAAGACTTACTATAACTTTCATGGTTTTGTCCAGTGCCGGATATTTACCAATAAGTAACAAACCTATACAAATTCCAATTATTATGAAGCTCCAGGTGAACGAGGACCAACCCATTCCAAACAGTCTTTCAGCAAGGCCGGCAGTAACAATGGTCACTGCAGCCTGAATGATAAACATGCTGCCCACAGTAATTATTATAAAGGTCCAATAAGGGAATTTTCCCAGTTTCCTATAGCCGGAAATAAGATGGTTACCGGTACCTGCGGCGTAACGAGGACCAAATTCCAGGAACGGATATTTGGTGATACAAGCCAGGATGAGGACCCAAAGTAACAAAAAGCCATAATCTGCTCCGGCACGGGTAGCCTGCACCAGGTGTGATACCCCAATGGCAGCGCCCGCCAGTAGAAATCCGGGACCTAGAGTTTTAAAAATTGAGGTTTTAGTATTACTTTTTAATTGCATTGAAAAAATGAATATATAAGTCTAGTTGAACCTGATTCAGCTTCCAGAAAGTTCCTGAAACTCCCGAAACATCGGGACAGGATCACTAGAGAGTCAAATTAAGCAAATTTCGAGATCAATTGAGTGTTTACTTCATGTCCGCCTTCGAAGGTAAGTATCTCAAGGTTTTTAGGAAATAGATCTTTGAGCCGGGCTTCTTCTACCTTGACTATTCCAGATTTAAGATATTCATCTTGGGTTCCATAAATAAAACTGAAGTTTGTCCTATCAAGAAACTTAAAATCATCTGCTGTTAATTCCTGTGGAACTTTTCCGGAATGCATGATAAGGTTCTTACATCTAATATTTCTTCTGGCGATAAACCTTGTAGCTACTGAAACTCCCTGCGAATACCCCATAATATTAAGATTTTCAATTTTAGATATGCCTTCAGCTTTATAAACTGCATCCAGGTAATTCAATACATTTTCGATCTCCAATTCGGTATTTTCTCTGGTAAGCCATGAAGCGCCAATATGCCTGTATTCTCCATTTAAATAATATTTTGAAGGTGCCTGCGGGATAATTATATAATTCTCCTGCTTGTCCAAATGTTTAAAATACTTGAGAAAGTATTTGCTCAGGTATCCAATCCCATGAAATACAAGCCAGACAGTTTTAGTGTTTTCAGTTAATTCATTAAGAGTTTGATAGGTGTTAGTTGAAGTATAGGAAACTGAATTTTCTTTTATCATAGACCATTAAATTGTGTGGTAATAATATCAAAACTAGGGAAATCACCTATTAGATAGTCTTCTATCTTCATATATTTTTGTACAAGATGCCCTCCTGAATCCATTTACTATACCTCACGAGGAGCTATACTTTTCCAAAACCCTACTAATTCCCCCTGCGAAATCAATCGATACCATTGGTATTGAATGATTATCTAGTGTTTTGTTATTAACCATTCAATATTTATAATTATGAAAAATTTCAAATTTCAACAATTCCTAATTGCATTTCTGGCAGTACTGGTATTTTCCTGTAGCAAGGATGATAAGGTATCTCCAGATGATTTGATCAGTGAAGATGTGGCCGTAGTTCATTTAGGACCTATTCTTAATCAATTTAACAATCAGCAGACAAGGCAGTCATTAGACGGAATTCCTGATTGTAGCGAAGAGGCTCCAGGTTTTGCACAGATCTCGCTTACTTATGGAGATGATGATACTCCGGTTGAGGTAGTGGTCGAAATTCTGGAAGACGAGAATGGCCTTTTTACAGCTTATGATGATGCACTGGAAATACCAATTCCAGGTGGTTCCAATACAGTTTCAGTAACCTTGAATGATTTTCTTGTTTGGACCAATGTAGATGATGCTCCTGGAGAGGTTATTTGGGCGGCACCAAAAACTGGTAGTGATTATGCAGCTTTTGTAGATAATCCCCTCCCATTTAGCTGGGATTTGAGAGCAGGATCTAAAACCTATACCAATGTAGATGTTCTTTGCTTTGACGATAGGGTAGTGAATTTATATGGATATCAATTCTTCGATATAACTCCTGAAGTTATTTATGAGCTATGTTTCTTTGCGAATTATTGTTCAGATGCTGGAAGACATTATACTGCTAATTATAGTCTTGATATTTATTATGGTATTTCGGCTAATGGAACACCGCTATATTCTGGTGAAGTTCCTATGATCGGAGAAGATGGTGAATTTTATGCCGATCCTCTGTGTTTGGCGATCCCCGGACCTCAAAATGATGAAGCAGATGATGTTCCTTACCTATATTATGAGGCTACATTATTAGATTGGGAAGATAATTATGGTAGTGCAAACGGTCAAACCATTAGTGGAACCTGGAGCTGGAATGATATCGAAGGGCTGTTAAATGAAGATGGAGAAACCTCTGAATATTTCCACGCTTTCATTAATTGTGGTGATGAGGGTAACGGCCCGGTAGACTCAGATCAAGATGGAATTCCAGATATCGAAGATAACTGTCCAAATGTTCCTAATCCAGATCAGGCTGATGCAGATATGAACGGAGTTGGCGACGCTTGTGAACCAGGGAATGATGATGATGGCGATGGTGTGCCAAATGATATTGATGAATGTCCAGATACAGATCCAGGTGTAGAAGTAGACGAAGTAGGATGTGAGAGTATTCAGGTGCCTGGAAGGGATATAGTCGTGCTAAATGATGCTAACATATTCGATCAGAATTCTATGCAGGACCCAAATAATGTGAGATTTGTACAAAACCTGGTCAATTTTACAACCACAGGTAGTAGAAATGATGGTAGAACATTTATGTTCGATACCGGAAAAAATACCTCTTGTCCACAATGTCCGGATATATGGGCAACTATGCGAAGTGTGATCACTAATGAAGGTTTTACTATTTCAGATATTTCCTCTACTAATGGGTCTTTGACAAATATTCCGACAGATGTTAAGATCATTATGCTGGTGATGCCAACTTATCAATATACAATTGAGGAGATCAATACATTAAAATCCTTCGCGGCAGAAGGTGGTAGGATAATTTTTATGGGAGAACATGAACTCTATTACGGAGCAGGTATTGCTATCGAAAATCAGTTTCTAATCAATATGGGTGCTGTACTGCGAAATACCGGAGGATATGTAGACTGTCTGGATTTTAATGGAGCACCTCCAAAAGTGATCCCGTCTGAATCTATAAGGAATCACCCGATCATGGAAGGTATTGATGGTTTATCTATTGCCTGTGCATCTATTATAGAACCGGGTGAAGGTGACTTCGCTTTATTTTATGATACTACCAATACTAATGTACTGGGAGGTGTTGCCAAAATAGATACCGAGCCTATCAGAAGTTCAGTTCCAGTAGAGAAATCTGCGCAATATGATATTATTGAAAATAGTCGAATTAAAGCGACCTTGACAGGTAACTAATATTAATTATATAGATAAAAAAAGTCTCCACTAGGAGGCTTTTTTTATTTTCCAGAAGGTAATTCATAAAATTAAATTTTAACATGTTTGTAATTTTAGCTGTTTCCAGAGGTTACAACTGTTTCGTACTTTTACGCTATAACCAAACCAAAAATAATGACGAAGGAAGAACTTTTGGAGTTATCCAAAAAGGTATGCAAGAACACCCTGATGGAAACTCTTGAAATCGAATTTACAGAAATAGGTGATGATTATTTAATAGCAAAAATGCCGGTGAATTCCAGGGTGCATCAGCCAGATGGAGTTTTGCATGGGGGAGCCAGTGTGGCCCTTGCCGAAAGTGTGGGCAGCATGGCCAGCTATGTTTTTCTGGATAGGGAGAATTTTTTTGTTCGCGGGATTGAAATTAATGCCAATCATTTAAAAAGTATTAAAGAAGGCTGGGTTTTCGCCAAAGCGACCTTTATTCATAAAGGTAGAACTACCCAGTTGTTTGAAATAAGAATTACCGATGAGGCTGCAAACCTTATTTCAATCGTAAAACTTACGACTATCTCACTGCCAAAAGAAAAGAAATAAATGGATTCTGTAGATTTTTATAACCAGCTTAAAGCTCATTATATAGAGCATAAGCCAATAGTCGCTTACAGGAAACCGGGAGAAGATAATGTAAAAGCTATGCTTCAGGTTGATGCTGAAAATTACCAGGTGAGTGATCTTTCTGAAAGCGGATTTGTTTTTGCTCCATTTAATCCTGAAGACGTTTCCTATATAATTCCTGCTGGAAAATCTAAAACAATAGATTACGATTTTCTAGTGGAAGAAGTAGAGGGTATGCCTTTTGATCAGGATAATCTTGATTCTGTAGATTTTGAATACATGGAGGAGGACCAGAAGAGACATGAGAATCTGGTACAAAAAGGTATAGATGAGATCAGGCAGAGACATTTTAAAAAAGTGGTTTTATCCAGGTCTGAAAAAGTTCAGGTACTTGATCCAGATCCATTAAGGATATTTAAAAATCTTCTGGAGAAATATCCAGGTGCCATGGTATATCTCTGGTTTCATCCCGAGACCGGATTCTGGCTTGGAGCTACACCTGAAACCTTACTGCATGTAGAAAGGAATAGGTTCAATACAATGGCTCTTGCTGGGACACAGCTTTTCCAGGGAGAGACAGATGTAGAATGGGATAGCAAGGAGGTTGAAGAACAACTTTTTGTGACCGATTATATTCTGGAATCATTAGAAGATCTTCCAGGTGTAGAAAATATTAAAACTTCCAGGCCTTATTCAGCAAGGGCAGGTAACCTGCTCCATATATGCACCGATATTTTTGGATATCTCAAGGATCCGGAAAATCTAAAAGATCTTATTGAGACAATTCATCCAACTCCAGCTGTTTGCGGGTTACCAAGACAGGAAGCTTTGGATTTTATTCTTAAAAATGAAGATCATTCCCGGGAGTTCTATTCAGGTTACCTGGGAGAATTAAACCTAAAGACAGAACATAAAAGAAATTCCAATCAACGAAATCAGGAGAACCAGCAATTTGTATCTATTTCTAAGCAAACTGAACTTTTCGTAAATCTTAGGTGTATGAAATTAAAGGATGGTGATGCCCGTATTTATGTAGGTGGAGGTATTACAAAAGACTCCAACGCTGCCGATGAATGGATGGAAACCGTGAACAAATCACAGACCATGAAATCTGTACTTGTTAAATAAGGTCAAAAACCAGCCCTGAAATTACCTGTAAATTGTAATTTTGGAGTTCTATGAAGTACTCTAAAATTCCCGTTGCACGCTCGGTTGTTGCTCTTTGCGTAGCAAAAGATATAAAACACGTGGTAATCTCTCCAGGTTCCAGGAATGCACCCTTAACAATAGGTTTTACCCATCATGATGATATTAAGGCTTACAGCATTGTAGATGAGCGTTGTGCGGCTTTCTTTGCATTGGGAATGGCCCAGCAGTTGAAGAAGCCGGTTGCACTTGTTTGTACTTCAGGTTCGGCATTGCTTAATTACTATCCTGCTATAGCTGAAGCTTTTTATAGTGATATACCTTTGGTTGTTATTTCAGCAGATCGTCCAATAGAACGTATAGATATTGGGGATGGGCAAACCATCAGGCAAAAGAATGTCTTCGAGAACCACATTTTATATTCGGCCAACCTATATTCTGAATTGGTTTTAGAGAATGAAGCTTTAGATCCTAAGCTTCAACAAAAGCAATTTGAAGCTCAGAAACATAATGAAAGGGAGGTAAATCTAGCCCTGAATAAGGCTATAGAAGAAAAAGGACCAGTTCATATAAATGTACCTTTCTATGAGCCATTATATGATACCGTTGAAAATATAGAAGTAAGCCCATTGCAGATTTTCCCTGAAATAAAGGAAAGGCATTATTCTGAAAATCAATTAAGCAGTTACGTTAAAGAATGGAATAGGGCAAAAAGGAAAATGGTAATTGTAGGGGTAGCTCAACCTAATGCAGTAGAACAGAAATTTCTGGATAAACTGGCTAAAGATCCTAGCGTAATTGTGCTTACTGAAACGACTTCCAATCTTCATCAATCGGAATTCTTCACAAGGATAGACACGCTAATTGGTCCGATAGAAAAAGATGAGAACCGGAAAGAGCTCTTCAAACAACTGCAACCTGATATTCTTCTGACTTTTGGGGGCATGATCATCTCCAAGAAGATCAAAGCCTTTTTAAGGAATCACAATCCGCAGCACCATTGGCATGTTGATCAAAAGAAAGCTTACAATACTTTCTTTTGCCTGAATAAGCATTTTGAAACCGATGTGAACTCATTTCTTTCAGAATTCCTGCCACTTACCACCACTGGAGAAAGTGAATATGGTAAGTTCTGGAAAGAGATTAAAAGTAAAAGACAGAAAAGACATGAGGAGTATATGGCAGAGATCCCTTATTCAGATCTTAAAGCCATGCAGCAAATAGTTCCGGAGGTTCCTCAAAATTCCATCGTTCATTTTGGGAATAGTTCAACTATCAGGTACGCCCAACTTTTCCAATGGCACCCGAGTCTTAAAACCTTCTGTAATCGTGGTACTAGTGGTATAGATGGTAGTGTTTCTACGGCGGTAGGAGCAGCGGCCATTAGCATGGATCCTGTACTAATGATCACCGGAGACCTGAGTTTTTTCTATGACAGTAATGCTTTATGGAATAACCATATACCTTCCAATTTCCGAATTGTAGTACTTAACAATCAAGGGGGTGGTATTTTCAGGATCTTACCCGGGAATAAGAATTCAGAAAATTTTGACAGATATTTTGAGACGGTTCATGATATGAAAGCAAAGCCGCTTTGCGAATTGTACAATATTGAATATTCCGAAGCAGATTCAGAAGAAACTTTACAAAATAACTTAACAGGATTCTTTGAAAAATCAGACCGGCCAAAACTTCTGGAAATTTTTACACCTAGAAAACTGAATGATGAGGTTTTACTCGAGTATTTCAATTTTATGAAATCTTAAGCATCGTCTAACATTTCTTAAGATTCATAATCCTTATCTTTGATCGTTTAATCAAAAAAAAGAATTATGAGTAAACTTGATGAAAAAGTAGGACAATATTTAGATGATCTTAGATCTAAGGTTGGAGAATCTAATCCTGATGTAGACCTTGTGCGAAAGATCGCAGAATCAATGGGGCCAAGCATTTATAATGCAGACGCGGAGACTGTTTCGTCTTCCAGTGAATCTGAAGTTGAAACGGTGAAAAAGAATTTTGTGATGAAAAAGCTGGGGGTAGACGATGAGTCTAAAGTAAACGAGGCTGTAAATCAGGTTCTGGAAAAATATGGTAAATCAAACAGAAATAAATACAGAGTAGTAGTTTACTATTTGCTAACCAAGCATTTCGGGAAGGAAAGCCTTTATAAATAATATTGAATTCTACAATTTAATCCGTTTTTGGGATAATCCCTTAAACGGATTTTTTTATTTATGATTAAGACTATCTTTGTAAGCTAAAGTTTTTATTATATGATCCAATTAGGAGAGTTCCATAATTTGATAATAATCAGAGAATCTGATCACGGTATTTACCTTGAGAATGAAGAAGGGGATGAGGTTCTACTACCCAATAAGTATGTGCCTGAAACCTGGATGGTCTATGATAAGATCGAGGTTTTTGTTTATCTGGACCATGAAGAAAGGCCGGTAGCAACTACCCTGAAACCAAAAATCAAGCTTGATCAGTTTGGAAAACTGACCTGTGTGGAAGTAAATAAATTTGGAGCCTTTCTGGATTGGGGATTAGAGAAACACCTCTTCGTTCCATTTAAAGAGCAGGTCATCCCGATGCAGACGGGTAGCGAATATCTAGTGTTTTGCTATCTGGATCTGGAAACCGGTAGACTCGCGGCTTCCTCTAAAGTTCATGCGTTTCTTGATAATTCAGAACTAACTGTAAAACCCTTTGAACAGGTAGAGTTACTGGTAAGTAACGAGACAGATCTAGGGCATAATGTAATTGTGAATCAATTGCATTTAGGATTGATCTACCACGATGAAGTTTTCAAACCACTTAAGATAGGTGATTCTGTTACTGGCTACATTAAAAAGATAAGAGAAGACAATAAGATAGATATTACTTTGCAAAGGCCTGGCTATCGCAGTATCGAACCAAACGCGCAAAAGATCCTCGACAGGTTAAAAGCTGCTGGTGGATTTATGGATATTTCAGATAAGTCTGCTCCAGAAGAAATTAAGAATAGGCTTCAGATGAGTAAAAAGAGCTTTAAAAAAGCTGCTGGAAATCTTTATAAACAACGGTTAATCGAGATCAAGGAAGACGGGATACATCTTAAAGATCAATAACCATAGCGATAAGGAGAATATATCCTGGTATTAAAACCTCTTTGATTGTAATTGTTCATGAAAGGGTTTGAATAATAGGGATTCATAAAATTATCATTTGGATCCCTTCTTTGAAAATCTCCAGAGATCTCAAATAATTTTTTCTCCTTTTCCTTTCTTTGAGGTAATGGAGAGCCCAGATCTATTTCTCTCTGAACCCTATTTCTATTTGTTTTATCAATAACTGCCAGCATATCTATTTCTTCGCTCTGAAATTGATCTTTTAAATGAAGAAAAGATCCATCTGGTAAATTGAAACTGGATTGCTGTTGCCAGGTAAAACTAAACTCCCTCCAGGTATTATCAATACTTCGGTTACTTATTTCAAAATCTTTCTTATCCCAGTATTCCTGGGCTTGTAAGCCGAAACTTAGAAGTAGAAATAATATAGATAAGCTTAATTTCATTTTATGATTTTTTCAATATTTATCAAAAACAGTGCAAACCTGAATAGATAATTATAGAAATATAAAATTAAGGAAAAAAAATTTTGCTTCAGGGTTTTTTAGAGGAAACGGTTACTTTAGCTTTTTAAGATTTTACCTAAAAGACAATAATGAAAAAACTACTTTTTACGATTGCACTAGTAAGTATTGGTTTTACTGCTTTTGCACAGCAATCAAGTTCTATTGAGACCAAGGCAATTAAATTAATTGAATTAACCTCCGGGCAGCAATTTGATATTATGACAGAACCTTTAGTGAAAATGGTACCCGAAGAGAACAGGGAAGCATTTAAAAAGGACCTGGCGCAAAGCACAGAAGAACTGTACAAAAAAATGGCTACGGTTTATACCGAAAGTTTCACGGAAGAAGAGCTGGATAAGATATTAGCTTTTTACGACACTCCGGTAGGCAAGAAAATGGTTGCCGTTACTCCTGAACTCACTAAAAAAGGAATGGAAATAGGCCAGGCTTGGGGAATGGAATTACAACCTTTAATAGCCAAATACACAAAATAGATCATCACCCATAAAAATTATAGCCTGCCTGTTTAATTACGGCAGGCTTTTTTAATGATGCTTTTCCGAAATGGAATGAAAACTCTATTTTTACTACAAAATTAGAATCATGTCCAAAATTGACTGGAAAATAGTAAAGGAATACGAGGATATCACCTATAAAAAATATAATGGCGTAGCCAGAATCGCTTTCAATCGTCCTGATGTTCGCAATGCCTTCAGGCCTAAAACAACTTCAGAATTACTGGATGCATTTCATGATGCACATGAAGATACATCTATTGGAGCTGTACTTTTATCTGCTGAAGGACCTTCTTCAAAAGACGGAAAATGGGCCTTCTGCAGTGGGGGAGATCAAAAAGCCCGGGGACACCAGGGATACGTGGGAGAAGATGGTTATCACAGGTTGAACATTCTGGAAGTTCAAAGATTAATTAGGTTTATGCCTAAGGCTATAATTTGTGTGGTTCCCGGTTGGGCTGTAGGTGGAGGTCATAGTCTACATGTGGTCTGCGATCTAACTCTGGCAAGTAAGGAACACGCTATCTTTAAACAGACAGATGCAGACGTTACCAGTTTTGATGCTGGTTATGGATCTGCCTACCTCGCTAAAATGGTAGGACAGAAGAAAGCCCGTGAGATTTTCTTCCTTGGTAGAAATTACTCTGCACAGGAAGCCTACGAAATGGGAATGGTAAATGCTGTGATCCCTCATGATGAGCTAGAGGATACCGCTTATGAATGGGCACAGGAGATCCTGGCAAAATCACCTACCTCTATTAAAATGCTGAAATTCGCCATGAATCTTACTGATGATGGAATGGTAGGGCAACAGGTATTTGCCGGTGAAGTTACCAGGCTGGCCTACATGACCGACGAGGCCAAAGAGGGTAGAGATGCATTCCTTGAAAAGCGTAAGCCAAACTTTGAGAAAAAATGGATACCATAACTTTTTAAGGTAAGAACGCAACTTTTGGTGATTTTTTACATCTAATCAATAAGAAACGGTTAGAATTAAAAAAATATTTTCAAATGTTCAAACTTACCTCTAAAGTTAAAGTGCTAAGCATCTTATTACTGGGATTTTTCTATTTTTCATGTGAAAAGGAATCTTCAGCTAACCTGGAAACAGAAATATCTGGAGAGAGTGGTATTACCTATAATACAAGTAAAGATACCTGGGAAGAGTTGAAAAATAAAATGGGTGACTCATACAATTATACTACTGAAACTAAATTCTGGAATGGATTTGAAGATAAAACCATTATTCAGGTAGAAGAAGGCGAAGTGGTAAGTCGGGAATATGAATCCAGAAGGGTAACCTATGTGAATGGTGAACAGAATATTGAAATCATTGAAAGTTACTCGGAAAGTTCTTCTGACCTCAACTCTCATGAGAATGGTGCCGAAACCTTGACGATCAATGAACTTTATGATACTTGTTTGTCCGAATATCTTGTAGTTGACGAAACTGAGAATACCATATATTTTGATACTTTCAATTCAGGAGTAATTAGTATTTGCGGTTATAGGGATAATAGTTGTGCTGATGATTGTTTCCGTGGATTTCAAATTACAGAGTTCAACTGGGAATAATAAAAGATAATTGTAACCAACTAGTCAAATCAATTTTTATGAAAAAACTATTTTGCCTGATTACCGTCATAGCTTGTATTTCCTGTACGGAAAGCCACGAAGAATTAAGTATAGATAATGCACCTTCTGAAGAACTTGAACTCACCGAGGATACAAATGTAGAGGATGAAAGCCAAGAAGATGTAGAGGATACAAATGTAGAAGATGAAAGCCCAGAAGATGTAGAGGTAGAGATTGATCTACCTCAGACCTGGAAGCTGTTTAAAATGACCTGTCAAACTTCTGAAACCTGTGAAACAACAGGAGAAGATATGTTTTACCAGGACACCTATATTTTTAGTGAAGATATGACCGTCTTAAAGGTTAGAATAAAGGATAATGATACTCTAAAGATCGAAGGTGTTTTTAATGTTACTGGAACTGAATTTGAAACCTACGCTTTCAATATAGATTACGAGGGGGAAGCTACACCAGAAGATATAGATATTATATCGGGTTGCTATAGCCGAAAAGAATATTTATTCATAACCGAGCAGGACGAGGGGGTTCTAAAAAATGACTGGGATACTTGCGATGGTCCTGGTTTATTTTATACGCAGGTAACTGAATAGTGAATTATACATTATTAAAAAAAAGCCATGAATTTTACATCATGGCTTTTTTATTTTCGGTTAACTTAAAAATTATCTCAGCTTGGGATATTTATTTGGATCAGATTCATGCATAATTGAATAAATCTTTTCGAAGATATCCTCCGGTGAGGGCTTTGAGAAATAATCCCCATCTGTGCCGTATGCCGGTCTGTGTTCTTTAGCAGTAAGAGTTTGTGGTTTGCTATCTAAAAACCTGTAGGCATTCTGCTCATCAAGGACTTTTTGCAATATAAATGCAGAAGCTCCTCCTGGCACATCTTCATCTATAACCAGTAATCTATTGGTTTTCTCTACACTCTTCACAATATCATGATTAATATCGAATGGTAGAAGTGATTGTACGTCGATAAGTTCGGCATTGATATCTACTTCCTGTAGTTCCCTGGCAACATCCTCTACAATTCTCAAGGTAGATCCATACGAAACCAAAGTGATATCAGTTCCTTCCTTAACAGTTTCAGTCACACCTATCGGCGTTTTGAATTTACCTAGATTAGTTGGTAATTTCTCTTTTAAGCGGTAACCGTTAAGACATTCAATAACAAGGGCAGGAGTATCGAGATCTAAAAGTGTATTATAAAACCCTGCAGCTTTTGTCATATTACGGGGAACAAGTACAAACATTCCTCGTAGAAGATTTAGAAGTCCTCCCATTTGCGAACCACTGTGCCAGATACCTTCCAGCCTGTGGCCACGGGTTCTAACAATAAGCGGTGCCTTTTGCTTTCCTTTTGTTCTATAATGTACAGTAGCCAGATCGTCACTCATTCCCTGCAGGCAATACATTACATAATCTAAATACTGGATCTCAGCGATAGGTCTAAGGCCACGCATGGACATTCCAATTCCCTGTCCTAGAATAGTGGCTTCTCTAATTCCTGTATCAGAAACTCTAAATTCTCCAAATTTTTTCTGAAGTCCTTCCAGTCCCTGGTTAACATCTCCGATCTCTCCTGAATCTTCTCCGAAGATCAACGTCTCTGGTCTGTTACTAAAAATAGCATCGAAGTTATCTCTTAAAATAATTCTCGCGTCAACTTCTTCAGCTTCCTCATCATAATCTGGCAGGATTTCTACCTGGGTATCTTCTTCTTTATATAAATAGGTCGCATAATCATCATGTGCCTGTTCAGAAAAATCATTTAGCCAGTTAATTAGTGCAGCTTTTTCAGAAGACTCTTCACCGATCAAATATCTAAGACATCTTCTTCCTGCCGAAACCAGATCCTTTTTCAAAGGTTCCTTATTTCCAGCAACCTCTTTTTTGATAGACTTGATAAAATTTCCATTAGCACTTGCCTTAGCAACATCTTCCAGAAGTTTCACCAATTCCTTTCGTTTGGAAAGAGTAGGGTTTAAATATGCGGTCCAGGCATTATGCTTGGCCGTTCTTATTTCTTTTTTTATTTCTTTTTCAAGCTCGTCCAGTTTATCTGCGGTAGCAAAATCATTTTCTATGATCCATTCTCTGAACTTAAGATTGCAATCGTGTTCTTTCTCCCACTTAAGTCTTTCTTCAGATTTATATCTTTCGTGGGATCCTGAGGTGGAGTGTCCTTGTGGTTGAGTTAATTCGATCACATGAATAAGAACAGGGCAATGCTCTTTTCTGGCAAATGCTGAAGCTTTTTCATAAGTGTCTACAAGTTTGGGGTAATCCCAACCTTCTACAACCAGGATCTCATATCCTTTATTTTCTTCATCTCTCTGAAATCCTTTCAGAATTTCGGAAATATTTTCCTTGGTGGTTTGATGTCTTGCGTGTACAGAGATTCCATATTCGTCATCCCAGACATTCATAACCATTGGCACCTGTAATACACCCGCCGCGTTAATGGTTTCCCAGAAATGACCTTCACTGGTGCTTGCATTACCAATGGTACCCCAGGCCACTTCATTTCCATTCTCAGAAAATTTAGCTGCCTCTATTCCATCCACATTTCGGTAGATCTTGGAAGCCTGGGCTAAACCAAGCAGGCGAGGCATTTGGCCGGCAGTAGGAGAAATATCTGAACTGGAATTTTTCTGTTCCATCAAATTTTTCCATTCTCCATTTTCGTCCAGACTATGGGTCATAAAATGACCGCCCATCTGGCGTCCTGCAGACATTGGTTCATTTTCTATATTGGTATCGGCGTAAAGGCCGGCAAAAAATTGTTCTGGTGTAAGTTCATTGATTGCCATCATGAAGGTTTGATCACGGTAATATCCAGATCTAAAATCTCCATTTTTAAAAGCTTTTGCCATGGCTAATTGCGGTACTTCCTTTCCGTCACCAAATATTCCGAACTTCGCCTTCCCGGTAAGCACCTCTCTTCGGCCTAAAAGGCTACATTCCCGGCTGGTAACAGCTGTTCTGTAATCTTTAAGCACCTGAGACTTGAATTCATCAAATGAAATTGAATTTTCAGTTTGTGTTTCGCTTTGCATGAACATATTTTTGGATGGTAACAAATGTAACGAAAAGTATGATTAAATACAATTCAAATTTTTGAGCTAAAATTGATAATAATGTAATTTTAACCTTTATTTGTTATTTATTTTAGAATTAAAGAGTTCAGTATTCCGAATTTGTTGATAATACCGAAATTGAGATAGGGATAATTTAATAATTAGATTTCTGGCTTAATACCAACGCCTGGTAAATAACCTTATTAAGGTATTCAGGTCCAGTGCTACGATAAATCTAACCCTTTGATCATAATCCGGTTGTCCTATTTCCCAGCCTAAACTCGAATAAACAGGAAAGAACAGTTCAAAATAGTCCTGCACCAGGCTCACCCTGATTCCTGAATCGTATAAAAATTCGCCTTTTTCTCCACGATTTTTAACAACTCCCATATCTGCATATGCATAGATCCAATTCCAGATATTTGTACTGGCATTAACAGTTGTTAGCCATTCATTGGCAAATTCTGGCTGCAATTGGGATTTAAATCCACCTTCTGCAACAATGATCTGCTGGCTGAATAAACCGCTACCCTGGCTACGGCCATAATAATTATAATCGAACATATAATCTGTGGGTCGGTCCAGAGCAAAACTGAAATAATCGTTGGACCTGGCGTCATTGTAAAGAAATGCTCCTGAGAAAAACCTTAGATTTATCTGGCGATTATTGGTAAATAGCTTCCTGTATTCCGCCGTAATAGCCACTTTACTGAATTTATCTGAAAGCTGATAATCAAAAGAAGCGGTCAAATGTTTCAGGAAATTAGGATTGCTATAGCTGTAATTTACATTAAAGACATTGTAGTCTGGTTGAAGTAATGGTGCTTCAGAATTTTGATCCCTGCGCACATTTACATTTCTAAGAAGCAACCTTTGGCGTTCGTTACTTCTCAAGTATGAATTTCTAAATGCAAAGCTCAGGAATGGGGTAAACTTCTCATAAAACAAGCCATAGCCGTAGGAGAAACGTGTTCCTCCAATTCCGTAGTAAATCCCATATAGCTCTTTATTCTCAAATTGATGGGCATTATATATGGAAGCTGATCCCACAAGGGTCTCACTATTAAAGCCGTATTTCGGTGAAATCGCGAAATTAAAAGTTCGGTTAAGGATGGTTTTATTATATAATTTGGGACCAATCGACACACCGTCATAAAGGTTATAATCGAACTCTGGCATAAAGAATATCTGGTGATACCTTGGATCTTCCACATCCTGTAATAGTCTAAACTGGATAGGTTTGTTCAATAGTTTGGTAACACCGGCATAATTGTTTCGCTGATTAAATTCAGGAATCTCCTGGTTATAGTTTAGTGCCAGTCGCTCTATGTCTTTTTTCGGGATGGTAACACTCATGGTGTCCCTCACATTTTCTACCCAGGTCTTATAAACTTCCTTGCCGTTTTTAAGCCCGTACAAACTAACAGGCATAGAATTATTCCGTCTGTTTTCTATGGTAACTTTCAGGGAGTCCTCAAGTTTTTCGACATTCTGGATCTTGAAGTCGATCTTTTTGTTTGTATTTACATAGTCATCAAAAAACCATGAAATATCCTTCTTGGCGTTTTTCTGAAGAATTTCCGCAAAGTCTTCATCGGTAACCCTTTTAAGTTTATATTTTTTGTAGAATTCAGAAATAGATTGATTTACAGATTCGTCGCCAAGGAACTCTTCGAGGTATTTTAATCCAACGCCAGCCTTGTAGGCATTTGCTATGTTCTTATTGAATTTAACCAAAGAATCCTGGCTCGTAGTTAGAGGTTGATCCAGGTTGAGCCTGGCCATATTCATATAAAGAAACTGGTATTGGTCGTTGAATTCCAGATCTGCTAAATGGAACCAGCGAATCCCTATGATCTTGCTAAGGCTACCAATGAGTTTCATATTAGGATAATAAGTGTCTACATAATCCATCATAAGTGAAACCATTATGGCATCTGTAACCCACTTTTCCTGTCTGGGGTTAATAAAAATGGTGTTCTTCAAAAAATTGGATGTAATGGTTTTGAACAGTTTGATGTCATATTGAAAACCATCTGGGAATGGCCTAATAAAGCTTGGTAATTGGTTAAGGCCATAAATAGGACTGTTCAAATAATCCTCCTGGGTAATAAAAATGTTCTTATGGGGATACGAACCGAGTCTTTGCTCAAGGAAGCCAACAGTTCGTTCTAATAGTGTATTCTTAATATCAAACTGGATATCTTCATCACGAATGTTAGTGATCACCTGATTTCCGTTTGCGCTAATAGATTCGAAAATAAAAGATTTGGTTAAGTAAAATTCGCTGTCTACTCGGTCTTTTCCTTCAAAATTAATGGTTTTAAAGCCCTGCCTGGTCTGGGTACGGGTAAGGTTAAGGCCAGACGCTGCATAGTATTCCGTAGGAACATCAATCTTTACGTTGATGCTATATGGTTTTACATATTGCATTCCCAGATCCTTATGGCTGTAAAGTTTCCAGCCATTATCTAAAGGTGCAGGCACCATGTACCAGTATCTTAACTTATAATTACCTTCATCATCACGGCCATACCTGGTGAATTTATCATCGGGAATTTTCAGGTCATACTTTAAATTTAAGCTTATGGAGTCACCCGGTTTCAGGGGTTGCTTAAGTTTAATTCTAAGTAGGTCCACGACATTTCCCGGCCTATCCCAATCCAGGTCCAGATCTTCGGAATCCCTGATCGAATTAATAGTGGTGTGACCTCTTTCATGATCTTTCGCAAAATGAAAACGTCTCGCATAATCCTCTGCGAAACGTTTTGCTAATGCTGAAGTTTTGGTACTGAAAGCATTGTTCCAGTCATTCAGGTAAATCGTTACCAATTCCCTGTTTTCGGTATTTACAAACTTGATATTTTGGTCTATACTAATCGTATGAATGCTATCGATAAGGCGTGCGCTCACATCGATGGCATTCTGAGCAGAAAGACATCCTGAAAAAAGTAAAAATATCAGGAAAGACTGAAGGTGTTTCAATTAGTAATAGATTTAGAACTGATAAGCAATCAGGGCTAAATATAATCAAACTTTGATTCCTTCAATAGCCCAATTAACTAGAAATTAGGACTAAGATTATATTCGCCATAGAATTGATCAAGTATTTCAATTACTTCATCTTCTGTATCCACTACCTGGACCAGATCTATATCTGCTTCGCTAATATTCTGAAAGCTATCCAGTAGAGTGCTTTTGATCCAGTCTACGAGTCCACCCCAGAACTCACTACCTACGAGGATAATAGGGAATTTATCGATCTTATGTGTCTGTATAAGTGTAATAGCTTCAAATAACTCATCTAAAGTTCCAAATCCTCCAGGCATCACTACAAAACCCTGAGAGTATTTTACGAACATTACCTTTCTTACGAAGAAGTAATCGAAATCCAGACTCTTATCATTGTCTATATAGGGATTGTCATGCTGTTCAAACGGAAGTTCAATATTTAGTCCAACCGAAGTTCCTCCGGCTAGGTGAGCTCCTTTATTTCCTGCTTCCATGATTCCGGGACCACCACCGGTAATTACGCCATAACCATGGTCAACAATTTTCTTAGCTACTTTTTCTGCCAGTTTATAATATTTCATATCTGGCTTGGTTCTGGCTGAACCAAAAATTGAAACGCAGGGGCCAATCTGACTTAATTTTTCGTATCCATTTACGAATTCGCCCATGATCTTAAAGATCGCCCAGGAATCATTTGTTTTTATCTCATTCCAGGCTTTGTTCCTATTTTGTGTCTTCATTCTTTTTAATTAGTGTAATTCCTTTTTAAGGAATTTTGCAGTATAACTTTTTGTGTTTTTAATGATCTCTTCTGGAGTTCCGGTGGCCACAACTTCACCGCCACCTTTTCCGCCTTCATAACCAATATCAATAATATAGTCTGCCATTTTGATCACATCCATATTATGTTCAATAATTAGAACGGTATTCCCTTTATTGGTCAGGGTGTTTAGAACTTCCATCAATACACGGATATCTTCAAAATGAAGTCCCGTGGTTGGCTCGTCTAATATATAGAAAGTATTTCCAGTATCACGCTTGGAAAGTTCAGTTGCCAGCTTTATCCTCTGGGCTTCACCACCAGATAGGGTTGTAGATTGCTGACCCAGACTGATATAGCCCAATCCTACATCCTGAATTGTTTTTAATTTCCTGAAAATTTTCGGGATATTCTCGAAAAAAGGAGTCGCTTCATCGATGGTCATTTCCAGAATATCTGCAATAGACTTTCCTTTATAACGTATTTCAAGGGTTTCCCGATTGAATCTTTTTCCCTGACAGGTTTCGCATTCTACATAAACATCGGGTAGGAAATTCATCTCTATGACTCTTAATCCACCTCCTTTACAGGTCTCGCATCTTCCGCCTTTGACATTGAAGCTAAATCTTCCCGGTTTATATCCTCTAATAAGGGCTTCCGGAGTTTTTGCGAAAAGGTTCCTTATTTCTGAAAAAACACCGGTGTATGTTGCCGGGTTCGACCTTGGCGTTCTACCAATAGGGCTCTGGTTGATGTCTATTACCTTGTCTATATGGTCCAGACCTTTAATGCTCTTATATGGTTTAGGTTTCTTAACGCCATTAAAATAATGCGCGTTCATGATAGGATAGAGGGTTTCATTGATCAAAGTGGACTTTCCACTACCAGAAACTCCTGTAACCGCGATCATCTTGCCCAGAGGAATACTTATATTAACCTTTTTAAGGTTGTTACCCGTTGCTCCTTTTAATTCTATTTTCTTACCGTTCCCTTTTCTGCGCTCTTTTGGAACCGGGATCTCCTTCTTACCACTAAGATAATCAGCAGTTAAAGTATCATGCTCCATAAGTTCAGCAGGAGTTCCTTCACTAATGATCTCACCTCCATGTTTTCCTGCTCTAGGACCTATATCTATCACATGATCTGCCCGCTCTATCATATCTTTATCGTGTTCTACCACGATTACGGTATTTCCTATATCTCGAAGGGATTCGAGTGAATTAATGAGCTTCTCATTATCCCGTTGGTGCAAACCAATACTAGGCTCATCAAGTATATACAGGACACCAACCAGTTGGGAGCCAATCTGGGTAGCAAGTCTAATCCTTTGAGCTTCTCCACCAGAAAGTGATTTAGAACTACGGTTAAGGTTAAGGTATGTTAAACCAACATCCAATAGGAACTGTAGTCTTGTCCTGATCTCCTTTATTACCTCTTCCGCGATTTGTAATTGTTTTTCAGAAAGGTTCTTTTCAATGCCTTCAAACCATTCAAATAGGTCGGTAATATCAAGATGAGAAAGTTCTGAAATATTCTTGTTGTAGATCCTGAAGTATAAAGCTTCTTTTTTAAGCCTTGAACCTTCACATTCTGGACAGGTTACCTTGTCCATATATTCTTTAGACCAGCGTCTTAAAGAAGAGGAATCATTATTACGGTAAGTAGCTTCAATAAAGTTCGCGACTCCTTCAAAATCTATTTTATAATCGCGTGTTATACCTAAAGCTTTAGATTCACGCGAAAATTTTTCCTTCCCGCCATGCAAGATCATATCGAGTGCTTCCTGTGGAATTTTCTTGATTGGGTCGGTTAATTTAAACTCAAATCTTTCAGCTATCAATTCCAACTGAGAAAATACCCAGTTCTTTTTTTGAGGCCCGTGAGGCGCAAGTCCACCATTCTTAATAGATAAAGATTTGTCCGGTATGATCTTATCGATATTCACTTGGTAAAGACTTCCTATACCATTACAATTGGGGCACGCCCCTTTGGGTGAATTGAAAGAGAAACTGTTTGGTTCAGGATTAGGATAACTTATTCCTGTGGTAGGACACATTAGGTTTCTACTGAAATACCTGATGTTTCCGGTATCCTGTTCAAGGATCATAAGCGTATCATCCCCATGATACATGGCGGTTTTAATGCTTTCGTTTAAACGCTTATCTGAATCTGGTTTTTCTTCTATTTTTAGCCGGTCAATAACAATTTCGATATCGTGGGTTTTATACCTGTCCAGTTTCATTCCCTTCTCGATATCCACGACCTCTTCATCTGTTCGAACCTTGATAAAGCCTTGTTTTGCGATCTGCTCGAATAATTCCCTGTAGTGACCCTTTCGGCTTCTTACCACGGGCGCAAGAATACTTACTTTTTTATCCTTAAAATCTTCAAGGATTAATTCCTTTATCTGGGAATCTGTATAACTAACCATCTTTTCGCCTGTATTATAGCTATATGCTTCACCAGCCCTGGCAAAAAGTAAACGGAGAAAATCATAGATCTCTGTAATTGTACCAACCGTACTCCTGGGATTTTTACTGGTTGTTTTTTGTTCTATAGCAATCACAGGGGAGAGGCCATCAATTTTATCCACATCTGGCCGTTCGAGGCTTCCCAGAAATTGTCTCGCATAAGCCGAAAATGTTTCTATATAACGCCGTTGTCCTTCTGCATAAATAGTGTCAAATGCCAATGATGATTTTCCAGATCCGGAAAGGCCTGTAATTACCACAAGCTTCTCCCGTGGAATATTAACATCAATATTTTTTAGGTTATGGACTCGGGCGCCTAATACTTCAATTCTATCTTCAGTTTTTGCCATAAATTTTTTCAAGGTGGCAAAGTTACTTATTGTAATTATATATAAAAAGCTATTGTCAATCTACTGATGTTAAGGTTGATGTAATTTTTTGCCGTAAGCTTTAATATTATTAAAAGAACGGCGGAAATTAGTTGAAGAAATCAAAAGTTGGCCAAGGATTTTAAGTCTTAAAATCAGCCATTAAACTTTAATTTAACTTATTGAATGTCAGGATAATATTACTTGTTTTTTTTCACTGTAATGGGGGAAATCACCTATATTTGAATCTCCCACAAACACTTTCCCAGATCTTTTTCCTATGAATGCCTAGGACATTAATTCATGTCTGTAATGCATGCCCTGTATTGAAAAAATTATTAATTAGTTTTTAATGCCGTTTGATGATGGAAAAAAAACAACTACTCATTGTTAGCAGGAATCAGGATTTTGTAAATAAGTTAATTGAGCATCTAAGCGTAAGCTATGAGGTCACTTCAGAGAAATCTATACATGTAGCCTATAATATCGCGCTTTCTCTTTTACCCGATATTATTTTCTTTGATAAAGTGTCTTACAATAAAGCTTCAGATTTTCGGAATCTAAAGAATTTTAAATCCACCCATTTCCTGACAAAAAGTTTCCTGATGGTTCGTCTCAAAGATAAAGAGAAGGGTGCCTTAACTAAAAGGTATAAATCTATCATAGATGAATACATACCCGAAAAGATGAGCGTAGAGCTAATCGCTTCTAACATTCTCAAGAACAATAAGTCGAAAAGTTTTAATTACTGGCATGATTGCTTTATGGGACTTTTCAATCTTATGACTCAGCCTATCGTTCTATTACAACAGAATAATATTATCGCGATGAACGATTCCTTTAAAAAAACCTTTCGTTTAGAAAATACTGATGGTCTAAGACTCACTGATTTCGTGAACGTTGAAAATAAAGCAAAAGTTAAAACCAGCCTTAGAAATTTTGCCAGAGGCAAGCATATGAAGGCGGTGACTACCACATCTCTCCTTATTAATAATGACAAGCTAAGAAATGCCAAGATCAGTTTCTCCAAACTTAGCCGCAATATCACAGACCAATTTATAATGATGATCGATTTTTCTGGAGATGAGCACGCAATGGATGAGAGTATAGGAAGTCACGCAGATCAGGTGGAAAAATGTTTTAAGGAGAATAGTGAGTTGGCAGAATTCAGTTTTACTAAACGAGAGAAGGAGATCATCTCCTTATTATGTAAAGGTTATAAAACGAAAGAGATTTCAGATGCTTTATTCATTTCACCTAAAACTATAGAAAAGCATAGATCTAATATTATTAAGAGAACTAATTCAGAAACTATTTTGGAGAGTATAATCTACGCAATTAACCATAATTTAGTGGATCTCCCGAAATCCTAGACAAGGTATAATTATCTGTTAAATAGGGGGTTATTTGATTATTATACGGGTTTTCCCCCATGCTTATCACGAAGTTAGTTTCATACATTTACTGTGATTCTGATAAAAGGTAATAACCTTAAAGCTTTTTGTCTGAAGTTATCCTTACCCCCCAAATCACTACAATTTACTGATCTGTTACACTACTTCCCATGGGGAAGGTCTGTATGTATATATTTATTAACCATTCTAAATATTATTAACCAATACTGAATAATATGAAAGCGTAAATTACTTAAAACCAAATCTAAAAATTTCCCCGAATCGATATTGTTGATCCCTAGACCCTATTTGGCAGATCTGCCAGATACCGGGTGTTGAAAATAGTTTATTAACCATTCTAAATTTTATTAACCAAAACTTTATCATTATGAAAAACATTAAAAGTTATCTGGCATTCTGTGCGGTCTTCGTGCTGATACTCGCTGGATGTAGTAAGGATGAACCCGGAACAAATGATGGTCCGGCGTCGTCAGAAACCGCTGTACTTCAATTAGGGCCTCTATTGAATAACCCCGCAACCAGGGCGGCGATTAAACAAGAAGAACAGGACATTCCTGAATGTTCTGATGAAGCTCCTGGTTTTGCCCAGTTATCCATTATTTACGGACCAGATGATACTCCAAAAGAGAATATCATAGTACCTATTTTAGAGGATGATCAGGGCTTATTCACAGCTTACTCAGAAGATCTGGAACTTCCAGTCCCTTCAGGTGAAACTACCGTTTCGGTTACTCTCACAGAATTTGTGGTGTGGACCAATGATGGTGGAAGCCCAGGCGAGGTTATTTGGGTCGCCCCAATAGAAGGTAGCGAATTTGCAGATTTTGTAGACCAGCCTGTTGGTGAAAATTTCACTTTCGATCTAAGAGCTGGATCTAAAAATTATATAAACGTAGACGTTATATGTTATGATGACCGTGATGTGAATCTATATGGTTATCAATTCTTTACCATTACACCAATTCCACTTATCAAGTTCTGTATTTTCGGAAACTACTGTACTCCAGAAGGAAGACATTTTGTAGCCTCTTACAGCGTGAACGTATGGGAAAGCAATGATGGTGAAAAAGGAGATCCTATTTATACCGGTTTACAGAACATAGTAGAAGGAGAAGGCAGCGAAGCTTATTCAGATCCGTTATGTTTCTTTTTACCAGACAGACCTGATGTAGATGATAATGAGGAAGAATACTATGTAGAGATCACATTATTATCTGATACTCCTGGATATGATGGAGATGATATAGTATTTGCCGAAGGACCAATTTCTGTAACTGAGATCAAAATGTTCTTTGGTGAAGATGGAACTTTAGATTACTACCATTTCCAATATGGTTGTGATGATGGAGTGCCACCACCATTTGGTCAGCCAGATGCTAAGAGATATAAAGCTTGTATCAAATATCTTGATGATGAAGATGAAGTAGCAGGATTTGCATATCTGTCATTAGATGGAACTGTATTGCAAGCCGTAACTTCTTTATTCGGGCTTAAAGTAGGTGAAATGCATCCGCAACACATTCATGAGAACGCTTCTTGTGGAGATTATGGTCCGGTAGCCGTGGCTCTGGATTATAACGAAGGAGGATTCCCTGTAGCTCAGCTATTCAATGGAGTATCTTTCCTTAATTATGCCGAAACCATTCCTGGTTTCTTCTTACAGGATCTGGAAGATAGGACCGTTGTAGTTCATGGTAAGGATGTAAATGGAGAATACGCACCGGGCGAACCAGTAGCCTGTGGTGAATTCGAGGAATACTAAGAAAAAAACACAAATCCCGGCCCTTTTCAAGGGTTCGGGATTTTAAATATTAATTAACCATTCGTAAATATTTTAATATGAGAACAATCAAAAATTACATGGCATACCTCGCCATTTTTCTTCTACTGTTTTCTTCCTGTACCAAGGATGAAACAGTTCCGGGAAACGGAGAGGTTTCCGATGATGTAGCTAGCTTATATCTTGGGCCAGTTTTAGAAAATTTGGCAAATCAAAGCCGCCAACAGGAGCAAGATGTTCCTGAATGCTCAACCGATGATCCAGCTTATGCACAGATCAGATTAACTTATGGAGAATCTAACACTCCAGTTGAGGTTGTAGTAGATATTTTACAGGATGATCAGGGACTTTTTACTGCATACGATGATGCATTGGAAATTCCGATTCCTTCAGGTGAAACTACTGTTTCTGTAACCTTAACAGATTTCGTAGTATGGAATGATGTAGATGGAGCTCCCGGAGTACCAATTTGGGTAGCACCAAAAGAAGGAAGTGAGTATGCGCAATTTGTATCAGATCCACTTTCCAATACATTTACTTTAAGAGCAGGTTCTAAGAATTATGTAAATGTTGATGTGATTTGTTATGATGATAGGGATGTAAATCTTTATGGATATTTATTCTTTGATATTAATCCAATTCCTCTTTATGAATTCTGTGTTTTTGCAAACTTCTGTATATCTGAAGGTGGTAGAGATTATGTAGCTAATTATAGTTTCGACCTTTATGCGTATTCAGGAGAAGAAGCAGAAGATAATCCGGTAACCGATGAGTCGCTTTACACTTCTATTTACATGGATAAAATGCCTGTAACAGGTTTAGACGGAGAAACATATTATGCAGATCCATTATGTCTACCTATTCCGGCAGGTGATTCTGAGAATCCAGATGCTCCATATTTATATTATGAGATTACTCTGGAAGACTGGGATGGATACTATGGAGAAGCACCAGATGTAACTCAGTCGGGTTATTTATCATGGAATCAAGTTCAAGCTTTATTAGATGAAGATGGAGATGACAGTACTGTAGATTATATGCATTTCTTCCTGAATTGTCCAGGTGGAGGAGATCCAACCTGTGAAATAGACACAGACCAGGATGGTGTTCCAGATTGCGATGATATCTGTCCGGGATTTGATGATACCATAGATACTGATGAAGATGGTGTGCCAGACGGCTGTGATGAATGTGCAGAAGGAGATGATAATATAGATACAGACGAAGATGGTTATGCAGATGCGTGTGACAATTGTCCTCAGGCTTCAAACCAGGACCAGGCAGATAGCGATGGTGATGGAGTAGGTGATGCCTGTGATGAATGTGTTGATGAATTTGGAGAGCCAGACTTCTTTGGATGTCCAAATGATCCATGTATTGATCAACCAGATCCTGACGGAGATGGAGTGAGAGGTATTTGCGATAACTGTCCAGATGTTGCTAATGCAGACCAGGCTGATTCTGATGAAGATGGCGTTGGAGATGCATGTGACACGTGTCCAGACTACGATGATACTGCAGATGAAGATGGAGATGGAGTGCCTGATGGCTGTGATGTATGTCCAGGTTTTGATGATAATGCCGACGTAGATGCCGATGGAGTGCCAGATGGTTGTGATGTTTGTGAAGACGGAGACGACACGGTAGATACAGATGGAGACGGAATTCCTGATGACTGTGAAAATCCTGACGGAGAAGGGGCATGTGAAACCGCCTTTATGTTTGGAGACACTCCTATCAACACCTTTAATAATGTAAACAGATGGGGATGGGCAGAATTATTTGATGATGCCGATGGTACTTCTCAAACCTTTAAGATTTGGGCAGGTGCAGGACAAAATGATACTTCTAAAGGAACTCACGTTGGAGATGCAACGGTAACCTTAAATGGTGATGGAGACGTAGAACTGGATATAGATATTTTCAGTGGCTACTCATTTGATGAGCTACATGTTAATCTATCTGAGGATCAACCTTCAGGAAATACAGCTAAGGCTCCAGGACAATACAATAGAAATGGAGAAGTAAGTGCTGATGTAACAGAATACACATTTGATTTCAATAATACAGATGGAGATTTCTGGATCATAGTACATGCTGTTACCTGTGGTATAGAAGAAGATTAATTATAAATAATAACCGGCTAGTTTTCCAGCCGGTTTTAACTCTTATATCTTAAAAACAGAGATATATAATAACCATTCTAAATATTAACTAAAACTTGAAAAAATGAAAACATTTAAATTTTATTTGGCGATAGTCGCCGTGTTCTCTTTGCTCCTTACTTCTTGTAGTAAAGATGAGGTTGGGCCTGAAGACTCAATATCAGAAAATGTAGCAAGTCTGAGTCTAGGACCTGTATTACAATCCATGGATTTAAATAGACAACAGATTACACCAGATGATACCCCTGAATGTTCAGATCTTCCACCTGCCTTTGCTCAAATTAGGTTGGTGTATGGGGATGATGACACTGAGGTAATTACCATAGTAAGCATTCTATCTGATGATCAGGGACTATTTACCGAATATAGTGATGATCTGGAAATACCAATTCCAAGCGGAGAAACATCAGTATCAGTTACTTTAACAGATTTTGTTGTTTGGAGTGATAATGGCGGAGCACCTGGAGAAGTGATCTGGGTAGCACCAAAAGATGATAGTGAATTCGATATGTTCGTTGATGACCCTCTTGAAAATACTTTTTCACTTAGAGCGGGATCTAAAAATTATGTAAATGTAGATGTGATTTGTTTCGATGATCGTGAAGTAAATCTATATGGATACCAATTCTTTGATATAACTCCAATCCCACTTTATGAGTTCTGTATTTTCGCGAACTACTGTACAGACGAAGGTAGACACTATACTGCAGATTATACCTTCTCTTTATATGAATATGATGCAGAAGCAGAAGATGGAAAAGGTGAGATGATCTATTCAGACTTATCTCCTAATACAGGAATGTCTGATGGTACATTCTGGGCAGATCCATTATGTGTTGCTATTCCTGGACCAGGTGATGCAGCAAGTGATGAACCTTATTTAGTATTTGAAGCTACTCTTGTAGACTGGAATTATACTGCAGACGATGATGATGAAATGGTGATTACACAGGAACTTACCTGGGATACCGTAGAATCTCTATTGAATAGAGATGGAGATGATGAAACTACTAACTACTGGCATATTTTCTTCAATTGTGATGAAGAAGATGGTCCTAGTGGTGATGCAGCAGCTGTTCCACTATAGAAATTTATTAAATCTAACCCGGTGATATCTCCGGGTTAGATTCTTTAATAATGTATTGCACAATTAATCCAAAACTAATATTATGAGATTATTAAAAAATTATATGGCATTTTTTGCCCTCATTGCTTTATTGTTTTCTTCTTGTTCTAAAGATGAAACAGTAAACGTTGATGGAGATGTGGCAGATAATGCAGCAAGTATTTATTTTGGGCCAGTTCTAGCAGATCTTGGAAATCAATTTTCAAGACAACAGGAACAAGACATTCCGGAATGTTCAACCGACGATCCGGCTTATGCCCAAATTAAATTAACTTATGGGGAAGACGATACTCCCGTAGAAGTGGTTGTAGAAATATTACAGGATGATCAGGGACTTTTTACTGCATATGACGATGCACTTGAAATTCCAATCCCTTCTGGAGAAACTACAGTTTCTGTAACCTTAACAGATTTTGTAGTGTGGAATGATGTTGATGGTGCACCAGGTATGCCAATCTGGGTAGCTCCAAAAGAGGGTAGTGAATACGCTCAATTTGTATCAGATCCACTTTCTAATACATTTAATTTAAGAGCTGGGTCAAAGAATTATGTCAATGTAGATGTGATTTGTTTTGATGACCGTGATGTGAACCTATATGGATATCAATTCTTCGATATCAATCCTGTTCCGCTTTATGAATTCTGCGTATTTGCCAACTATTGTACAGATGCTGGTAGACATTACACTGCAGATTATACCTTCGCAATTTACGAGTACGATGCCGAGGCAGAGGATGGTAAAGGTGAAATGATCTACGAAGGATTATCTCCAGAAACCGGAAATGACGATGGTACTTATTGGGCAGATCCACTTTGTGTGGTAATTCCTGGACCAGGCGATGTAGCTTCAGATCAACCTTACCTGGTATTTGAAGCAACCTTATCAGATTGGGATGGATATTATACCGCAGAGGAAGATGATGAGTCCGTAATTACAGAAACACTTTCATGGGATATGATCCAGATGTTGTTTGACGAGGATGGAAGCGATGAAACTACAGAATACTGGCACATTTTCTTTAACTGTGCGTCAGATGATGGTCCTGTATGCGATATAAATGATCCTGAGGCAGATTGTGATAATGACGGAATTCCGAATGGAGAGGACAACTGTCCACAAACTTCGAACGAAGATCAGGCTGATTTTGATGAAGACGGTTTAGGAGATGTATGTGATCCGGATATTGATAATGACGGTGTTCCAAATGATGAAGATGATTGTGACATGCAAGTTCCAGATGTAGATGAAGATGGAGATGGATGTGAAGATATAGATCCTGGATGTGATCCTGAAGATGCTGCAGCAGATTGTGATAATGATGGTATTCCTAATGGAGAAGACAATTGTCCGGCTATTTCAAATAGCGATCAGGCCGACTTTGATGAAGACGGTATGGGTGACGCATGTGATCCTGATATAGATAACGATGGAGTTCCTAATGCTGAGGATGATTGTGATTTTGAAGTTCCTGTTGTTGATGAAGACGGAGATGGTTGCGAGGATGAGGCTGGGAGTGATTGTGAGTGGACCATAACAGATCCTGGAACAAATTGCTTTAGAGCTACTTTAAATGGTGAAGGAGATTCATTTGTTGAAATTACTCTCGATACCGGTGTTCCACTATTTGAAGAAGGTGAAATTGTTGCTGCCGGAACATTTGGAATTACTTTGACCGGTAGTGGTCTAGAGTATAATTTTGATACTGGTACGGCTACTGTTCCTCAATATAATATTCAGGTAACAGATTCATCTGGTGGCGCTATAGCATGCTCTGACCAGGATGATGACAATAATATTGTGGAAGGATCATTCACTTATCCTATCTACGTAAGAGTTGCGGCTAACATTTGTGAGCCTAATTAAATTAAAGAAATTAACCCGACTGAATTATTTGACCGGGGGGTGACTAATTTTGCGGGTTAAATACTCATTCCTTTGTGGAATGTGTGGAGCTGTCCGGATCTTTCCGGACAGCTTTTTTATTTCAATAAAAAGATTGATTATTTCTAAAAAGTTATATGTTTAAATCTGTCAGTGAATAATTTAAGTTCATTTTAAACCATGTTTTTTTAATCTAAGTATTGTGAAATCTAATGGTTTCAGTCGTTCTTTTAATTTTAAAATAAGTCGATTCTCAATTACCCAAATCTTGAGTTGAACTTAATTTTTAGAATTGTGTAAGAATTTGATTGTTAAAATTTTAGCAGAATATTTAGTTAATTTTTTTGGAATAGACTTTGTAATTCACTGACCGAATTAGAAAAACTAAAACAATTTTTAAACGCAAAACAAAAGACCTACTTATGAGAAAATTGAAATTATTCTTCTGGCTACCTGTTCTATCTATAATGGCATGTAGCGATGACCCCGTATCAGAAGAAGTTCAAGTAGAAAATGAAAACCAAATCGAAACCTCAAATTCAAAAGATCCTCTAGTAGAGATAGCATACCCAGATTCAAAAGGTGCTGTTACTGATATTTATTATACTGGTGTGAAAATGCCTGTAGAAAATATTGACGGGAAGTATATTTACCAGGGTGATATCATTATTCCAAGAGGGAAAGCCTCTAAAAGTCCCGTAAAGCTGGTATATGAGAAGGGTGAAAAAGCACCTGAAAACAAAAGTGTAGGACGTACTTCTGCATATTGGACAGACAACACTGTATACTACGAAATTGACGGAAGTTTACCAGACAAAGACCGTGTTTATGACGCAATTAGTCACTGGGAAGCGAATACAAACCTGGAATTTGTAAAACGTTCTGGGCAGTCAAATTATATTTATTTCACTCCAGGTTCTGGTTGTTCCTCTTACGTGGGAATGATAGGTGGTAAGCAAAATATCACCCTTGCTTCAGCTTGTTCAACTGGTAATACAATACATGAAATTGGACATGCTGTTGGTTTATGGCACGAACAAAGTCGTGCAGACAGAGATAACCACGTAACAATTCACTGGAATAATATTCAGAGTGGAAGAGATTACAATTTTGAAACTTACGTGGAAGCAGGTTATGATGGTAAAGAATTCACTACAAGCCTTGACTTTGGATCTATAATGATGTACAGTCCTTATTCTTTTTCAAGTAATGGAGAACCTACCATAACTAAAAAAGATGGTTCATTATACAGTGCTCAAAGAAGTTCTTTATCTAGTGGAGATATCAAGGGAGCAAATTCCATGTATTCTGCTGATGGTGGTGGATCTGGTGGTGAATATGTTAACGGTGAATATTACACAATCGAGGGTCTTAGAGTTCTAAGAAACTGGGATAGATGGTACTATTATTCCTCTAGAGGTTGGCGAGAAGTCGAATTGAGAGATGGAACTTGGTATTATGTTTTTGAATAATATTTATTAAAAAGACTCGGTATTTATACCGAGTCTTTTTTGTGTAAATAAAATGTTAATGCCACACTCAATGGGGATTATTTACACAGTTAAATTTTTAACAGTCTTAAATACCGAATTTTAGGATTTCCGACGAAAGACAAAATTAATCGATTAATAACCGTAATTTTTCCAGCAGTTCAGAATAGCCCCAATCTATTTAAATCTGCCATTTTTTAACTTAACAACTTACTTATGAAAAATCTAAAGTACCTTTTAGTAATTCCATTTCTTATTTTAATTGCCTGCAGCGAAGATGAAGTTTCTGAATCTATCAATTCAGAGAATGAAATTCAATCGTATTTCATCGACGATCTAACTGAAATCGCATTTCCAGGTAAGGAAGGAGTGGTTTCAGATATTTTCTTCGCCGGTAAAAAACTTGCAGTAGAAGAGATCAATGGTAAATATATTTATCAAGGCGATATTTTTCTTCCGGAAAATAATATATCCAAAAGTCCGGTGAAATTGGTTTTGGATGCTGATGAAGATATTAATGCAATTAATAAAAGTGTAGGTCGCACAAAGTTCTTCTGGCCAGAGAATACCGTTTTTTATGAGATAGACCCAGCTTTACCTAATCAGCAACGTGTTGCAGATGCTATTAATCATTGGGAATCGAATACTGCTGTTAAATTCGTGAAACGAACTTCAGAATCTAACTATGTCTATTTTACTCCTGGTGGTGGATGCTCTTCTTATGTTGGAATGATTGGGGGAAGGCAGCCTATAACTTTGGCAGATGGTTGTTCAACTGGAAATACAATACATGAGATTGGGCATGCAGTAGGCTTATGGCATGAGCAGAGTAGAGCAGATCGTGACCAAACTATTTCAGTTCACTTCGATAATATTATTTCTGGACGTGAGCATAATTTCTATACTTATGAAGAAGCAGGATGGGATGGAGCAGAATATACTGCGGGACTGGATCTTGGATCTATAATGATGTATAGTCCTTATTCCTTTTCAGCAAACGGTCAACCTACGATTACTAAAAAAGATGGTTCTCTTTATTCTGCGCAAAGAGCAGGTCTATCTTCTGGTGATATTGAAGGAATTAGTGTGTTGTATCCGGAAGCTGTAACTGAGCCGGAGCCAACAGAGCCAGAGCCAACAGAGCCAGAGCCGACTAATCCAGAACCAGAATATATTAATGGAGAGTATTATGTGATTGAAGGCGTGATGGTGCTAAGAAAAGATGATACCTGGTGGGTAGAAAAAGGAAAAAACCTCAAAGAAGTAGAGTTGATTGATGGTAGATGGAGACTGGTGAAATAAAATATTTAATTTTTCAAAGAGAAAGACCGGCAAGTGCCGGTCTTTTTATTTCTTATTCAGTTCATCAAGTTTTTCATCTGAAAATTGAATTATGTCTTCAAAGAATTTCTCAAATTCAGCTTTAAATTCTGGGTAATATTCTTTGAGCTCTCTGGTAGCTTCATTCATATTAGATTTTCTTCCAGTCCTGCGATTCATTCCTGAAAGAACTTTTTCAATGCCCTCAATACTAGCATAACTTAAGAGCCAATTGTCCTTTATCATGTAAGGGAGAAAATTTTTGACTCGCCCAGGAAGTACTTCAAAATTTTCATTTAATAGTTTATAAAAATCCAGGGTGTATTTTTCTAACGGCACTTCAGAATAATTTCTCCAGTTTGCGGCTAAAAAGTGATCATAAAAAATATCTACTATAATGCCACTATAATGACTATAACTGGAAAACAGGCGCTGCGTGCTTTGCCTGAAAACCGGATGCGTATCTGTATAATAATCGATCGCTCTGTGAAGTACAATTCCTTTTTGCAACTCTTTAGGGTACTTTAAATATTTCTTTCCCTTTATAGAGTCTGCCATAAAATTTCCGATCCTTATTTGATCATTATCACCCGATAGATAAATATGTGCCAGAAAATTCATTTCGGGAAGATACAAATTAAACTTTGGGAGGGTTAATTTTTGTTAAGTTTTGGAGAGTAGGAGGGTAGCCATGTATATTTGTGAAATATTGAAATCCCTACGTTTTTTAGATAAATCATTGAATAAATATTAAACAGACGAATGACATTAATAAAATCTATTTCCGGAATTAGAGGAACAATTGGAGGAAGAACAGGAGAGAATTTAACTCCTGTAGATACTGTAAAATTTGCTGCAGCATATGGCACCTGGCTGAAAGAACATTCAGATAAGAAAAAACTTAAGGTGGTTGTTGGTAGGGATGCCAGGATTTCCGGTAAAATGATACAGGAGCTTACCATGAATACTTTAACTGGGCTGGGGATAGATGTTATCGATCTGGGATTGTCTACTACACCAACGGTGGAAGTGGCAGTTCCTCTGGAAAAAGCAGATGGTGGAATAATTCTAACCGCAAGTCATAATCCTAAACAATGGAATGCCCTGAAACTTTTGAATAGTAAGGGTGAATTTTTGGATGGTGAAGCAGGAGCTAATATTCTTGAGATTGCAGAGAAGGAAGGTTTTAATTTTTCTGAAGTTGATGAACTTGGTGAAATTTCTGTAATTGATGACTATATTGATAGGCATATTGATGAAGTTTTAAAGCTTAAACTTGTAGATGCAGATAAAGTAGCCAAAGCGAATTTAAAGGTGGCCGTAGACGCAGTGAATTCAACAGGAGGAATCGCTATTCCTGCCTTGTTAAAGCGTATGGGAGTAGAGGTTATCGAACTATATTGCGAACCAAATGGTCATTTTCCTCACAATCCCGAACCTTTGAAGGAGCATCTGAAAGATATCTGTGAATTGGTGAAAAAAGAAAAAGCAGATTTCGGAATTGTAGTAGATCCAGATGTAGACAGGCTGGCTTTTATAGATGAGAATGGTGAAATGTTTGGTGAAGAGTATACTCTTGTGGCGTGCGCAGATTATGTGCTGTCTAAAACGCCCGGAAATACGGTAAGTAATTTATCTTCTTCCAGAGCGCTTCGCGATATTACCCAAAAACATAATGGAAGTTATGAAGCCAGTGCCGTGGGAGAAGTGAATGTGGTTCAGCTTATGAAAGATAATGAAGCCATTATAGGAGGAGAAGGTAATGGAGGAATTATTTATCCTGAAGCTCATTATGGTAGGGATAGCCTGGTAGGTTCAGCTCTTTTTCTTACCTATTTGGCTGAAAACGGTAAAAAAGTCTCTGAAATTAGAAAAGAATACCCATCTTATTTCATGAGCAAAAATAAGATCGAATTAACTCCAGGTCTTGACGTAGATGGTATTTTGAAATCGGTTGAAGAAAGACATGCCCAGGAGGAGATTACTACGGTAGACGGAGTAAAGATCGATTTTCCGGAAAATTGGGTTCATCTTAGAAAATCAAATACCGAGCCTATTATCAGGATATATACCGAAGCGAAATCGCAGCAGGAGGCAGATGATCTTGCTCAGAAAATGATCAAGGAGATCCAGGATATAATTTCTTAATCTATAACTTCAGCATTTTTAGGAATGGGCTCATTGCGATGTTTCCATCGTTTATGGGTCCATAGATAATATTCCGGTTTTTTATAGATCTGCTCTTCAAGGTATTCAAAGAATTTTTTTGTGATCGCATTCTCAGGTTCAGCCGGAGCTTTTTCTGTGATAGGCTTAAGGGTTGCTTCATAATATCCACGCCCAACTTTCTCAACATGCAGATAAACTACGGCCATATCCAGTTTTCGGGCAAGTCTGTCTGAACCTTCGAATACAGGAACTCTTATTCCCATAAAGTGAAGCCAATGTTTTGCCCGGCTTAGTTTAGGTGACTGGTCGGCGATCATGGCATAATTGCCGAGTATCCCGTTTTCCTGGTTATACCTTATAACATCTGTTGTTTGGCGAGTTGATATTAAGGTGCCCCCAAATCTTCCCCTGATTTTTTTCACAAGAGTATCAAACCGTTTATTCTTGATTGGTTTATATATTCCATAGGTCTTGTATTTCAGACCATATAGCTGTAAGGCATTTATCCATTCATAACTGGCATAATGGCCTAGCATTATTACAAGACTCTTATCCAGGCTTTCTAATTTTCGCAGGTATTCCACATTAGTAAAGGTGAAGCGCTTTTCGATTTCCTTTTCAGAGATCGAGATACTTTTGATCATCTCGAGGAACATATCACACATATGGCTATAGAATGCCTTTTGAATTCTTTTTATTTCCTTCTCAGATTTTTCAGGAAAAACCAGCTCAAGGTTTTCACGAACTGTTTTTTTTCGATATCCAATAATGTGATATACAAGAAAAAAGACCGCATCAGAGAACAAATAAAATAACCGGAAAGGCAGAATGGAAACCAGCCATAGGATAGGGTAGATCAACCAGAAAACTAATCCTTGCATAAAAAAACTTTCGGCAAATATATGGTATATTTGAAACTAAACTTAAGCAAATATGGGAGAATTAAGCCTTGCAACGCTCGTTGTGATTGCCGTGAACGTTCTGGTTTCATTTAAAGGTTTTAGTGATCAATCTTTTTTCAATAAATACAAATTCAATATTTCAGATATAAAGCAAGGGTCTAAATTTCAGATCTTTACTTCTGGATTTTTACATGTAGATACTGGCCATCTATTCGTAAATATGTTAACCCTTTACTTTTTCGCCAATGTCCTTATCTATAATTTAGGTGCAATCGCCTTTATCGTAATTTATCTTGGTAGCTTATTACTAGGGAATCTGCTTTCTTATTTTTTTCACAAAGATGACTATAATTATACGGCCGTTGGAGCTAGTGGAGCTGTAATGGGAGTGCTATACTCAGCGATCTTATTACAACCTGATATGACCCTAGGTCTATTTTTTGTGATTCCCGTGCCGGCCTATGTATTTGGTATTGGTTATTTATTGTATACCATTTACGGGATGAAGCGAAGAACAGACAACATTGGTCACGATGCGCATTTTGGTGGTGCTACCGGTGGGTATCTAATAACTATGCTTTTTGCACCCTGGGTTTTTGAAACACATCTTTTAATGGTGGTTCTTCTTGCCATACCTATTGTGATATTATTTTTTCTACAAAGAACCGGCCGAATCTAGTTTGGTATTCTTCTTGGTTAGAATCAACCGTAACTAAAAACTATTTATATGAAAAAAATGATATTCTTTATTGCTCTAACCGCCGTTTTACCGGTTTTAGCTCAGCAAAGCAAGGAAGTGCCCGTAGTAAACGTAACCGGAGAGGGTGTTGTAAAAGTTGAACCAGACGAAGTTCTTATAAAATCAAGAATAGAACATGAAGGTTCCTCTGCTGCTGAGGTGAAAAAACAGAATGACGCGGTTGTCGACAAGGTTATAAGTTACTTGAAATCTCAGGGCGTGGAGGAAAAAGATATTCAAACAGATTATGTGAACCTCAATAAACGCTACGATTATAATGACAAAACATATAGTTTCGTCGCAAATCAAGCAATTTCAATCACTCTTCATGATATTAAAGATTATGAGAAAATAATGAAAGGGCTTTTGGAAAATGGATTGAATCGAATAGATGGAATTCAATTTAAATCTTCCGAAATGGAGAAATATGAAAAGGAAGCCAGGAAATTAGCGGTTTTGGATGCTCAATCACGGGCTAAAGAACTTGCTGAACCTCTAGGTCAGGAAATAGGGAAAGCGATAACTATTAGTGAAATGGATTATAATAATTTTCAGCCAGTGTATCGGATGGATGAAGCTGTAGAAATGAGTGCTGCTAAAGGCAGCCAGCAAACTATAGCTCCGGGGGAATTAGAGATCAAGATCAAAGTAAGTGTTGGTTTTGAGTTGAAATAAAAAAAAGCGCCACTTAGGCGCTTTTTTTATTAAATATTCAAGAAAATTACTGAAGTAATTCTCCAATTTTATTTGAAAGGGCATCACCTCGAAGATTTTTTGCAACAATGATCCCGTTCTCGTCAAGCACAAAAGTTGCGGGTATAGCATTTACTCTATATTGCTTCGCGACAGGCTCATTCCAGAACTTAAGATTTGAAACGTGCTTCCATTGCTCAAGGTTGTCTTCTTCAATTGCCTTCAGCCATTTATCTTTCTGACCAGGTCTGTCTAGCGAAACACTAATTATATTCAATCCCTGATCCTTATACTTGTTGTAAGTTCTAACAAGATTTGGATTTTCTACTCTACAAGGCTTGCACCACGCTGCCCAAAAATCTACTACAGTCACTTTACCAAGATTATCTTCAAGTGATAACTGTTCACCATCTGGAGTAGGAGCAGTAAATGCAGGAGCTTTACTTCCTACTTCAGCAGCAAGATTATTATCCAGTGTTTCCTTTAAAGTTTTAGCTAATGGAGTTTCTTTCAACCTTTCTGAAATTTCAGAATACATCTCTCTAACTTCAGGGGAAGAATGAGATCTCATATTTAGCATATCCATCAACAACATCACAGAAACATAGGAATCTTTATTACGATTGAATAGTTCTTCCTTGTAATTCTTATCGTTATCTCTTATTTCAGCCTGTGCTTCTCTGAGACTATTAAGTTTAGCAGTGTCTTTTTCCATAGCAGCCTGGCGCATTTCTTTTTGCATATCTACCATTCTTTGATTAAGCTCCTTTAAATGATCAAGATATTCAGCTAAGGCCTTATTTTCTTTACCACCACTAATCTTCGTGTTTCTGATACTGTCTTTATCTATATCGAAACTGATCTTCTGGTTTTCAGTAATAAATACCACATTCCCATTAACTCCTTCAAATCTTAAGAAGCTCAAGCCTGGTTGATCCGGATCTTCCAAATCAATTTCGAATTTTCCATCTTTAATGACCGCGGTGTCAACTGGTTTAAGACTGCTGGTTGTTTCATCTCTTTCTGAAATGTAGACCTTTTTACCGTCCTCAATTCCATCTATAGTTCCGCTAAGGTAGTAGCCCTTATCTTCCTGGCATCCTGTTAAAATTAAAGCGAAACCAAAAATCAATAATGCTATTTTTCTCATTTGTTATAAAATTTTTCACAAAAATAAAGAACTACCTTCTCTTAGTACTTCATATTTTATAAATTATTGTTAATTCTCTTGTCGTTGGACTTCTTGGGCTTCCATAACTTTTAATTTTACCTTAAATTATCGGGTTATGACGCAGCAATTAAAAGAGTTTCCTTTAGAGATAAAGATCAGTTTTCATAAAGTGATCGAGCAATATCAGAAGGAAGTTAAAGAGATAGAAAGCAGTATATCCAAAAACTACATGGAGGATATGCTTAATTATATTTCAGATTATCCCGAGCTTTCAGAAGGTTTTCAGGATCTTGATCTTTTGAAAAAATACAGGGAACCTATTAAGATCCTGCTGGATGACCTTTTCCCAAATATTCTTACTAACAATGAAATTAAGGCCGCTTCGGTACCTTTTCATGATATCCTTTTCAATAAATCTAAAAGGCTGAAGCAGATTTTGAAGAAAGCAGGAGATGATTTTCAACTGACTTTTCGAAATACCGATGATGAACTTATTTATATCTATGCCTGTATTCAGATATTAAAGCATTGCTATGGTTATACTATGGATATTTCCAGGCCATTATATTATGATATTCCAGATGAACAGGGTATACGAAGGCATTACAGAGTGGCGATGAATGCAGATTTCGTGGAAATCATCAAAAAAGATAGTGCGCCAGAGATCACTCAGGAAGATGTAGACAAGTTGCTTCAAAATGTGGATGATCTCAAATTATGGAAAGAGAAGATACCACCTAATAGCTATATTTTTAAAGGATTTACTATTGTTAATCTAACCGATGTTACTATTGATGATGCGATCTCTGAATTAAAAACCACCTTATTATTTGAGGAGGTAAATGAGACCGAAGAGCTGCAGAAACTTCAGGAAATATTCAGGTCTATCTACAAGATCTCAGATCTCAGGGTAGGATTTACCGTTTTTAACCGTAGAGATATGGTTTTTGAAAGGATGGATAATGAGGAAGCTACCAGTTTTATTCTGGATCAAAAACTTGTTAATGATTGTGATACTGGAATATGTGAACGTGGATTTCAGAAGCTGATTGACGAAAACGCCTATTTTACTATCTCTAATGTGGATGATTATATTAAGGATAATGATAATCTTCTGGCTAAAAACCTTAAAAAGAATAATGTAAAAAGTTGCCTTCTAGCTCCAATTGCTAAAAATGGAAAGCTATTAGGTGTACTAGAACTGGTTTCTCAGAGAAAGAATGAGCTAAATAGTATTAATGCGATCAAGTTGGATGATATTTTGCCTTATATAGTTACGACGGTTGAAAGAAATCGTAATGATTTCGAGAACCGGGTTAAAGCTGTTATTCAAAGTGAATGTACTTCTATTCACCCCAGCGTGCTTTGGGTCTTTGAAAAGGAAGCCAAAAAATTTATACGGGATCTTGATAAAGATGGTCTGGCATCATTTAAAGATATTACCTTTAAGGATGTATTTCCATTATATGGTCAGATAGATATCGTGGCCTCTTCTGAAGCGCGAAATGAAGCCATTAAAAGGGATCTTCTGGATCAATTAGATATCATTCTTGATATTATTGAAAAAGCCTATAAGATCGAAGAATTACCCATTTATGATCAGGTAAAATACAGGATTTCAGATTTTAGGGAAGAGCTATTAGATACCTTGAATGCCAGTAGCGAACAAAAGGTTTTCAATTTGCTGCAGAAAGAGGTGAATCCTCTTATGAGCCACTTGAAAAAGCAATCTGATGAGATCAAAAATCTTGTTGACGATTATTCTAAAATGCTTAATCCTGAAACCGGGTTGGTATATAATCACCGAAAAAAGTATGATGATACTGTGCAACAGATAAATCGTACCATGTCGAGATATATTGATAAAAAGCAGATTCAGGCTCAGGAAATATATCCACATTATTTTGAAAGATATAAAACAGATGGCGTAGACCATAATATGTATATAGGCGCTTCCATGGCCAATAAGAGGCCATTTAATAAGGTTTATTTATTCAATCTAAGGCTGTGGCAATTAAGCACCATGTGTGAAATGGAAAATCGTTTCTACCAGTTACAGGAAAATACCCCTATAAAACTCGAAGCAGCTTCTTTAATCCTTGTTTATAACAGTACGATGTCTATTCGATATAGAATGGATGAAAAGAAATTTGATGTTGATGGCACCTATAATGCCAGGTACGAGATCATTAAAAAACGTATCGATAAAGCTTTTGTAAAAGGAACTGAGGAGCGGGTCACTCAAAAAGGGAAAATGACCATTGTTTATTCCCAGGGTAGTGACGAGAGAGAGTATTTACAATACATAAAGTATCTTCAGGCAAAAAGTTATTTTGGTGATGAAGTGGAATTATTAGAGCTTGAAGATGTTCAGGGTGTGGTTGGATTGAAAGCTATCCGGGTAAATATACTATATACCCCAGATAGCAATCATCCTGAAAAAGTTATAAATTATGAAGATCTAATGGAAGAATTACATTAGATAAAATGATAAGATGTAAGCCAGGACAGAAATTATAATTCCCGACATAAAAACTGTATAAGTAAGCCTTAGCAAATAATATTTTCTATGTAGAACTTTACCCAGGAGGTGTAAATCCAGGGTCAGCATTTCGTAGACATAATCCTTGTCTTTGATTAGTTCTCCCATTGCCCATTTAAACTGGTCGAAAGGCATTTTATGGTAATTCCCGAAGAACAGAAGGTTTACTTCTCTTTTCTTTACCTGTTCCCTTGTAAATTCACCGCTGGTAATATTTGGGCGCGTAGACATAATTGAAAGAATGATCGATGCTACACTAAATAGTATAAGGATTAGAGTAGGAACCAGAAGATGTTTGTTAGATGCTGCTTCCAACTTTGGGATCATATCTGCAATTGCAAGGGAAATGATAATAGCATTAACTGAAAGAAGGATATTCGCTTTGGTATCTGCAATATCGCTAAGTTTTATATGATTCCTTAAAGTAGTTCTGTAAAGAGTTTGAATACTTCTTTCAGGATTTTCATTTTTATATTTAGCCTTCATGCGAGCTTTATGCTCCTCTTTTTTAAGCTTTTTCTGCTGTTTGTTCTTGCTTTCAATAAGTTCAAGGAGATTTTCCTCCTTCTTTGGTTCCCATTCTTTTATAGCATAATCTGTATAGTACTGGTGCTTTTCAGTAAATACAAGAATATTCTCTTCCAGCCATTCTGCATTTGTGAAATGCTTCACGTTATGGAGTTCCAACTCCTGCCTAAGAAGTTCACTGGTTTCCTCGAAATATTTTTTGCCAAAATGAGAGGAGTCTGCATCACGAATGATCTTTTCGCCTAAACATTCGGGAATCTTTGAAAAATTGGTGGCAAGAATGTATTTCTTGACCTTGTCTATTAGTTCTTGGGTGGCATTATTGTCTTTTAAGAAAGCTTCAGCTATTTCGGCACTTTTCTGTTCGTGGCCTTTATAGGTATGAATGTATCCTGTGTCATGCAGCCATGCCGCTAGCATTAGCGCCTCTTCCTCTTTAACATTAATTTCAGAATTATCGATTAATTCTTTAGTACTTTTAACCACACGCTGTGTATGCTGGTAGTTATGATATATAAAGGTGTTCGGCAGTTTTTCTTTAAATAATTCTTCAACAAATTTATCAGCTTTCTCTATGAGATTATTCATACATGAAGTTCTTAATTGTAACGCCCAAATTACAAAAAAAATTGACCAATATTTTCTATGAAAAAAGTTAAACTTTTAGCCCCATTTTTTATTCTGTTCCTTGTTTTTTCTTGTGTTACCGTGGCACCAAAATATGCTGAGGAGCAAAAAGAGTCCGATTTTGGTTACCCGAAAAATAAGGAAATTGAAAAGTCATTTTATCTAATTGGCGATGCCGGTTACTCTCCACCCGGTGGCACTTCTTTAGGCCTTATTGCTTTTAAAAGATACCTGGATTCGGTTAATAAAACAGAGAACTATACTATTTTCCTTGGAGATAATATTTATCCTGATGGGATGCCCCCAAAAGATTCCCCAGAAAGGGAAGAGGCAGAATATCGACTGGACGCGCAATTAGATGCTATAGAAAACTATAAGGGGAAGGTTGTTTTTATTCCCGGAAACCACGACTGGTATAATGAAAAACTTGAAGGTCTTGAAAGGCAGAAAGATTATCTGAAAAGTAAATTTGAGGAAATCCTGGTTTGGAGCCCTGAAATTGGCTGCGGACTAGAGTCTATCGAAATTTCAGAAAATATTCAATTGATCGTGATCGACTCTCAGTGGTATCTGGAGGATTGGGATAAGAATCCTAAGATCAATGACGACTGCGAGCAAATAAAGACCAGGGAAGCAATGTTCCTTGAGGTTGAATCTGAGATCAAAAAGAACCAAAACAAAACTATTCTAATAGCGCTTCACCATCCTATTTACACCAATGGGGTGCATGGAGGTCAATATACTATTGATAGGCATATTTATCCGTCTCAAAAGAAAATTCCCCTTCCAATATTAGGATCTCTGGCCACTCTTATTAGAACTACCGGTGGAGTTTCCATTCAGGATGCTCAAAATAACAGGTATAAATCTCTGGCTACAAGGCTCTCTACCATTGCCAGGGGAAATGAAAGATTGATCTTTGTTTCCGGTCATGAACATTCCCTTCAGTACATTGAACACGATAGTGTGAAACAGATAGTTTCGGGATCGGGTTCAAAAGCTTCCTATGCGACACTAAGTAACGATGGACTGTTTGCTTATAATGGACAGGGTTTCGCTGTACTTGATATTTTTAAAGATGGTTCAGTGTGGGCTAGTTTCTACGGAAATGAAGACAATAAACCAAAATTGCTTTTTCAGAAGCAGGTGATGGAGACTCCTATTCCATTTGAATTCAAGGAATATCCAGAAAGTTTCCCTCAAACAATAACTACATCCATTTACAAGGAGTCTGAAACTGAAAAAGGTACAGTTCACAAGACTGTTTGGGGTGAGCGATATCGCGAATTATATGGTACAGATGTGACCCTGAAGGTTGCAGATCTGGACACTCTCTATGGCGGATTAGAGGTGGTTCGTGAAGGCGGAGGACATCAGACCGTTTCCCTGCGTGTTAAAGATAGCCTGGGACGTGAATACAATATTAGGAGAGTTAGAAAGGATGCTCTAAGATTTTTGCAGAATGTAGCTTTTAAAAATCAACCAGTTGAAGATAAGCTTGAAAATACAGTGGCAGATAATCTTCTGACAGATTTTTATACTGCTGCACATCCATATGGTTTTCTTACCATTCCAACTTTAAGTGAAGCGGCTGGAGTATATCATACAAATCCAGAGGTTTTTTATCTTCCGAAGCAGAAAGCTCTTGGAAAATATAATTCAGTACATGGAGATGATATTTATATGATCGTGGAAAGACCTGAAGAAGGTTGGACGGGATATGAATCTTTTGGAAGCCCAGATCATGATATTGTGAGTACTGCAGATATGATCGAGAGATTAAGAAGGGATGAAAAGTATATCCTTGATGAAGCTTCTTATGTGCGAGCCAGGATCTTCGACATGCTAATTGGAGATTGGGACAGGCACCAGGACCAGTGGCGCTGGTCTGAGATCGAAAACAATGAGGGAGAACATCATTTTAAACCTGTGCCCAGGGATAGGGACCAGGTATTTTCTAATTTTGATGGCGCATTTTTCGGAACACTAAGAGCTATTACGGGGTTTGCCAATCAATTTGCGGTATATGGAGATAATATTAAGGATGTAGAGTGGTTCAACATAGCTGCTTTAGGTCTGGATAGATCGCTAATCCAGAACGTAGGGAAGTCTACCTGGCTGGAACAGGCAAAATTCATCCAAGAGAATGTGACAGATGAAACTATAGAGGAGGCCTTTTCAAAATTACCTGAAGAAACCAAAGGAAAAGCTACCCAGGAATTAATTGAAAATGTAAAAGGTAGAAGAGATAATATCGTTGATATTGCTGAACGATATTATGACCATTTTGCTAACCTCGCGATAGTAACCGGAACAGATAAAGATGATTTCATAGATATTGTAAGGCTTTCAGATAATGAAACCAGGGTGACTATTACCCGAAATAAGGATGGTGAAAGAGCTGAAAAACTAAGCGACAAGATCTATAAATATGAAGAGACAAAAGAGATCTGGGTCTATGGATTAGATGATGATGATAAGATCAACGTTAAGGGAGATGGCCCTGCCAAGATATTCTTAAGGGTAATTGGTGGTCAGAATAACGATATCTACACAGTTGATTATGGTAAAAATTTAAAAGTTTATGATCACAAATCACTACCTAATACCATTGAAAAAATTGATGGAGCTAAATTAAGGCTTACAGATAATTACGAGATCAATACCTATGATAAGGATAAAAAGACTTTTTCTTCTGGGTCTATAACCCCTGGAATTGGCTATAATCCAGACTCTGGATTTTCATTTGGTTTGGAATTTGTAAAGTCGATCAATAAGTTCAAAAGAAATCCATTTACTTCTCAACATACTTTTTCCGGTGAGGTACATTCAGCAACGAATGGATTCGCACTAGATTATGAAGCTGAATTTGCAACAATTGTGGGTAGTTATAATTTGCAGGTTGGAGCCAATTTCGCTAGTCCGAATTTTTCAGAGAACTTTTTCGGTTTTGGTAATGAAACTGAAAATTTCGAAGATGAGCTCGGTCTAAGTTACAATAGGGTAGGATTAAGTGAATATGGTGTAAGAGCCGCACTTGTGAATAAAACTCCTTTTGGTAGCTATTTTGGTTTTACCGCCAGTTTTGAAGGTATAGAAGTTCAGCAGGAAGATGGAAGATTTATTACTGAAGACTTCGTAAGTGAAGATCCAGATTTTTTCGATAGAAAATACTTTGCTGGTCTGGATGCTATGTATAGATATGAAAGTTATGATGATGTGCTGAATCCAACCAGGGGAATGCTTTTTGAACTGAACCTTGGAGCGAAAATTAATACAGCAGATCCAGGCAGGCAGTATGGTTATTTCAAACCATATATGGGATTCTATAATGCCCTTACCAGAAACCGTAAATTAGTAATAAAGACCAGAGCTGAAGCTCATATAAATATTGGTAAGGAATATGAATTCTACCAATCTGCACAATTGGGCGCCGATAGTGGCCTTAGGGGATACAGATTAGAAAGATATTCCGGAAAAAGCTCTTTTGGTACGGGAGCAGATCTTAGATATTCATTCAATACCATAAAGACGAGCTTTTTACCTTTCCAACCAGGTATTTATGCAGGTTATGATTTGGGAAGAGTATGGATGGATACTCAGGATAGTGATAAATGGCATGACAGTTACGGAGGAGGTATCTGGATTAATAGTGCTGATGCTATACAGGGGAATTTCAGTATCTTTGCTGGTGAAGAAGGAGCCAGGTTTCAATTTGGGATCGGGTTCAAGTTTTAATGATATAACTTAGTTGATATAAAATAAAAAGCCCCCGCTACTTGCGGGGGCTTTTTTTAGTTCTAAAAAGCAACTTTACTCTTCAGATTTATTTAATGCCAGTTTATTGCTGAAATTAATTGTGCGAATAGGGAATGGAATGTTGACTCCTTTACCGTCATAGGCTTTCTTAATCGCAATAATAGCTTCGTTCTGAGCTACCAGAATATCTCTGTTCTTAGTTACATCTGTCCAGAATCGAACCGTAAAATTTATTGAACTATCACCAAATTCGTTATACATGAATTCAACTTCCTCATTACCTCTTTGTGGAAATAGATCTTTTATAACTTGCAACGTAAGATCTCTGACCATTTCCAGATCTGATTCATATCCAACCCCACAATTAACAAAAACTCTTGATCTTGCAGTTCTGGTAAAATTCTTAAATGGTTCTTCAATTATCTTGGAATTCGGGATCACTACATAATTGTTATCAGATTGTTTGATCACAATATTTCTCAGGTTAATTTCTGTAACCGTCCCCGCATAGCCATTAGTTTCTACCCAATCTCCAATTTGGAGCTCTGGAAGAAAACTTAAGATCAAACCAGAAAAGGTGTTATTAAGAGTTCCCTGGAGTGCTAAACCAATAGCTAAACCAACCACACCAGCACCAGCTAGTACTGAAGTAAGGACTTTATCAAGATTCAGGAGCCCGAGGGCAATAAAAAATCCTATAAGTATTACAATGGCCTTAATAACCTTGACCGTCATTAACCTTATAGAATCCTGTTTGATTTGATTTCTGGTGACGCGTTCAAATAATTGTCCTATATATTTCGCAATAAAAGTAAAGACAATGAAAACGATTACGGCCAGAAGAAAATTTGGAAGGCCTAGAATCAATGAGTCTAGCCATCCACTTAATTTTTCAGTTATGCCGCTTAAAGAATCCTGAATGTTGAAATCCTCCATATTTTAGTTTTGGTTATTTTTTTACCGGTTTATGTTGATCACTAGTTTTCATTTTCCAGGCATCCAACATCCAACTTGTTTTTTCAAGCTCACGGATATAAGCGCCAATGAGATCTATAGTTCCTTCATCATCTGCGGCATCAGCGGTATCTATGACCTTTCTCATTTGTTTTAAAATCGCCCCATGGTCATCAAGGAGAATTTCGATCATTTTCTTATCTGTGATATCTGATGGAGATTCCTTCAAATTTGAATCTTTAAGATATTCACTAAGGTTACTGGTTGGCTGGTATCTTAGAGTAAGAATACGCTCAGCAATTTCATCAACCTTCAATTTTGCATCATCATACAATTCCTCGAACTTTTCATGGAGATCGAAAAAGTTTTTGCCAATTACATTCCAGTGAAAGTTACGAAGCTTTTGGTAATATATGTGATAATCAGCTAATAGGATATTTAGTTCCTCAACTGTTTTCTTTGTCTTATCTGAATCTAAACCTAAGTAATTCATAGTTTTTATTTATCGTTTTTTAAAATTCAATACAAATTTACAATGGAAGCTTTGTTTTGCAAATTTCCATCCTCACTTTAATAGAAGTTTAACTTAGGTTATCCAAGGGATCTATGGTCTTTTAAATCTAATTTTTCCATCATTTTTTTAGAAACCTGTCCACTGGATACTCCATATCCATCAACTAGAACTCCCTTATGATTATTTGAGGTGGTAATTGCATAAAGAATCGCATTATCATCAGGATTACTCATTCCTTCAAATCGTAATACCTTATCAACTTCAAACTCTTCAACCCCGAAAGTTTGTTTTTTGGATTTTAATTCGATCTCTTCATCCAAAAGGTTAAAATCTTCTTCATAACCTTCCTCTAATTTTAATTTATTTATCGCTTGAGATAATGTACCGTAATCTTTCATTTTATTTGAATTTTATTTCTAATTCAAATTACACTGAAAGCCGCATTTGAGCAAAAACTTAGAGGGGTTTAGGATAAGTTTAACTCCAATAATAGCGGTGTTTTCCCGCTATTCATCCCGATTCTTTGAACGAAAAAAACTTAAGGGTAGTAGAATCACCAGAAAGAAATACCAGCCAGTGACCAGGCCGATAATAGTTATAATTGCCGCGATAATATAAAACCAGTATGAATTGGGAATTTTCATAGCAGGAATAAAATTAAAATGATCAAAACCAGATAGAAGATCCAGTAATGCTTTAAATTCAAAGGGTTATTCCCGAAAAGGAATTTTGTCAGTCTGAAGTAAAAATGTCTGTTTTTAGCTATATGATTATAGGCGTGATCACTGAACTTACGGAAAAAATTATTGCTCTGGTAAAGTTCATGATGGAAAGTAGTGCCAGAGTGCCAGAGACTTCTGTAAGCAGAGTCTGGGCCACTGTAGACTTTTCCGTCTGGTTCAATTAAACGACTGGCCTTTTTGAATTCCTTCAGAGGGATATCGGGAAAGTTCTGAGCGAATTCCTGATAGGTTTTAAATCTTATCTTTCCTTTGGTCTTTTCTTCCCATCTCGTTTTCCAGAATTTGCAAAATCCACATTTTCCATCCCAGATCAATACATTCTGCTTAGGGGGATAATTTGTATGATCTATTCTTCCAAACACTAGAGTTCTCTTTTCATAGTAAAGGACTAAAAAAATAGTTCTAAATCAAAACTAAATCTAATATTGTGCAAATTCAGTAATTTTTTTAACCTTTATAACTTATTTTCCTGTGAACTATGAAAAGTAAAATTACTCTCAAAGAATTAGCCAAACTCTTGAATGTCAGTATTTCAACAGTTTCAAAAGCTTTACATGACAGTCCCGAGATAAGTCCTAAAACTGCTGAAAGAGTAAAGGAACTAGCGAAACTTCATAATTACAGGCCCAATCCTGTTGCAGTTAATCTTAAAAAAAGTAAGACAGGTACAATTGGAGTGGTAATTCCAAATATTTCAAATAGTTTTTTTGCCAGGGTTCTTTCCGGAATGGAAGCCGAAGCTCAGAAACATGAACAGCAGGTGATCACTTATATTTCTAATGAATCACTGGATCGGGAAATGCAGATCTGTGATATGCTCACTTCGGGAATGGTTGATGGTGTATTGATAGCAGTTTCAGAGGAAACTCAGAAAAAACAGGAATACGATCATTTATACGCCCTGTTGGATTATGATATACCAGTAGTGATTTATGACAGAATTAATCTAGGACTTCCTTCAGACAAAATTGGGGTAGACGATGAGAAGAGCTTCTATGATGCAACAAAGTTCTTTAAGGCAAAGGGATTGGAAAAAATAGGTCTTGCTTCAGCAATTCATCATGTTGGAATAGGACAGTTGAGAATAAAAGGCTACGAAAAGGCGATGAAGGAATTGGACAATTTGTACATGGCTACCAGTACAAAGCCAACTGAGCTGAAAAGAAAGATCAGGGAACTTATAACTACTGAAAAAATTGAGGCTTTATTATGTACCGATTTTGAGAGTGCGATTATGGCGACACGAGTCGCTTACGAGGAAAACATTAAAGTGCCCGATGATCTTAAATTGATAGGTTATATGAGTAAAGAGGTGGCGGAGTATCTAACGCCTTCATTAAGCTATATCGAACAACATCCACAGGAATTAGGATCCAAGGCGGTGGAAATTTTAAATAACAGGCTTAATGGGAAATACTTGTCTGGAAAGTTCGAAGAAAAGATAATTGCAACCACTATGGTTCATTTGGAGTCTACGGGGTTTTAATTTTGAATTCCATCTCACCTGAAATTAAATATTATATTTGCCGAAATTATCAATACGAATAAAATAAATGTTATTTAATTCATTAGATTTCGCAATTTTCCTGCCGATTGTTTTTGTTTTATACTGGTTTGTCTTTAACCGGAATCTTAAATGGCAGAATCTTCTGGTTGCTGCTGCAAGTTACCTCTTTTATGGCTGGTGGGATTGGCGTTTTTTATCACTTATATTTTTCAGTACTCTTGTTGACTACTTCGTAGGTAAAAACCTAGGTATTGTCACAAATAAATTACACCGCCAAATTTTATTATGGATTAGCATTATTGTAAATCTTGGATTTCTAGGATTCTTTAAATACTACAATTTTTTTCTTGATAATTTTATATCGGCCTTTAGCGTTGCAGGTTACGATTTAAATGCAAACTCATTAGATATTATCTTACCGGTAGGAATTAGTTTCTATACATTTCAAACTCTAAGTTATACAATAGATGTATATAAGAAGCGTCTTGAACCGGCTAAGGATTTCATTTCTTTTACGGCTTTCGTTAGTTTTTTTCCTCAGCTTGTAGCTGGTCCTATTGAAAGAGCAACTAATTTATTACCTCAATTTTATAAAAGCCGAAAATTTGAGTACTCCAAAGCTGTTGATGGGATGCGGCAGATTTTATGGGGATTATTTAAAAAAGTAGTTATTGCAGATAATTGTGCTGTTTTCGCCAATCATATTTTTGAGAATTCAGGTGATATGTCAGGAAGTACGTTGCTCTTAGGAGCTATATTTTTCACTTTTCAAATCTATGGGGATTTTTCGGGGTATTCTGATATAGCTATTGGAACTGCTCGCCTATTCGGCTTTAACTTAATGCAAAATTTTGCTTTTCCATACTTTTCCAGAGATATTGCAGAATTCTGGCGTCGCTGGCATATTTCTTTGTCTACCTGGTTTAGGGACTATTTATATATACCACTGGGAGGTAGTCGTGGAGGGACATGGATGAAAGTTAGAAATACATTTATCATTTTTATTGTTAGTGGGTTTTGGCACGGAGCCAACTGGACATTTATTGTTTGGGGAGCTTTAAATGCCTTATATTTTTTACCTCTTCTTTTGGCCAAAAAAAATCGCCAAAATATGGAAGTGGTGGCTCAAAACTCATTATTTCCTAATTTTAAGGAGTTTGGTCAAATGAGTTTAACTTTTTTCCTTACATTAATTGCTTGGGTGTTTTTTAGAGCAGAAAATATAGGTCATGCTGTAAGTTATTTGAAAGGTGTTTTTGACCCGTCTTTATTTACATTTCCTTACTATGTAGGAATTGGTTTTTCGGTTAAATTGGCCCCAATAATTATTCTTTTTTTTATTATTGAATGGTTAGGTAGAAGGGAAAAATTTGCTATAGAAAACTTAGTTTATATTAATAATAACAAAGTTAATTGGCTTATCCATAGTTTTTTGATACTGCTAATTGGTCTTTATATGTTTTCTTCAGAAACTAACTTTATTTATTTCCAGTTTTGATATGGAATCAATTAAAAAATTTATCAAAAGATTTATTTTATTTTCAATTTTTTCAATTGCAGTTTATCTAATTGGTTTAATTGGGTATGGCGAAATAGTTCCAGATTATTTTCAACAAAATATTTTCTTTGAGAAATTTGCATATGGGTTTTCCAACACCAGATTTAAGGAAGTTAAAAACACCTCAGAAGTTGATATAGTGTTTCTAGGTTCATCGAGATCTTACAGGCACTATGATCCAAGGATCTTTGGGGAATACGGTTATAATAGTTTTAATCTTGGTTCAAGTGCACAAACTTTCTTACAAACAGAAATATTGGTTAATAGATATATTGAGCGTTTAAATCCAGATTATGTCGTTTTAGATATTTATCCAGGAATGTTTTCGTCAGACGGAGTGGAATCTTCCTTCGATTTGATTTCAAATGATTATAATGATCTGGAAACTTTTAAGTTAGCACTTCAATTGAGAAATATCAAAGTTATGAACACTTGGATATTTGCAGTTTATAAAGAATATATATGTAATTCGCTAGATGATATCGAAAATAAAGCCCAAAAGGAGGACACTTATGTTAATGGAGGTTTTGTTCAACGCAAGATTAGGACTAATCAAAATTATTCAGATATTAATCATCAGAAATGGAAATATAATGAATTACAGTGGGAGGCTTTTGTGAGGACTATACAGAAAATTAAGCAAACAGATGCCCAACTGATAATAGTGCATTCGCCTAGAAATAGTCATTTTAGATATTCCAAACCTGAAAGATTACTAACATATTTGGATTCTTTAAATTTATCTTTTTACAATTATAAAAATATGGGTTTTTTATCAGATTCGCTTCATTTTTATGATCCCTCTCATTTAAATCAAAATGGTGTTAATCTTTACAATGATTTTTTTTATAAAAGACATTTTAATGATTAATAATTTTCAACCTTAATTTGTGCAAATTCTCTTATTTAAGATAAAATTTATATTAGAGGTAGTATTAGGGTATGAATCATTTCAAATTATCAGGTTTTGTGTTCTTGCTCAACGTATGTTTTAATATATGATGGATATTATTTTTGGGAATTCTTTAAGAAGATGATTATTAATACTCCTGAGGGAAATTTTATATTTGCCAATTCTAAAAAACTAAAAATATTATCTTGATTACTGAGAATCAGAAGGAAATTATTTCAAAATCGAATATCCTGGTTACAGGAGGAGCTGGATTTATAGGTTCAAACTTATGTGAAACTCTTTTGGAATGTGGAGCAAGAGTGAAATGCTTGGATAACCTTTCTACCGGACATGAAGAAAATCTAGAAAATATAATTGATAATCCGAGATTTCAATTTGTAAAGGGAGATATACGCAACCTTGAAACCTGTCAAAAGGCTTGTGATGACATGGACTTTGTGCTACATGAGGCGGCACTTGGTTCGGTCCCTCGATCCTTAAAAGATCCTATAACGAGTAATGAAGTAAATGTTTCAGGGTTTTTGAATATGCTTGTTGCTTCAAAAGAAAACAAAGTTAAACGATTCGTTTATGCGGCCAGTTCTTCTACCTATGGCGATTCTGAATCATTACCAAAAGAAGAAGACAAAATTGGGAAGCCTTTATCTCCATATGCTATCACTAAATATGTCAATGAGCTTTATGCAGATATATTTAATAAATCATATGGTCTAAATACAATAGGTCTTCGATATTTTAATGTTTTCGGCAGGAAGCAGGATCCAAATGGAGCTTACGCGGCGGTAATTCCAAAATTTGTGATGCAGTTTATGGCTCATGAAAGTCCCGTTATAAATGGTGATGGAACTTATTCAAGGGATTTTACCTACATTGATAATGTTTTGCAAATGAATTTACTGGCTTTAACCAGTGATGATCCGAATGCGGTTAACGAGGTTTATAATACTGCAGTAGGGGATAGGACTAATTTGCTGGAGTTGACTCAATTGCTTAAGGAGTATCTTTCTGATTTTGATGCTGAAATATCAAATATCGAAATTAAACATGGACCAAATCGCCCTGGGGATATCCCACACTCGCTTGCCTCGATTGAGAAAGCAGAAAAATTACTGGGTTATAAGCCAAGTCATAAAATTAAAGAAGGTTTGAAAGAAGCCGTCGATTGGTATTGGAAGAATCTTAAATAAATATACAACAATTAATGTCTGATAAAAAAATAGGGGTTATTGGTCTTGGATATGTGGGTTTACCACTTGCTAGGTTATTTGCTACGAAGTTTCCTGTTGTAGGATTTGACATAAATCAACCAAGAGTAAATGAGTTAATGAGCGGTAAAGATTCCACTTTAGAAGTTGAAGATGATCTTTTACGTTCGGTTTTAAAAGAAAATAATTCAGACGATTTAGGTTTATTCTGTACAACTAGTTTAGAGGAGATTCGAGGTTGTAATTATTTTGTTATTACGGTTCCAACACCTGTGGATAAAAATAATCGGCCAGATCTCACTCCGCTATACAAGTCTAGCGAAACTGTAGGTAAAGTCCTTAAAAAAGGAGATATAGTTATATACGAATCTACTGTTTATCCAGGTGTTACTGAAGATGAATGTGTTCCGGTACTAGAGAAGATAAGTGGCTTGAAATTTAATGAAGATTTCTATGTGGGATATTCTCCTGAAAGGATTAATCCCGGGGATAAGGAGCATACTGTGGAAAAGATTCTAAAAGTAACCGCAGGATCAACCCCTGAGGTTGGTGAAAGAGTAAATGATTTGTATGCTGAAGTAATAACTGCTGGTACACATTTAGCCCCAACGATTAAGGTAGCAGAAGCAGCAAAGGTTATAGAGAATTCTCAAAGAGATATTAATATTGCTTTTGTAAACGAGCTAGCGAAGATTTTTAATATGATGGGAATCGATACCCAGGATGTTCTTGAGGCAGCAGGAACAAAATGGAATTTCCTCCCCTTCAAACCAGGATTGGTTGGGGGGCACTGCATTGGTGTAGATCCTTACTACCTAGCACAAAAAGCTCAGGAAATTGGTTACCATCCTGAAATTATTTTAGCGGGAAGAAGAATGAATGATTCGATGGGGCAATATGTCGCTTCAGAAGTTGTTAAATTGATGTTGCAGAATGACATTAAAGTTAAAGGTTCAAAAATATTGGTTCTGGGAATTACTTTTAAAGAAAATTGTCCGGATGTACGTAACACTAAAGTAGTAGATGTTATAAAGAACCTTAAAGAATATGGAGTGGAAGTCACTGTTTATGATCCGCTTGCCAATCCAGCTGAAGTCATGCACGAATATGGTTTGGAGACAGTGAATACGACACCTGAAAATAGATTCGATTCAATTGTTTTAACCGTTGCCCATAAACAATTTATGGATCTTGATTTAAATGCCTTTAAAAATAACGGAGCAGTAGTTTATGACGTTAAAGGAGTTTTAGGGAATAAATGTGATCGAAAATTATAGTTTAGAATGAGGATTAAAAATATTTGCTGTATCGGCGCTGGCTATGTGGGTGGTCCCACTATGGCTGTTATTGCTCAGAAATGTCCTGAAATCAATGTTACAGTTGTAGATATTAATGAGAAAAGAATTGCGGCTTGGAATGATCAGAATGTCAAAAACATACCAATTTATGAACCTGGTCTCTCTCAAATTGTAGGTGAGGCAAGAGATCGCAATTTGTACTTTTCCACAGATATAGACTCAGCTATAGATAAAGCAGATATGATTTTCATTTCTGTAAATACACCTACCAAAACCTACGGTATTGGAAAAGGTATGGCTGCAGATTTGAAGTATATTGAACTTTGTGCCAGACAAATAGCGAGGGTAGCCAAAGATGATAAAATTGTGGTGGAAAAATCCACCCTGCCTGTTAGAACAGCTCAGGCTTTGAAAAATATATTAGATAACACAGGGAATGGAGTTAATTATCAAATTCTTTCAAATCCTGAATTTCTAGCTGAAGGAACTGCGGTTGAAGATTTAATGGATCCAGATCGGGTTCTAATTGGAGGGGATATAGATACCGAAGAAGGAAAAGAGGCTATGCAAGCTTTAGTTGATATATACTCTCATTGGGTGCCAGCAGAAAGAATTTTAACTACGAATGTTTGGTCCTCCGAACTTTCTAAGTTAACGGCTAATGCCTTTTTAGCTCAGAGAGTTTCCAGTATAAACGCGATGAGTGAGCTTTGCGAAAAAACCGGAGCAGATGTTAATGAAGTAGCGAAAGCCGTTGGAATGGATAGCAGAATAGGATCAAAATTCCTTAAATCATCTGTTGGATTTGGTGGTTCGTGTTTTCAGAAAGATATCTTGAATCTTGTTTATATCGCTAAATCTTTTGGATTAGAGGAGGTTGCTGATTACTGGGAGCAAGTGATCATAATGAACGATCATCAGAAGAAGCGTTTTGCCGTTAATATTGTAAAAACATTATTCAATACGGTTTCAGGAAAAAAAATCGCTTTCCTTGGTTGGGCCTTTAAAAAGGACACAAATGATACCAGGGAATCGGCTGCTATCTATGTCGCTGACTATTTGTTAAACGAACAGGCAGAAATTGTAATCTATGATCCAAAAGTTACCGAAGAGCAGGTGTTTGCTGATTTGGATTATTTAAGTTCCCGACCTGAAGAAGAAAACAGAAAACGGGTTACTGTTCTCAATAACCCCTACGATGTTTGTAAGGATTCCCATGCTGTCGCCATTTTAACCGAGTGGGATGAATTTGAAGATTTAGATTGGAAGGCTATTTATAATAATATGTTGAAACCAGCCTTTTTGTTTGACGGAAGAAGACTATTAGAAAGAAAGAAGAAAGAAGAAATAGGTTTTGAATTTTATGCAATCGGATCTTAGAAATGGATAAGAATTTAGATATAGCAATCAGGGCAGCAATTGAAGCTGGAAATGTAATCATGGAGATTTATAATAGCGAGGATTTTCAAATCCGGAATAAAGAGGACGATTCTCCACTTACAAAAGCCGATCTTAAAGCTAATGCCGTAATTAACTCCTTTTTAAAGCCAACTAAAATTCCAATCATTAGTGAGGAAAACAAGCAACTTGAGTACGAGGAACGTAAAGACTGGAAAGACTGTTGGATTGTAGACCCACTTGATGGAACCAAGGAATTTATTAAACGTAATGGAGAATTCACTGTCAATATTGCTTACATAAGGGATAATTTACCTGTATTCGGGGTAATTTACGTGCCTGCTAAAAAAACAGTTTATTTTTCAGCAGGTAGTTCCTCCTGGAAACAGATTTTAAATGATACAGATCCGGCTAAATTTAACCAGGTAGAGTCCATAATGATTTCTCCTGAAAAAAGTGAAGGGGAAATTCGGGTTGTGGGAAGCAGATCTCATATGAATCAGGATACTAAAGACTTTATTGCTAACTTACAGGAAAAATCGACCGACAAAATTAAAGTGGTTTCAAAGGGAAGTTCTTTAAAATTTTGTTTGGTCGCCGAGGGAAACGCTGATGTTTATCCTCGCTTTGCACCAACAATGGAGTGGGATACAGCCGCTGGACAGGCAATTTGTAAAGCAGTAGGACTTAAGGTTATTGATAAAGAGACTGGGCAGGAAATGAAATATAACCGGGAAAACCTGTTAAATAACCATTTTTCTGTATCCGCAATTGAGTAAGACGTATAAAAGACATATCGCCAAAACCATAACCTGGAGGGTTGTTGGTACTATAGATACTATAGTCCTTTCCTGGATTGTTACAGGTAACCCCTATACAGGTTTAAAGATTGGTTTTTCGGAAGTGATTACTAAGATGTTCTTGTATTACCTTCATGAAAGGATTTGGTTTAATATCAAGGCCGGAGTTACTAGAAATGGCGATAGCCGAAAGCGGCATATTGCCAAAACAATAACTTGGCGTTGCATTGGAACTATAGATACGATGTTGCTTGCCTGGTGGATATCTGGTGATCCACTTACCGGATTGAAAATTGGAGGAATTGAATTGGTGACTAAAATGATACTTTACTACTTGCATGAAAGGGCATGGTATAAATACGATTACGGCCTTCAACAAAGGAGAAGCAGAGAATTAAAGAAAGAGAATGAATTAAGTTATACCGATGAATAATATTGTTCCACATACCTTTCAGGTAGAGCGAAAAGACCGCAATAAACTTAAAGGTCATAAATCGTTTGTCGTTTGGTTTACAGGTTTATCAGGATCAGGTAAATCAACACTTGCTAATATGGTTGAGAAACGATTGTATGATAATGGGGTCCATACATTTACTCTTGACGGTGACAATGTTCGCGGTGGTCTAAATAATAATCTTGGGTTTAGCCGTGAAGATCGTAGTGAGAACCTTCGCAGGATAGCCGAAGTAGCTAAATTATTTATTGATTCAGGAAGTCTTGTTATAGGATCTTTTATATCACCTCTAAAGTCTGATCGGGATTCTGTAAAAAAGATAATTGGCGAAAATGATTTTGTTGAAATTTATGTGAATACGCCAATTGAAATATGCGAATCCAGGGATGTTAAGGGGCTGTATAAGAAGGCTAGAGCAGGGGAGATTAAAAATTTTACCGGTATTGATGCTCCTTATGAAGAACCTGAATTTCCAGATATAGAAGTAAAAACGAACCTTGAGGAAGCTGATGCTTCCGTAAAAAGGATATTCGATTATTTAAAGAATAAATTAGAAATAAAAAGTAATGAGTAAATATTATCTGAATTATCTTGATGAGCTGGAGTCGGAAGCGATTTTTATTTTACGTGAAGTTTGGGCTCAGTTTGAGAACCCAGTCATCCTGTTTTCAGGAGGGAAGGATTCTATTTTAGTAACTCATCTAGCAAAAAAAGCTTTTTACCCAAGTAAAATTCCATTTCCTTTAATGCATGTAGATACGGGACATAATTTTCCTGAAACTATCGAATTCCGGGATGACTTGATTGAGAGTCTTGGAGCAAAATTAATCGTAGGTTCTGTTCAAGAGTCTATCGATAATGGTAGAGTTGCTGAAGAAAAAGGAAAAAATGCTACAAGAAATGCCCTTCAAATTACCACACTCCTTGATGCTATTGAAGCTAATAAGGTAGACTGTGCAATTGGTGGTGGAAGAAGAGATGAAGAAAAAGCACGGGCTAAAGAAAGATTTTTTTCTCACCGAAACGATTTTGGAGAGTGGGATCCTAAAAATCAGCGTCCAGAATTATGGAACCTGTTGAATGGTAAACATTATGAAGGTGAGCACTTTAGGGCTTTTCCAATTAGTAATTGGACTGAAATGGATGTTTGGAATTATATTAAAAGAGAAAATATCAGTATTCCATCTCTTTACTTTGCTCATGAAAGAGAGGTAGTTTTTAGGAACAATTCATGGATACCTGTTTCTGAATATTTAAAACTCGAAAAAGGTGAAAAAATTGAAAAGAAGAAAATTAGATTTAGGACTCTTGGAGATATAACTATTACCGGAGGAATTGAATCTGATGCCGACACGCTTGATAAAATTGCTGATGAAGTTTCCACTATGAGAAAGACAGAGCGAGGAGATCGTAGTGATGATAAACGTTCAGAAACAGCGATGGAAGACCGTAAAAAACAGGGATATTTTTAGGAGAAATAAACTTGATTTAAGAATAAAAACTTTAGCAAAGATAATGGAGATTAATAATAATCAATTACTAAGATTTACAACGGCAGGAAGTGTTGACGATGGAAAAAGTACACTAATTGGTCGTTTACTGTTTGATTCTAAATCAATTTTTGAAGATCAGTTGGAATCGGTGACCAATACCAGTGCAAAAAAAGGTCATGACGGAGTAGATTTAGCGCTTTTCACTGATGGTTTAAAAGATGAAAGAGAACAGGGAATCACTATAGATGTAGCATACAGGTATTTCACAACTCCAAAGAGAAAATTTATTATTGCTGATACTCCTGGACATATTCAATATACTCGTAATATGGTGACTGGAGCATCGACAGCCAACGCGGCCCTAATATTGATCGATGCACGACATGGAGTTATTGAGCAGACTAAGCGACATTCATTCATAGCTTCTTTATTAAATATTCCTCATCTAATAGTATGTATTAATAAGATGGATTTGGTAGACTTCTCAGAAGAAAGGTATAATGAAATTATCGGACAATTTGAGGAATTTTCTTCTAAACTGTTGGTTAAGGATGTCCGTTTCGTACCAATGAGTGCGCTCCTTGGTGATAATGTTGTAAACCGCTCACAGAACATGGGCTGGTACGGCGGTGGAACGCTTCTTAGTATCTTGGAAACTTTACATATTAGTAGTGATATTAATAAAATTGATGCTAGATTTCCTGTACAAACGGTCCTACGACCACAGAGTAATGATCATAGAGATTATAGAGGATATGCGGGAAGAGTTGCTAGTGGGATATATAGAAAGGGAGATGAAATTGCTGTTTTACCTTCAGGATTCACCTCTAGAATAAAATCTATCAACGCAGGTGAAAATGAAATTGATGAGGCTTTTGCTCCTATGTCTATTGCAATAACCCTTGAAGACGATATTGATGTTAGTAGAGGTGATATGATTGTCAAAAGGAACAATCAGCCAGAAGGGGAACAGGAGTTTGATGTTATGTTATGTTGGTTAAATAACGATGCTGCAAAGCCAAGAGCTAAATATACGGTGATGCATGCTTCTAATGAACAAAGAGCCATGATCAAAGACATAATTTATAAGATAGATATAAATACTTATAACAGGAATACAGAAGATAAAGCTCTTTCTATGAACGATATTGCTCGGGTTAGGATTAGAACTACACATAGATTGATGCTAGACTCATATAGAGACAACCGCAATACAGGTAGCATTATATTAATAGATGAGAATACCAATGAAACCGTCGCTGCGGGAATGATAATTTAAAAGTATGACGAGAAATTTCAAAAGGATTTTAGTTACAGGGGGGGCTGGATTTATAGGTTCACATGTTGTGAGATTATTAGTGAAAAATTATCCAGATTATAACATTTATAATTTGGATAACCTTACTTACGCCGGGAATCTGGAAAATCTGAAAGATATAGAGAATGAGATCAATTATAATTTTTTAAAGGCGGATATAACAAATGCCGAATTAATTGATGGCCTTTTCGATGATTATCAATTTGATGCAATAATTCATTTGGCTGCTGAATCTCATGTAGATCGTTCAATATCGGATCCTTTATCTTTTGTAAAGACAAATGTTATCGGAACTATGAACTTATTGAATTCGGCTAAAAGAATTTGGCAGGACGACTATTCAGATAAATTATTCTATCATATTAGCACGGATGAGGTTTATGGAACATTAGGTGAAAAAGGCTTGTTTACTGAAAATACTGCTTATGATCCAAATTCTCCATACTCAGCCTCCAAAGCTAGTAGTGACCATTTTGTAAGAGCCTATGGAGAAACTTATGGATTACCTTATATTATTTCTAATTGCTCAAATAATTATGGTCCAAATCAGTTTCCTGAAAAACTAATCCCATTGTTTATCCACAATATTGTTGAGAAAAAGGATCTTCCTGTGTATGGAGATGGAAAGTATACAAGGGACTGGCTTTATGTAATTGACCATGCCCGTTCTATTGATTTAATACTTCATGAAGGTTCTAAAAAGGAAACTTACAACATAGGAGGCTTTAATGAATGGCAGAATATTGACCTCATAGAATTACTTTGTAAATTAATGGATGAAAAGTTGAACAGGGAGATCGGGAGTTCTGCTAAGTTAATTAATTATGTAAAAGACCGGCCTGGACACGATAAGCGATATGCTATTGATGCTTCTAAACTAAGCAGAACTTTAGGTTGGAAACCTTCGGTTACGTTTGAAGAGGGGTTGTCTAAAACTATCGATTGGTATCTACATAATAAAAAATGGCTTGATCACGTAGTATCGGGTGATTATAAGGAATATTATAAAAAACAATATTTAGAATGAAAGGAATTATTTTAGCAGGAGGTACTGGATCTCGTTTATTTCCAATAACAATAGCCGTAAGTAAGCAATTATTACCGGTTTATGACAAGCCTATGATTTATTATCCTTTATCCGTTTTAATGCTAGCAGGGATTAAGGATATACTTTTTATTACTACCCCCCATGACCAGGAATCATTTAAAAAACTTTTAGGTGACGGATCTCATATTGGATGTAATTTTGAGTATGAGATTCAGGATGAACCAAATGGATTAGCTGAAGCATTTATAATCGGGGAGAAATTTATCGGTAAAGATAAGGTAGCGTTGGTTTTGGGAGATAATATATTTTATGGAAATGAATTTGGAAAACTTCTGAGAAGTAAAACAGATGTCAAGGGCGCTTCGATTTTTGCATATCCAGTGAAGGATCCTCAACGCTATGGAGTAGTTGAATTTGATAAGAATAAGAAAGCCATAAGTATTGAAGAAAAACCTGATAGACCTAAATCTCAATATGCGGTTCCGGGATTATATTTCTATGATAACAAGGTAATCGAATATGCTAAGAAAGTAAGGCCATCTGCCAGAGGTGAAAAAGAAATTTCTTCATTAAATAAAATCTATCTGGAAAAGGGAGAATTAGAAGTTGGTGTTATGACGAGGGGAATGACTTGGTTTGATACTGGCACGGTAGAATCTTTAGATGATGCAAGTGAATTTATTAGGGTTTTACAGAATAGGCAGAGTACGATGATAGGGAATATTGAAGAGGTAGCATTTCAAAGAAATATGATAGAACTAGAAGATCTGAAAAAGTCTTCGGAAAGATATGGGAAATCTAAATACGGGCAGTACTTAAAGGAAATTGCTTCAATGGGATTAAGTAAATAAATGTATGTTGAAAAATTTCATTCGAAATTTACAAAGCTCCCAAAATTTAACATCTTTATTTTGGGCGTTTACCAACACCTTTAGTATACAGCTCTTAAGTTTCATTATTACAATTGTTTTAGCGAGGGTTCTTTCTCCAGAAGATTTCGGAGTTATTGCTATGATTGCAGTTTTTATAGCTGTAGGAAGGGAGTTAAAAGACTCTGGAATGACCTCATCCTTAATTAGGTCGAAGGATCATAATCAAATTGATTTAAATGTAGTTTACTTTTCCAATTTAGCTCTCTCTATTTTTATCTACATTATCATTTATTTTTCCGCACCCCTAGTTGCTCGATTTTATGAAAAAGATATTTTAATATCCGTTTTAAGATTATTTGCCTTAGTAATTCCTATCGGGACTATCGGTAGTATACAAAGTACTCTGCTTACTAAGGAAATGAAATTCAAAACTAAATTGAGAATTACTGTTCCATCGTTAATTATTGGAGGGGTTGTGGCTATTATTCTTGCCTTAAATGATTTTGGAGTCTGGAGTTTAGTTTGGATGAATATTTTACAAACCTCTATTAATTCTCTCCAACTTTGGTTTTACAGAAGATGGATGCCGACATTCGATTGGGACTGGAGAATTTTGAAACATCACTTTAATTTTGGAGTAAATTTGACTTTTTCAAATTTATTGAACGTGGTTTACAAGAATATATATTCAATTATAATAGGTAAATTTTTTTCAGCATCAATATTAGGCTTCTATGACAGAGCAAACTCTTTAAAACAATTACCAGTAAATAATGTTACATCAGCTCTTACAAAGGTCACATATCCTGTCTTTGCAAAGATACAAGATGAAAATTCCAAGCTTAAAGGTTATTATAAACTTATTATTCAGGAAATCATATTTATTCTAATGCCAATATTGGGAATAGCTGCAATCTTAGCAAAACCTTTATTTTTAATCGTTTTAGGTGAAAAATGGTTGCCTGCTGTTCCTTATTTTCAAATTTTAACTTTGGTAGGTTTACTATATCCAATTAATGGCTATAATCTTAATATTTTAAAAGTAAAGGGAAGAACCGATATATATTTCAAGTTGTCTATGGTTAAAAAAGTAATTGAATTGGGGCTTATTTTTATTGGTATTAATTTTGGGATTTATGGGTTATTGGTTAGCCAAATTGTCATAGCATTTCTTAGTTTATTCATTAATTCATATTATTCAGGTAAATTCATAGGTTATACATTATATGAGCAATTTATAGATGTAAAGCCAATAGTATTTTTGAATACGGTATTATTAATTATCTTTTTTGCCTTCTATCATTACAAGTTAAATAACCTTAATGATTATTTGTTGCTAGCTTTGTATCCAATAATTTATGTATTCATTTATACATTCTTCGCATCCTATTTCAAATTTGAAGCTTTACAATATTTAAAAACAAAATTTTTTAATAATTGATATGAATGAACTTTCTTTTTTTTTTAAAATTTTCAGGCATAGATATTTAAATAAATATCTACTAAAAAATCGACAGAAAATTTTTTGTATAGGCAAGAATAAAACCGGTACTACTTCTTTGCGTCAGGCTTTCTTAGAGTTTGGATTGGTTGTTGGATACCAAAGAGATGCTGAAAAATTATTAAAGTCTTATATAAATAACGATTTTAACGAAATCATAAAGTATTGTAAAACTGCGCAGGCATTCCAAGATATTCCTTTTAGTTTGCCAAAAACATATAAAGTTTTAGATAGTGAATTTCCTGATGCTAAATTTATTTTAACAATTAGGGATAATCCTGATCAGTGGTACTCTTCTGCAATAAGGTTCTACACTAAAAAATTTGGTAGCGGAAATATTCCAACTAAGACTGATTTACAGAATGCAGAGTATGTTTATAAAGGCTGGATGTGGGAAGAAAATAGAGAAACTTACGATACTTCAGAAAATGATATTTACAATAAAGAATTGATGGTAAAACAGTATATATCATATAACGCAGAAGTGATTTCCTATTTCAGCGACCGGCCTGATAAGCTTTTAATTATAAATGTATCGGAGAAAAACTCATACCAGAAATTAGCTAAATTTCTCAATGTTCAAACTGACAAGGTGAATTTTCCTTGGAAAAATAAAACGGATGAATAAGACAATCCCTGTAACAAAAACATTTTTTCCTCCACAGGATGAATATGTAAATCAATTATCAAGAATATGGGAAAATGAATGGTTGACAAACCGAGGTGAGTTAGTACGTGAACTTGAGAGTAAGCTGACTAAATATTTATGTGTTGAAAATATTATTTTAACCACCAATGGGACATTACCTCTACAAATAAGTCTAAAGGCTCTTGGCCTTAAGGGTGAGGTTATAACTACGCCTTTTAGTTATGTTGCCACTACATCTTCAATTGTCTGGGAGAACTGCAAACCTATATTTGTAGATATAGATCCTGAATATTTAACGATAGATGAAGAAAAAATCGAAGAAGCAATTACGGAAAAAACAACCGCCATTCTAGCAACTCATGTTTTTGGCAACGCTTGTAATATTGAAGAAATTGAAAGAATTGCAAATAAATATGACTTAAAGGTAATCTATGATGCAGCTCATTGTTTTGGTGTAAATTATAATGGAAAAAGTATTTTTCAATACGGAGATGTTAGTACCTGTAGTTTCCATGCAACAAAAATTTTTCATACAGCTGAAGGGGGAGCTATGTTTACAAATGATAGTAAATTAAATCACAAGCTTTTTTATAGTCATAATTTCGGGCATAATGGACCAACAGATTTTTTCGGTTTAGGTATTAATGCTAAAATGAGTGAGTTGCAAGCAGCTATGGGACTAACCGTTTTGCCATACATGAATGATATAATCCAAGAGCGGAAAGCAATCGTAGATTTTTATGATGAAAATTTGAACTTTGGTAAAATAAGAAAGATAAAATTAAGATCAGGGTTGAATTGGAATTATAGTTATTATCCGATAATAGTTGATTCAGAGGCTAATTTATTACGTCTAATTACTTCAATGAATGAAGTAAATGTTTTTCCAAGGCGTTATTTCTATCCTTCACTAAATAATTTATCTTATATTAATTATAATCCTTTAGAAATTTCTGAATCTATAGCCTCTCGCATAATTTGCCTACCATTATATTCAGGTTTAAAAGTTGAATCACTTGAGATAATAAAAAAAATTATTAATAATGATAATAATTGGAGCAAAGGGACACGCTAAAGAAATATTTGAAATATTTAAGGAAAGTGAATTATCAGAAGCTCTTTATTTTTTCGATGATATAAACAAAGATGATACTAAAACCTTATTTAATTGTAGAATATTAAAGAATTTGTTGGAGGTAAAAAATATCTTTTCCGAAAATAAAAGTTTTTGTTTAGGAATTGGAAAACCTCAATTAAGGTCATTATTAGCTGAAAAGTTAATTAAACAAGGAGGAATCATGGAATCTGTGATTTCTCAACGTGCTTTAGTTGCACAATCCAGTGTTATTGATTCAGGAGTTAATCTGATGCCCTTTTCAGCTGTTTATAATTGTACAAAAATTGGTAAGGGAGCACTAATTAATTCTTTTGCTAGCATTCATCATGATTGCATTGTGGGCAATTTTACAGAGGTTTCACCAGGGAGTAGGGTTTTAGGGAGGAGCAAAATAGGAGCTTTCTGTTCCTTAGGTGCAAACTCGGTAGTTCTTCCAAAAATAGAAATTTGTGATAATGTAACTATTGGGGCAGGAGCCGTAGTCACAAAATCTATCTTACATGAAGGAACATATGTTGGTATACCGGCTAAAAAAATAACTTAATTATGGATTCTAAGCCGCTAGTAAGTATATGTATAATTACTTACAATCAAGAAAATTATATAGAAGAATGTTTAAAAGGAGCAATAAACCAAAATTTTAATGGAAAGTTTGAAATTGTTATAGGCGAAGATAATTCAACAGATAAAACCGGACAAATTTGTAAAGAATTTAGTTTAAAGTATCCTAATCGCGTTCGACTTCTAAAAAGGGCCGAAAATTTAGGAGTGATGAAAAATTTTATTTCAACATTAATGTCTTGCAAGGGTAATTACATAGCTGTTTGTGAAGGAGATGATTACTGGACGGATAATTATAAACTTCAGAGACAGTTTGATGTAATGGAAAAAAATCCTAGTATCGATCTTTCATTTCATCAATGTGATTTGCTGGATTCTGGAAAAACGCCTCCAATAATAAAAACAAAACAGTTCCCTAAATACGAAAATATGGAGGTAGTTGGTTTGCATGATGTTATAAGCGGTGGTGGAGGTTTAATTCCTATGGCAAGTATATTTTTCAGGACCACTATAATGGAACATTATTTAAAGTATGTAGGTAATTATTCTGGGGGTCATTACTTATTGCAAGTGATTGGGTCTTTAAATGGAGCCATATTTCTAAAACAAAATATGGCAGTTTATAGGGTAAACTCTTCTACTTCTGTCATTAAAAATGTTAAAAATAACTCTGCAAATTATGAATCTTGGATAGATAATCACATTAAGAAATTAGAAGACTTTAAAAGTATAACGGGGCCTAAATATTCTAACCTCATCAATTCTTTGATTTTAAAAGAAAAAATGAAGGCATTTAGATCTTTTAAAACTTCTAAAGAATATAGAGATGATTTATTCAAGGAATTAACTTATAATAGGTCTATAACTTATGTAGACTTTATAAAATTTTATTTGATTTTTAAAAATGAAAATATAGAAAGGTTTGCTGAGAAAATATATAGACTGATTAAGAGATAATTCAAAATGAGAGAAGGTAAAAACAATAGAAAACTCAAAAATTTGAGTTTAATACATGGAATTGATGAAGGTAAAGGAAATTTTTAGAAATAACTTCAACTCATTCTTTTACTTCTTCGGATATCTAAGATACCGTATGTTCATAGTATTTTTTCTTAGTCTTGCTGTTGGGATGTTGGATGGTTTTGGCTTAGCTATGTTTATCCCTTTACTTCAAATGTTTGATGAAAAGGGTATGGCCGAAAAAGACTTAGGTAAGTTACAATTTTTACCAGATCTTCTTCAAGATTGGGGGGTATCCTTTAGTATTATAACCATACTAATTTTAATTCTTATATTCTTTGCTTTTAAAGGTGTTGCTAAATATTTTCAAACATATGTTACTGTAATCTACATGCAGTTTTTCATGAGAACAGTGAGAGTAGCAAATATTAATTTATTGAATACTTATTCCTTCGCTAGTTTCGTAACCTCAGACAGTGGAAGGATTCAAAATACATTTAGCGGAGAGGTAGAGAAACTAAATATTGCCTTTTCTTCTTATATGAAGTCTTTTCAACAAGTAATTTTGGTGTCTGTATATTTGATTTTAGCTTTTGGATCCAATTTTAGTTTTGCATTGATGGTGAGTATTGGTGGGGGGACTACTAATTTTATTTTTAACTATTTATATAAAAAATCAAAACTTTTTTCTAGAGAAATCACCACTGAGAATCATGTTTTTCAAGGTTTACTTATTCAACATGTCGCTTTCTTTAAATATTTAAAATCTAGTGGCTTAAATATTAAATATTCAGAAAAATTAGTAGATAGTATAAAAAAGATAGAAAAAATTCAGCGTAAAATTGGATATATAAGTTCTATTCTTCTTGGAGCAAGAGAGCCTCTTACTATTTTTGTAGTTGTTCTAGCGATGATCATTCAAATTAAATTTTTGGGAGCTAATATTGGTACTGTTATTTTAAGTTTATTGCTATTATATAGAGCACTAACCTTTTTGATGGCAATGCAGGCAGATTGGAACAGATTTTTATCTGTTTCAGGTTCGCTAGAGAATATGAATGATTTCGTCAGAGAATTGAAAAGTGGTAAAGAGAAAAATGGAGAAATTAAGATTGATAGTTTTAAGAATAAAATTTCTCTAAAAAATATTTCATTTACTTATGGAGATAAACAAATTCTCGACTCCATAAATACTGATATTTTTAAATATCAAACTGTTGCTTTAGTAGGTCAAAGTGGTTCAGGGAAAACTACTTTGATGAATATACTTACAGGTTTAGTAATACCTCAAAAGGGTGAAATAAGTATTGATGGTGTAGATTATAAAGATTTAGATTTATACGGGTTAAGAGATAAAATTGGTTTTATTTCCCAGGAAGCTCCAACATTTAGTGACACGATTTTTAATAACATCACCTTTTGGGATGAACCTACACCTCAAAATATGGAAAAATTTCTATCTGCTGTAAAGAAGGCATCTATATATGATTATATAATGGAATTACCTAATAGAGAAAATGAATATATCGGTAACAACGGAATAAATTTAAGTGGTGGGCAAAGGCAGAGGATAGCCATTGCACGTGAACTCTATAAGGAAGTTGATTTACTCTTTATGGATGAAGCAACTTCTGCTTTAGATGGTGAAACAGAAGCTGTTATACAAAAGAACATCGAAGATTTGCATGGCAAATACACTATTGTTATGATCGCTCACAGGTTAAGTACCATTAAAAATGCTGATCAAATAATTTTGTTAAAAGATGGTCATATTACTGCATCTGGAACTTTTCAAGAGCTTCTTGAAAAATCTCCTGATTTTCAGAATATGATTAATCTACAAGAGTTTTAGTATATAATTACCTTTGAAAAAGATCATGATGAAAACATCCAAAATAAAAACAGAGCTATATAAGCATATCACCAAAACAAAAAATTTGTTTACTTCAGATTTTACGAATTATTTGTTTAATGATCCCATTTTATTGTATTATTCAGATTTTAGTAAAAACTGGGGGGATTATATTAATCCTTTTTTAGTGGAGAAAATTACTGGTAAACAGGCAGTATCTTATAAACGTATTTATAATGTAAAGAACCGAAGAAAACTTTATGGAGTTGGGAGTATTTTACATCATCCAGGTCTTCAAGATTCAATAATTTGGGGCTCGGGATTCATTTATCCTCCAAAAAAAATACATGGAATACCTTCAAAAATTCTAGCGCTAAGAGGAAAAAATTCTGCTAAAATTTTCGAGAATTTTGGAGTGACTCACAATAATGTTTTTGGAGATCCAGCCTTATTATTTCCTTCTTTTTACAATCCTGATCGCGAATTAAAATACAAAGTTGGAATAATTCCACATTATTCGGAATTAAAAGATTTTGAGAAGAATTCAAAGCTAAAAGAAAATAAAGATATAAAAGTAATAAGTCCAATGGTCCCTGGTGACAAGGTATATAATATTATCGATCAATTAAAGGAATGCGAAATAGTTATATCTAGTTCATTACATGGTTTAATTTTAGCAGATGCATATGGAAAACCATCTTTGAGATTCAATTATTCGAATAAACTTGTAGGTGGAAATTTTAAGTTTGAAGATTATTATAGTGGTGTGGGAATAAATAAACATGAAACTATTCAGATAAACAAGGTTGACAATATGGATTTTCAGGAAATAAAAAATAAAAGTAGTTTGAAAGATCTCAAATATGATAAGGAAGAACTTTATAATGTGTTAGTTCAGTATGTTCAAAAAAGGGATAAGTTTTAGTTTACGTTCGATTTTGGTAAGCCAGTATGGATAAAAATAAAAACATAAAAATTTTAGTAGTCGTAGGTTCTTTTAAAATTGGAGGAGCGGAAAAAATGGCAATTGTAATAGGGGAAGAATTATCAAAAAGGGGATTCTTTGTTCATTATGCTATTCAAAAGCCAATTTTTCAAATTCCACACAATATTGAAAACAAACGCATTCACGTTCTAAATAAGAAAAAGGAATCTAGCAAGTATTATCATCATTTAAATAATATCATTCAAATTAAGAAATTAGCAAAAAGCTATGATCCCGATGTTGTAATTGGTTTAACGTATTTTAGTAGTTTTCTTTCTTGTTTTACTTTTTGTAAAAATATTATAGGGACCTTTGATGTTAATCCCTATTCTTTAGGTAAAAAGAGACACCGAATTGCAGACTTTGTTTGTAATTGGTCTAATGTTAAGAGAGTAGTAGGGCCCTCTATAGGTACCGTTAATGAGTTGAAGAAGGCCCGTCCCCAGTTTGACAATAAATTTATTACAATTTATAATTCAATTGATTTTAATAGAGTAGAGGAACTCTCTAAATCGGAAATAAAGGAATCTTACTTGTATAAAAAGCCTTTTATTTCTGCGATGGGTAGATTAAGCAATCAAAAAAATTTCACATTGTTAATTAGGAGCTACGCTACAAGTGACCTTAAAGAGCACTTCAATTTAGCCATTATTGGGGATGGACCTCAAAAATCAGAGTTATTGGAACTCATAAAAAAATTGGGTCTTGAAGACAAAATATTTTTACTTGGTTTTAAAAGCAATCCTTATCCATATATCAAGCAGTCTGAGTTTTTTATAAATACATCTAATTATGAAAGTTTCTGTGTAGTAATTCTTGAAGCATTAGCTTTAGGAAAAATGGTAGTGGCCACTGACTGTCCCTCAGGTCCTGGGGAGTTAATACAAGATGGTTTAAATGGTTATTTAACGGAGGTAGACAATATTTCTTCTTTAGTTAATAAACTGGATTTTTTGTCTAAAAATAAAAAAACGATTCAAAAAAAGTCTTTAATAGCTAAGGAAAGCGTTAATAAATTTAAAATCTCCTCAATAGGAAATGAATGGGAAAATCTTATTGGTGAAATATTATAATTTGTATAAATAGATAGCTTAGGATATTCGATAACTCTTCCGTTGTCGAGGAATGCAAATTGATAGTAAATGGTTTAATTATCAGATAATTTTGAAATTAGTATTGGAAATTTAAGTTAGTACTCTGAATTTCATTGTAAGTTTAATTTTTATGGGAAGAAAATTAATAATTCATTTGGGATTTCCTAAAACAGGTACAAGCTACCTGCAGAAAAATATATTTCCTAAAATGGCCGGCATTAATTTTATTGGTAGGCGGGATAATTTCTATTCTCAAGAAGCTAAAGGATTAAAAGATTTTGTGACTTTTTTATTATTTATTCCCGAAGATGCATTTTTGGATAGATTATCGTCAATGAAGGGTGTTTTGTTAAATATTAATAAAGCACATTTTAATTATTCTAAATCAGAGAAACTACCTATTCTTTTATCAGATGAGGCTCTTATTTTTAGAACAATTGATCCTTTTAATGTCCGATGGCATGGAAAATATAGTGCCTCCATCGATAGATTGTTTAGGAGGCTAAAAATTTTCGTCGAATTTTGCGATTTTGATTTGAAATTAATTTTGACTCTCAGAAACCAGGCCGATTTAATTCATTCTGTGTATAGTGAGCGATATAATGTTTATAGGAATATTGCAGATATTAATACTTTTTCAAAATATCTTTCAGCAATTCTGAACTCAAAATTTTATGATTATGGAATGTCAAATTTACAATATGATCGATTAATAGATAAGATTAAGTTTTTTTTCGAAAATGATAGATTGTTAGTCTTAAAATATGAACAAATGAAAAAAGATCCTTTGCAGTTTTACGAAAGGCTATTGGGATTTTTACCATCAGATAGTACAGTTAGCGAACTGTCATCGGAAATAAACTTTAAAGCGGAAAATAAACGCGAAATTGGCTTTAATAAAAAGATAGCGAACTTGGGCTATAAACTGCCAAGAGTACTAAAAAAATTAAATTTATTTACTGTAAGGTTATTTATTAAGTCAGGTTTGACTAGAGAAAGTACAGTTGAAGAATATATATTAAACAATGGTTTTTGGTTTCAAAAGTATAAGATAATTAATATGACTCAATCGCAACGTAGTTTGATCAATGGAACCTTTTACGAAAGCAATAAATCATTAGCACAAGCTTATAATGAATTTTTAGATTATACAAATGGATAAGACTTTTAAAATATTAGATTGCACATTAAGAGATGGAGGATATTATACAAATTGGGATTTTGATAAGAATTTAGTAAAAACCTATTTTAGCGCTTTTAACAACCTTCCGGTTGATTATTTAGAATTGGGTTACAGATCTAATCCTATGAAAAATTATTTAGGTGAATATTTTTATTGTCCTCAATATGTACTGGAAGAATCCAAAGCTTTAAGTGATAAAAAGTTAGTAATAATACTGAATGAAAAGGATGTAAGAGCAGAACATGTTCCTGATTTATTAGGTCCCTGCATTGGGTTTATCACCTTGGTAAGAATTGCAATAGATCCAAAAAATTTTAAAAGAGCATTATCTCTAGCAGAAGCCGTAAAAAAATTAGGATTTGAAGTTGGATTTAATGTTATGTATATGTCTGCTTGGGAATCAGAAAAAGATTTCTTGAGTCAGATAAAAGAAGTAGATGGTATTGCAGATTATTTCTATATGGTTGATTCTTTTGGAGGAGTTTACCCAGATGATGTAAGGAGAACTTTTGATATTGTAAGAAATCAAACTAACACTGAAATTGGTTTTCATGGTCATAACAACCTTCAATTAGCTTTGATAAATACTCTGACAGCAATTAATTGCGGTGCTAATATTGTGGACGCAACAGTAACTGGAATGGGCAGAGGGGCAGGAAATCTTCAAACTGAACTTTTATTAACAGCATTAAATGCTAAAGAGGGTTTAGAACTAGACTTTAATTCCTTGAGCAGAGTTGTTGGTCCATTCGCCGAAATGCAAAAAGATTATGAATGGGGTACTAATTTACCATATATGGTATCTGGAGCAAATTCGCTGCCACAGAAGGAAGTGATGTCATGGGTTACAAAAAGATTTTATTCCTTAAATAGTATTATTCGTGCTTTATCTAATCAATCCAAAGGATTAAAAGATAATATTGATTTAAAAAATCTTAATGAGAACAAGAAATATAAATCAGCATTAATCATTGGGGGAGGTCCTACCGGTAAAATGCATTCGAAGGCTATTAAAGAGTTTATAAAGAATCACGAAGAATTATGCGTAATCCATGTAAGTTCAAAAAATGCCCAGGAGTATAAGGATGTAAAGAATCTGCAAATTCATTGTCTGGCAGGAAATGAGGGTCATAGATTAGAGGAAAGCTATGAAAATATAAACATCAAAGACAAATTGGTTATATTACCTCCCTACCCCAGAACTATGGGTACTTATATTCCTAAAAGTTTGGAACCTGTTGCATTTCAATTAAAAGATATAAGTTTTACTGATAAATATTACGAGTCAGTAACATCATTAGCTATTGAAACAGCATTACATTTGGGAGTAGAGAATTTCTATTTTGCAGGTTATGATGGTTATAATGAAGATATTAAGCCTCAGGAATTAGAATTGTTCAATGAGAATGAATATATTATTGAAAGTTTAAAAAAGAACTCCAACCTTTCTGTAAGCTCAATAACACCAACTTTATACGAAAGTTTAGAATCGAAATCAGTCTTCTCCTTAATATAACTATATGTCTATAGCGGTATTTCTACCAACACGAAAAGGAAGTGAGCGTGTTAAAAATAAAAATACCAGAAAATTTGCTGAATTTAAAGGCGGTTTACTGGAGTTAAAATTGAAACAATTAAATGGTTTGGATGTTGACGAAGTTATTTTGTCTACAAACGATGAGGAATCAATTACTATAGCCAAATCTTTTGAATCTGAATTTAAAAATCTGGTAATTAAGCCCAGGCCTGATCATTTAGCAGGAAGTTCTACTAAATTAATAGATCTAATTAAATATGTACCTAAAATTACAAATTGCGAACATATATTATGGACACATGTAACTTCTCCAATGGTCGAGAAGGAAATTTATGCCGAAAGTATTGAAGAATACAAACAGGCTTTGGAAAATGGCTATGATTCCTTAATGTCTGTAATTCCTTTTCAAAATTTTTTATGGAGCCCTAAGGAGAATGATTTGGTCAATAGAGAAGGAGATTTGAGATGGCCCAGAACTCAGGATCTTACTAAGCTCTACGAGATTAATAGTGCAATTTTTATAACACCTAGATATATTTATGAAAATAATTTTGATAGAGTAGGGAAAAAACCATTTTTGTACGAAATGAATAAATTGAATTCAATGGATATTGACTGGGAAGATGATTTCAAAATAGCTGAAGCCGTATATGAAAGATTTAAGTAATTATCAAAACATACTATGGGATTTTGACGGCGTACTAATGGATAGTATGCCTGTAAGAAATAGAGGTTTTGAAATTGTATTAAAAAATTACCCAAATAAAGAAGTTGAACAATTAATGCGTTTTCATTTAAATAATGGAGGCCTTTCTAGATTTGTTAAATTCAGATATTTTTTTGAAAATATCCGCAATGAAGATATATCTGAAAATCAAATTAAATTTTTCGCTGGGAAATTTTCTGAAGTGATGAGAAATGAATTATTGAATGAAAAGCTATTAATTTCAGATACTGTTGAATTCGTAAAGAGATTTCATGAAAAATTCAATATGCATATAGTTTCGGGTTCAGACCAAAAAGAGCTTCGCTTTATTTGTAAAAAATTAAACCTAAAGTCTTATTTTCTATCTATTAACGGATCACCAACACCAAAAAAGGAATTAGTGTCAATTCTGATGGGAAAGCATGACTATCAAAAGGACAAGACTGTTTTGATTGGTGATTCAATAAATGATTATGAGGCAGCAGAATATAATGGAATTGAATTTCGTGGTTATAATAATAAAAATCTTAAGAGGCTCGAGGCCGGTTATATAGAAAGTTTTTCAGATGGAAAAGATTAATGAATCTATTAAAGGATTAGTTTACACCCTAAGGAATTCTAAAAAATTTGAACCCAACAAAATATTTAAAAATAGGAGGGTAGCCATAGTTGGTCCTGCAGATTCTGCTTTTGATAATGCATACGGAAGTTATATAGATGATTTTGATTATGTAATTAGAATCAACAAGACACCTTCAAGTTGGAATCCGGAAAATGAAAAATATATTGGTCGTAAAACTGACATATGGTTTCACTCTTTTTTTGAAAATAGAGATAGTGGTGGGGGCCCTTTAGATCCTTATATTATAAAAAATATGAATATAGAATATTTGGTCAATCCGCGTTCATCTTTTAAAGCATATAGAAGAACTTTTAATTTCTATAGAAAATACCAGGAAAATATTTCAGTTTATCACTTGGAGTCTAAAGTTTACAAAGATTTATTATATAAATTTCCAAAAAAACTTAGACCTACTGTAGGTTTTGTAGCTTTATATTCAGCCTTAAAATCAGAATGTGAAGAATTATATATAACAGGCTACACCTTTTTCAAAACACCGTATGCTAAGGGATATAGAGATCACTTATTAGATTTAGATAAAAATAAAATGCACTTCAAAAGTCAAGGTATCCATGATGCTGATCTGGAGTATCAAATTTTCAAATCCACTATTCAAAATCACAATTGTAAAATTTTAAATATAGATAATAAGTTGAATGAAATTTTAAATTCTTAATAACATGGAAAATAATATTCAACTTTTATATTATTCAAATGCATTGGTAGCTTCTCATGGTGGACGATTACATTCTGAGGCTTTCTGTGAAGAAATTGAAAAGGATGACCGGATTCAGAAATTGATTAGGTTTCCAAAATCTAATAACCAAAAAAATATAGGCTCAAATTCGAAAATTCGAAAAGCCTTAAAACTAATACCTGCCTTACAAATTTTCTTTTTTTATAGAAGAAATAAATTAAGTTACTTGGAAATTGAGAAGGAAATTGAAAAACATAAAATTAATATTATTCATATTAGGCTTGATTCTAACTTCCTAATAATTGAGAAAATAAAAGAGAAATATCCTGATATTTTAATAACTACAGAAGTGAACGCATCACCCTTCGAAGAAAACTTTAAGAATATTCTTTTTAAATCATATTTCAAAAAATTAGAAAGGAGTAGTTTAAATTTTTCAGATGCAAATTTTTTTGTCTCAAATTATTTAAGAAAACAGATTCTCAGTAAACCTAATTTTAATAGAGATTATGTCGTACCAAATGGAGTCGATGATAAATTTTTTAATATAGAAAAGACTCCAAAGAAGAATAAGGAGGTAATTTTTGGTTATATAGGTACTCTTGACTTTCATAAAAACTTGAAGGTTTTAATTGATGCTTTTAAACAAGTTCAATCAGAAAAGACAAATACCAAATTGTTGATTATAGGAGATGGGCCAATGATGATGGACCTTAAAGCCTATGTTAACAAAACACAACTAGTAAATAATGTAATATTTCAAGGTTGGGTGAAACATGATGAAATTGTGTTTTTTCTTCAAAAATTTGATATTGCTATTCATCATAGTGCTCAACCATATATGAGTCCTCTGAAATTATTTGAATATATGGCATCAGGGTTGCCAGTTATTGGTCCTGACACTCCTGCCGTTCGCGAGATTTTTGATGGTAATGACTTAGTTTTTACAAATGGTGAAAAGAATGATTTAGCGAACAAAATGTTATATCTCTTGGATAACCCGATGTTGAGGGAAGAAATCGGGAAGAATTGCAAAAATAAGGTTAAAGCTAATTATAGATGGAAACATAATGCACAAAGGATTATAAATGTAATGTTAGATAAAATTGAAAATAGAAATTAAATTTTCACAGCAATAATTTATAATGAAAGTCCTTTATTTAATTGATACATTAGAAGGTTATGGAGCTGAAAAGAGTTTAGCTCATATAACGTGTAATTTTAAAAATATTACACCAATATTTGTTCACATTTATAAAGGAGCCACATTAAAACCATACTTGGAATCAAATGGCATTAAAGTTTACTCACTAAATTTTTCGAGTAAATATTCCTTTTCGAAAGTTCTCCCAAAAATTGAAGAAATATATCAAGCAGAAAAACCTGACATTATTCATGCTACTCTGTTTAGATCAGAGATAATTGCTAGAAAACTAAAAAAAAAATTACCTGAAATTATTTTAATCGGCAGCTTTGTAAGTAATTCATATAGTAAACAAAGATTCAATAATCTTAGTATTGTTGCAAAGGCTAAATTAATATCTATTCAGTTTTATGATTTTATTACCTCACATCATGTGGATAAATTCATTTGTAATTCCTATGCAATTAAAGAAACTAATTCTAAGGCACTCAGGATATCAGATAGTAAAATTAAAGTAATTTATAGAGGACGGTCTCCAATGATAGAATTTAATTCTGAATTGAATATTAAAAATATTAGGCATAGTTTAGGTATTAATAATAAGGATAAGGTCTTTATCAATGTTAGCAGACTTCAGCAAGGTAAAGGACACCTTGATTTAATTAAAGCCTTTAGTAATCTTAAAGTAGATTACGCTAAATTACTTATTGCTGGAGAGGGACTTCAGAGATCTATTCTTGAAACCGAAATTAAGAAATTAGGGTTAAAAGGAAGGGTTTTCCTTCTTGGTTATAGAGATGACATTAATAAGATACTGAAAGTTTCTGATTATTTTGTTTTTCCTTCTTATTATGAAGGTTTACCAGGGGCACTAATTGAAGCGATATTTGCTAAAAAGCCTATAATTTATTCGGATATTCCAGAAAATAGGGAATGCATGCCCAATGAGGCCGGATTAAAATTTAATCCTGGTGATATTCAGAAACTAGCTTATTTAATGAAGTCAGTTCTTGAAAAACCTGATGATGATCTAAATCAAGAGATTGCTTATAAATATGCAAAAGTAAAATTCGATATTCAGAATGTTAGCTCTAAGTACGAAAATTTCTATAAAAATTTAAATATAAAAAATTGAAAATAATCCAGTTAATACAAAGACCTCAATTAAGGGGAGCTGAAATCTTTGCGTGCCAGCTTTCTTCTCATTTAGAAGAATTGGGAAATGAGGTTATTGTTGTAACCATTTTTCGTGGAGATAGCAAACTACCTTTTTCTGGAAAAATTATAGAATTAAACCTCAAACAGGGATATAGATTTTTTGATTTTAAGGGATGGAAGGAGTTTCATAAAATTATTAAGGAGTTTAAGCCGGATATTATTCAGGCTAATGCTGCGGACACTCTAAAGTTTGCATCTAGCTCTAAACGAATTTTTAAATGGTCTGTTCCTATTATTTTTAGGAATGCTAATAAGATGGGTGATTTTATTAATTCTTCTTTAAAACTTAAATTAAACAATTTTTACCTCCAAAAAATTAATTCAGTAATATCGGTAAGCAAAGAATGTGAAAATAATTTCAGGGAAACCTTTTTTTTTCCACATGATGAAATTCAAACTATAGAAATTGGAGTTGAGGAAGTATTGCCTTCGGGTATTCCCACGGATTTAGAAAAAATTTTTAAGAAAGGTCCCGTTTTTTGTCATATAGGTAGTTTTGTTCCAGAAAAGAATCATAAAGGATTAGTTAAGATTTTTAAACGAATTGTAAATAATTTCCCTGATTCTCAATTACTTTTAATAGGCAAGGGAAAATTACAAGAGGAATCAAAATCTTTAGTTTATGATCTGAACATAGAATCAAATATTCATTTCTTAAACTATAGAAATGATGTCTTCGATATTTTAGCTCATTCAACTGCATATTTGATGCCTAGTTTTATTGAGGGCTTACCAGCAGTAATTTTAGAAGCCATGTATTGTAAAACCCCTGTCGTAGCAAATAATGTAGGAGGCATTGGTGAAGTTCTTATAGAAGGACAAACAGGTTGGCCAATTTCAGTAGGTGATGAAGATAAATTCGTAAATGCAGTTGCTGATATTATTAAGAAATCTCCTTATGTTGATGAGAGGGTAGAAGCAGCTAAAGAAATGGTAATGCAAAGATTTTTGAATTCCATTATAGCTAGGCGATTCATGGAGGCTTATAAAAAAGTAGCCGACTAATTTTTTTAAGTCGCATTGTTGGTTCATGATTTGTATTAAATATTAAATCGTATCGCCTGAACTTAACTTCTTTACAAACTAATTTACTCCATAAGATAAATGAAATGCCAAAAATAAAAGTTTTACACATAATTAAATCTTTAGGTAGAGGAGGTGCTGAAATGTTACTCCCCGAAACCCTGAAATTACACGACCATAATAAGTTTGATTTTCACTATATCTACTTTTTACCCTGGAAAGATCAGATGGTAGAGTATATTCAAAAGATTGGTGGTAAAGTAAGCTGCATTTCTGCAAAGAATAATATAGAGTTAATAGGTAAATATCCTGAAGTAATTGAATACTGTAAAAATGAGAAGATTGATTTAATCCATTGCCATTTGCCGTGGGCTGGATTTTTAGGTAGGCTTATTTATAGAAAAACAGGTATTCCAGTTTTATATTCAGAACATAATATGCAGGAGAGGTATCACTTCATTACGAAAGCAATTAATAAATTTTCTTTTAATAGTCAGTCACTTGCAATAGGAGTTTCGGAAGATGTCTCAAATTCTATAAAATCCAATATTAATCCTAAAATTCCCGTTAAAACAATATTAAATGGCGTAAATACAGAGAGTTTTATCCGGAGTGAAAATGACTCAATAAGAAAACAATTTGATATTCCACGAGACGCATTAGTTTTTGGGAATGTAGCGGTTTTTCGTTTTCAGAAGCGACTAGTTCAATGGTTGCGCATATTTAAAAATATAAAAGAATCAAATAGCCATAAAGTATATGGGATTATAGTAGGTGCAGGACCTTTAGAATCTGAAATACAAGCTGAGGTAGAAAAACTTAATCTAGGTAATTCTGTATATTTTCCTGGTTTACAAACTAATGTTAAACCATATCTTGAAGCAATGGATGTTTTTATGATGAGCTCTTCATTTGAAGGTTTGCCCATAGCTCTATTAGAAGCAATGAGTATGGAATGTGCAATTGTTTCTACAAATGCTGGTGGAATTAAAGAAGTTATTCGAAATGGTAAGGATGGATTGCTTTGTGATGTAGATCAATGGAAGGATTTAGAACATTTGAGTAATAAATTGATCAATGATCCAGAATTACTTAAAAATTTAAGCATTAATGCTAGGGAACGGGTAAAAAAGGAATTTAGTATGGTCAAGATGGTAGAGGAATTAGAAAGGAATTATGAAACTTTTTCAGTATAATAATAGTTTGAATGACAATTAGAGAAGCGAATAAAAATGATATTTCTGGAATTTTAAATGTTCTAAAGGCTAGTTTAGGTGAACAATCATCAAATAAAACTATAGAGGTTTGGAGCTATAAACATTTAGAAAATCCTTTTGGAAAGTCGTTAGTTCTTATTGCAGAATTTGAAGGAAAAATAGTAGGTGTAAGAGCATTTATGAGATGGGAATGGAAAAAGAATAATGAAACATTTAAGGCTTATAGAGCGGTAGATACTGCGACTCATCCAGAATTTCAAGGCAAAGGAGTATTTAAGCGATTAACTTTAACAGCTTTAAAATATGCAGAAAATGAAGGGGGGGATTTTATTTTTAATACACCTAACTCTCAAAGTAAACCAGGATATCTAAGAATGGGTTGGGTAGAAGTAGGTAGACTCAAGGTAAGCTTATTACCTGTTTTTTCCTCTATTTTTAAATCAAATTCACATAAGTATACTCAGAAAATAAGCTGGACTGAAGCGGGAAGCGCAAAGTTATTCCATAAATACAATTCAGATTTAGGGATTAGTAATAAATTATTCACTCCAAAATCTAAAACATATTTAGAATGGAGATATCTAAAATGTCCTTTGCAAAAATACAGAATTGATGCTTGTGATGAATATTTTATAGCTGGTTATGTAAAGCACCACTCAAACTTTAAAGAATTAAGAATATCGGAATTAATAATTGGGAAAGTTAATAAAAAGTTAATTAAAAGTATTATTCTAAATTGGGCAAGAGAACATAATGTTCATTTTATAAGTTTCTCATACCCTACCGATATTAAATTACTGACAAAACTAACTGGTAATTATGGACCATCATTTACTCTGAGATGTATCCAGGAAAGCAAAAAAATAACGTTCGACTTCATACAACTTAAAAATTTAGACAATTGGCGTTATAGTTTAGGGGATCTTGAATTATTTTAAAAGTATAGAATGATAGGAGCTTTATTATTAATCATATGTCTTTTTCTAATAAATCAGACTCTTTTTGGTTTGTATTCAAAAAGGCACAATTGGTTTTCCAAAAAGCTAATGAACTCTTTGTATTTCTATCATCTAGTTTTTTTTGTTGTTTACTATGTCTACGCATTAAATAACCCTTCTGATTCTTGGAGTTATTATAATAGTCCTTTAGAAAGTAATAATTTATGGTTTGATTTTTTTATGCCAGGAACAACTTTCATTGATTTCTTATCTTTTCCTTTTGTCAAATATCTAAATTTCAATTATGAAATGATGATGGTCCTATACTCTTGGATGGGATACTTAGGATTTCTTTTTTCCTATTTGTTTTTTAGAGAGAATATTCCAGTCAAGGTAAAAGTGTTTAAACAAATTGACTTGTTAATATTAACTTTATTCTTACCAAACATGCATTTTTGGACCTCTTCCTTGGGAAAAGGTGCTCCAATTTTTATGGGATTAATGATGTTTGCTTATTCAATTAAGCAGCCGCAATCAAGAATTTTAACACTTATTATAGGAATCATTTTTATTTACTTCATAAGGCCACATGTGTTTTTATTTGTAGCTGCAGGTACTGTTTTAGGTTTCATGAGTGGTAAGGAGAAAATTAGCTTTTGGAAGAAAGTTTTAATTTATACAGGAATGATAGGTGGATTATATTTAGTTCAGGATGATATTCTTGGAGTGGCTGGTTTAGATAATTCCACAGATGTTATCGGAGATTTTCAAGACTTTTCAAATAAACGGTCTGCTGATTTAAGTGAATTTGCAGATTCTGCTGTAAGTATGTCTTCCTATCCTTTGCCAATAAAATTATTTACTTTTTGGTTTAGACCTCTATTTTTTGATGCACCTGGAGTATTAGGCTTGATAGTTTCTGCTGAAAACTTAGTTTATTTGCTTTTATTTTTTAAAATTTTGAATAAGAGATTTTTTAAATTTTTAAAAAAAGCTCCTGTTTCGGTTAAAATGAGTCTTACTGTCTTTTTTTTAACCTCCTTTGCTATGACCTTCGTTATGTCCAATCTTGGAATTATTATGAGACAAAAATCAATGGTGATGTATTTCCTTTTTTTTACTATTTATTATTTCCTTGCTCAAGAAAAATATGATAAAATAATTGCAATTCGGAGGCAGAGAAAACAGATGAAAATTCCATCCACTATTTGATCTAGTTAAAGATTATCTTGATATTTTTTAATAATTATTTATATACAATTAATATGTTAGATCGGTCAGGTTCTTTAGTGATTTCATTAGATTTTGAATTACTATGGGGAGTTTTTGACAAATTGAGTTTTGAAGAGAATCAATTATATTTTATCAAAACAAGAAATGCCATTCCCCAGATTTTACAAATTTTTGAAAAATTTGAGATTCATGCTACTTGGGCTACAGTAGGAATGCTATTTAATCATAATTGGGAAGAATGGAATTCTAATATTCCTTCAAACATACCAAATTATCAAAATAGAAATTTATCTGCGTATAATTTTGGTAAATCTATACAGTCTAAAAGCACAGAGTTTGCATGTTTTGCTCCAGATTTGATTAAGAAAATAATTAGCACCAAAAATCAGGAATTAGCTACACATACCTATTCTCATTTTTATTGTAGGGAAAAGGGACAAGATTTAAAAAGCTTCCGAGAAGATTTGAAAATGTCAGTTTCATTAGCAGAGAAAGTAGGTCAGGATTTACATTCTTTAGTTTTCCCACGTAATCAATTAAATAAAGGATATCTTGAGACTTGTAGTGATTTGGGAATTACAAGTGTACGCTCCAATCCAAATAAATGGTATTGGGAGGATACCCAGAAAGATACTCTTGCTCAAAAAATTTTCCGAACAGGTGATGCCTACATCGGTAAAAACAATAAATCCTATCTTTTATCTGAAATAAGTCGTATTCAAAATATTAGTATTCAATCGGCTAGTCGGCTACTAAGACCTTTTTCTCATAACCGAGCTTTCAATTATCTGAGATTGAAGCGAATTGCGAATGAGATGGAATACGCCGCTATAAATGGTCAAATATATCATTTATGGTGGCATCCGCATAACTTTGGAAATAACCCAGATAGCAATCTTAGAGATCTAACATATCTTCTTCAGGTATACAAAAAACTTAGATCAAAATATAATTTTTCTTCTATGACGATGAAGGAGTTGAAAAATGAAACTTGCAGTTATAACAAATTTTGAAAAGCTTTTTTGAACCTAAATTTTTTAAGATTGTAGTAAAAAAGATATAATCTTAATTTTAAAATTCTACTTCTAAAAACTTTGGAGAATTCAAGACTATCAATGCGCTTATAATAATCTCCAATATTTTTATAAGTGTTTATTTTATTTAACAACTTATAACTTAAATCACGTTTCCCCCAAAGTCCATTATCCTGCAATCTATAGTAGGATGGGGATATTTCTTTTAAGTATTTGCCTGGCCCAAAATTCCCCAATATAGAATATAAAAAAACATCAAGGGTTAAAACTTTTGTTGCTTCAATAGGTATTTTATCGAGAATGTTTCTAAAAAAAATAGTTAAGGTTGAGGGATGTACCCAGGGGAATATTAAATCTTTACTTTTTATACTTTTTTTTATAGGAGAGACTAATTGGGTGTCTATGTAAATGCCTTTATCGTTTACCGGTATAAAAGAATGATAACACAATGAGTAGCCTGGATTTTCCTCCATGAATTCATACTGTTTTTGCAGCTTTTGAGAATCTCCCCAGAAATCATCTCCCTCGCAAATTGCAATATATTTTCCCCTTGCAGAGAAAAAATTAAAAATTGAAATAAAATTAGCAGAGCTCTGACCTAAGACCTTTATATTATTAATTCTAGAATGGATTATATATCTTATTTTATTTGGGTATTTATTAGCATAGTACAGGCATATTTTTGGAGTTTCGTCGTCAGAACCGTCGTCTGCCAATAGGATTTCGAACTGGAATGTGGTTTCCTGGGATAAAATACTTTCAATACACTGTGATATATAGTTTTCTTGATTGTAAGTCTGAATGCATACTGATACCATAGGTTTTTTTGGGGTACTATTTTTCTTCTCTATAACCGGCTCAACTTCAAATAATTTTCTGAAAGTATTAAAATCCATTTTGAGATTATTTCAAAAATCTATTGGCTACTTTATCATAAGTAGTATTTCTTTTTGTTGTGCCTTTATTACTGTAAACAGAATTTTCCTGGGTATCTCCTTCAATTACGCAGCCCATACCTATTATATTTTTACTAGCAATGGTTACGTTTTGCTTAATAACTGAATTCATGCCTATGAAAGATTCATTTTTCACTGTAACTCTTCCGCCTAAAGTGCTGACGCTAATTAAATTGTGGCTTCCTATTTTTGTATGATGACCTATACTAGAAAACATTATTATAGAATTGTCACCAATTTCAACATATGGATGTATCTTACACCCTTCATCAATAAATGTATTTTCACCGTAGCTTAAATCTTCCCAACAAATAGTTTTCGTAGAAATAAATTTAGCTAATTTATAACCTAATTCTTTAGCCAGATTAAAAATTCTCTTCCTTATAATATTATTGCCAACAGCTATAAAGAGATAATAAGATTCCGGAGGGAAAACCTTCATAATGTCTTCGAATGGAATAAGTGGTTTATTATAAAGACTTATTGATGTTTGGTCAAAAATTGTTCTTTCAACGCAAAATCCAACTACTTCGTACTGACTATCCTTATCAAATAAATATTGAACATATTCAGCAAATGACCCTATTCCGTAAATTATTAATTTTTTATTTTTCATTTAATTTTTATGATAGATCAAATTTATATTTATAATATAAATAATAGTTCAATTAAAATATAATCTTCTAAATCTTCTAAAGTTGGGATAACCAATAAACTTTTAATTAAATAAAATTTATTTTATCTGATTTATAAGACAATTGGTCGAAAAATTAAATAATTCTTATTAATAAGATCATAGTTTACCTATTTTCCAAAAACATTAATTACTTGTTTATGAGAAAAATAGGTCTAAGTATCTTTGTTTTTGTTGTAATAATTGCTTGCAGCAAAGAACCTATAGAGGTAAATGAATTTGAAATTAACGAAGTTAATTACTCCTTGGGTAAATTAAACTGCCAACCCACTATTTATAATTTAGATGATTTCGGAGAGTTTAAGATAGAAAGTGATGAATCCTTTATTTATATAACGATTAGTTCATTTAACCCATATTTACTTGACAAGTTTTACCTCCATTATGATAATGATCTGAAAAGTTTTCCTCTCGTTGGAAAGGGTAACTTGCCACCAGGCAACATGAAAGTTAAGATAAACCTTGATCCTAATTCTACTCAGTTTGACTATCAAATTCCAATAAGTGAGAACTATAATGAATTGACTTTATCTTCATTGGTGTTTTTTGACGGTCCTCATAAATTAAGAAAGTGGGTTGGAGATATGAGGGTAAATTTCGGAAATTGGAAATATTTTAATTATGAATTGAAAAACTGTTATCCGTGTGCTTTAATAAGCGCGGGTAATGATAACTCTACGACCTTAAATGAGTCTGAAGCAAGAGCTATACCTAATAAGGATAGAGTTAAACTATTTTATCTAGATTTATTAGATGACGGAGTTCCTACCAACGGTATATTTGAACCAACTATAGATGAAATTATTTCAAATTTTGCTAACAATCCTATTGGGGAATTTAAAACTAAATATACAATAGAAGAGGGGGAGTGCATGGATAGTGTATTTTTAACTCTTTATGTTATTCCAGATGATGAATAATCAGCCTAGCAAAAATACTCTGTCTTTCTAAAAATGAATTCTATTTTTAAACTTACCGTTAGATTTGAAATGCTAAACTCTTTTGAAATAGTCCGAATCTATTTTATTTTTTTGATTTTAATTATACGTTCATACTTTATAGGTATTTGATATTTAGTTAATTAAACTTACAAAAGTTAAGTTAAACCTTTCAAATTAAAAATTAAAATCCGATTAATATTAGCGTCCAACTAGTATTTCATCCAATAATCGAAATTATTGAATTAGCAGCGATAGATGGTGTAAATTTAAGTACACCATTCTAAATATTAACTGCGATGAAAGCAAAATTACTATTAACCTATTTATTAGGTTTGCTTCTTCTTGGATGCTCAGTAGATCCAATTGAGGATGAGATTATTGAACAAAAAATCAATACAGCCAATTCCCATACCTCCGATGAGGAATATTCTTGTGCCGGACCTGATAATAATATAACCTTAACCTTAAGTGAGGCTATAGCTATACCAAATATAAATCGGGTTAAAAATTTATATTTGAGCTTATTGGAACCAGGAGTTGCAACCAATGGTACTTTTGATCCTTCTGTTTGGAATATCATTAGAGCTTTTAATTCATCTGGCGGTGGAAATATCGGAGATTATACTACCATTTATACGGTCTTAAATGATGAATGCTCAGATTCAGTTGAGTTAACTATCCGAGTAGTTCCAGATCAAACGGACATTCCGAGTTGTGATCTGGATGCGGGAGAAGACAATTTTAAAATAATGACTGTTTCAGAGGCTAAAGCCATTCCTAATAAAGATAAAGTGACCAGGTTGTATTTAAGTTTATTGGAACCTGGGGTTCCATTGGATGGTACTTTTGATCCTTCTATTTGGAATATTATAAGGGCTTTTGATTCTGAAGGTTCAGGTGGTATACCCGGAGATTACTCTACCACTTATACGGTTTCAGATGGTGATTGTACAGATTCAGTTATTTTAACTTTAAGGATTATACCTGATTTTACTGATCCAATTGGTTGTGAATTGAATGCTGGAGAAGATGCTATTAAGGTAATGACCTTAACTGAAGCTAAGGCCGTTCCGAATGCTGATAAGGTCAAAGCAATTTATCTAAGTTTGCTTGAACCAGGTGTTCCTTGGGATGGTACTTTTGATCCTGGGATCTGGGATATTATCAAAGCTTTTGGATCCTATAAAGGGGGTGATGGTATTATTGGTGATTACACTACAACATACACTATTACCGAGGGAGAATGTAGTGATTCTGTAGTTTTAACAATAAGAGTAGTTCCTGATTAGGATTTCAATGCATAAATTTAAAAAGGCCGTTAATTTTAGCGGTCTTTTTTATTTGAAGCCTTATTTAGTTCTACAATTATGAGGAAAAATTATACAAAATTCTATTCATAAGAACCTAATATTGGGGTTTATTCCCCCTGTAAGTCCATATATCAATTCGAAAATAATGATGGCAGGCCCTTTGCTTAATATTGTTTTGAATAGAAGACATTATGGAGCTTAACATCGAGAACTTTTTCAATATTATAGAGGTAATTTTTTTGATTCCGTTTTTATATGAACTTAATCAGATATTGCTGTTAAAATTAAAAAAGAGACATACTATAAATTCAAAATTTAAATTGAATATTCTCTTCTATTATCATCTGTTATTTGGGCTTATTTACTATTTGTACGCTTTTTCAAATCCTTCAGACAGTAAAGCATACTTCAGACGTTCAGATAATTTTGAAGGTAACTGGGGGCAATTATTTGGAACGGAAACAACTTTTATTGATTTTATTTCTTATCCCTTTATTCATTTCATGGGCTTTAGTTACGAAATGATGATGTTACTTTTTACCTGGATAGGATACTGGGGCTTTGTTTTCGGATTTTTGTTTTTTAAAGAGAACATTAAAGAAAAAGTAAAAGTTTTTAAAAAAGTAGATCTCCTAACCTTGATATTATTTTTTCCTAATATGCATTTTTGGTCGGCTAGTCTTGGAAAAGGAGCATTAATATTTTTTGGTTTAATGTTATTTGCTTTTTCAATTACTAAGCCCACTCAGAGAATAATTGGTTTAATTGTTTCTTCTATTCTGATTTTTGCGGTAAGACCCCATATGTTTTTATTATTATGCATAGGAAGTTTATATGGCCTCTATTTTGGTAAAAATATGATATCTAAGAGATATAAAGTATTTGGAGGTATAGCTATTTTGGCTAGTTTAATATTATTACAAGATAAAATTTTAGGGGTAGTTAATCTGAATAATTCAAATAACCTAATAGCAGATTTTATCGCATTTACAAGTCAAAGATCTGAAGATCTTAGCACGGCCACGTCAGGAGTTAATATGGCTGGATATAGCCTTCCTGAAAAGATTTTTACTTTTTGGTTTAGACCATTATTTTTAGATGCACCCGGTTTCTTAGGTATTCTAGTTTCTATTGAGAATTTTGTTTATTTATTACTATTTGCCAAGATTTTCAGACTTAATTTTTTCAAATTTTGGAAAAATGCTCCCTCGCATGTAAAATCAAGTTTGATGGTTTTTATTTTAACTTCATTTGCAATGACTTTCGTAATGTCTAATCTTGGAATCATGATCAGGCAAAAAACTATGATAATGTATTTTATGTTTTTCGTTATCTATTATTTTTTGGCGTATGAGAAGTCTAATGAGGTTAAATTAAGATTAGAGAAGTTCAATTTAATCGCTTCATCGCGGAACACACCGCTATTAAAATTTTAAAAATGCCAATATGAATTTGTATTGTTGATGTCGATCAAAAAGATATAAATTTGAAAAATAATCAGAAATCTTTTTCGTGCACAAATTAATCAGAATTACCACCATCCCACTATCCCTAGAAAAACTATTAGAAGGCCAGCTTAGCTTTATGAGTAGATTTTATGAAGTAACAGCTGTATCTGCCGAAAGAAATAGACTAGAACAATATGGAAAGGATAATGGAGTGCAAATATTTCCTGTTGAAATGACTAGGGCGATTACGCCAATTCAGGATTTAAAGAGTTTGTTTCAATTATATAGATTTTTAAAAAAGGAGAAACCACTTATTGTTCATACCCATACTCCCAAAGCGGGAATTATCGGTATGTTAGCAGCGAAAATGGCCGGAGTACCTATAAGGTTACACACTGTAGCGGGTTTACCTCTGCTTGAAACAACCGGAAATAAAAGAAAAGTGCTTGATACCGTTGAAAAACTGACTTACCATTTGGCTACTAAAGTTTATCCGAATTCTTTCAAACTAAAAGAAATTATTTTGGATCTGAGATACGCCAAAGAATCCAAGTTAAAAGTATTGGGTCAGGGTAGTTCGAATGGTATAGACACTTCCTATTTTGATCCTTCTAGATATAACTCTATACTTAATCAGGAATTAAAGAATAACCTAGGAATTTCAGAAAATGATTTCATTTATATTTTCGTTGGAAGGTTAGTCAAGGAGAAGGGAATAAACGAATTGGTCAGATCTTTTGTTAATCTTCATAAAAAGGTAAAAAATATTTCTCTTTTACTGGTAGGGCCGTTTGAACAAGATCTTGATCCTTTGGACCATGATGTTTTTGATTTAATTCATTCACACCCAAAAATTTTCACAACAGGATATCAAGTTGATGTCAGGCCGTATTTTGCTATTTCTGATGCTTTAGCTTTTCCAAGTTACAGGGAAGGTTTTCCAAATGTGGTTATGCAAGCTAATGCGATGGAATTGCCTGTAATTGTGAGTGATATTAATGGATGCAATGAAATTGTTACGAATGAAGAAAATGGTCTCATTGTAGAGGTGAAAAACCAGGAAAAACTCGAAGCTGCAATGGAAAGACTTTTAAAGGACACAACACTGATGAAAAATCTTTCAGAAAAGGCAAGGGGTACTATTCAGACAAAGTATGAAAGGGAGAAATTCTGGCAAATTCTGTTAAAAGAATACAAAGAATTAGAGGTCCTCTATAAACATGATTAAATTCGCCGCTGCGTTAAGATCACAATAAATATCTGTTATAAGCAATGTATAAGCAATTTATAAAACCTTTTCTAGATTTCATTGTTGCGTTGATTGGTCTTATTCTATTAAGCCCTTTGTTTATAACCTTTGCCGTATTGCTTTTTATAGTAAATAATGGAAAACCATTTTTTTTTCAAAAACGGCCTGGAAAACATGGAAAGAATTTTCAGATTGTCAAATTTCGTACAATGACAGATGAAAAAGACGCTTCTGGAAATTTATTGCCAGATGCGTCTAGATTGACATCTGTAGGTCAATTGGTACGAAAGACTTCCATGGATGAAATTCCTCAGTTGATAAATGTGGTGAAAGGAGACATGAGTATTGTAGGGCCAAGACCGTTATTACCGGAATATTTAAAACTTTATTCTGAAAGGCAGAAAAAGAGGCATGATGTAAAACCGGGTATTACTGGCTGGGCTCAGGTTAACGGTAGAAATGCTATTAGCTGGACACAAAAGTTCGAATATGATGTTTGGTATGTAGAGAATTTATCTTTTAGTTTAGATTTCAAAATTTTATTTAAGACTATAAAAAAAGTATTAGTTTCTGAAGGTATTAATACTGAAAATATGGCTACAACAGAACCATTTAACGGAAACAATTAATGATAATATTTGGTGCCAGCGGACATGCTAAAGTGATTATTGATATAGTAAAATCTATAGGCAAAAAGTCTATTGATTTCGTTTTAGATGATGACAGGTCCATAAATAAAATTCAGGGTTTTGAGGTAAAACATGATTTTGATGAATCAATGGTATCACAAGATCTGGTTATTGCTGTAGGTAATAACATGACAAGAAAGAAAATAGCTTGTAAAATCTCCAACCCGTTTTCTGAAGCTTTGAAGCATAAATCAGCCGTGGTTTCTGAAAATGTTGTGATTAATGAAGGTTCAGTAGTTATGGCTAATGCGACCATTAATTCATCTGTCGTAATTGGTAAGCATTGTATAATAAATTCAGGTGCTATAATAGAACATGATACCCAAATTGAAGATTTCGTTCATATTTCTCCAGGTTCTACAATTACTGGTAACGTGAAGATAGGTGAAGGAACTCAAGTGGGCGCTGGAGCGACCATTATTCCAGGTGTTAGCGTTGGGCGCTGGGTAACAATTGGTGCGGGTGCTGTAATAATTAATGATATCCCAGATTTTGCGGTAGTAGTTGGAAACCCAGGGAGGATAATAAAATTCAATAAATTAGACAATGAGTAAAGAAAAGATCTGGCTTTCTTCGCCGCATATGGGGGGCAATGAGCTAAAATACATTCATAATGCATTTGATCAGAATTGGATAGCCCCTCTTGGACCCAATGTAAATGGTTTTGAAAATGATATCAAAAGTTATCTCGACCCTGCTGATTCAGAAGGACTTGAAGTGGCTGCTTTGAGTTCAGGAACTGCTGCCCTTCATTTATCTCTAATCCAATTAGGCGTTGGGCCCGAAGATGAAGTAATTTGTCAAAGTATGACTTTTGCAGCTTCTGCGAACCCCATAATGTACCTGGGAGCCAAACCGATTTTTGTAGATAGTGAAAGAGATACATTAAATATCTGTTCGGAGCAACTGGAAATTGCTATTAAAGATAGAATTTCAAAAGGGAAAAAGCCTAAGGCTATTATTGCAGTTCATTTATATGGAATGCCATATAAGGTAGATGAAATTCAAAGTATTTCTGAAAAGTATGAGATTCCTATTATTGAAGATAGCGCTGAAGCTTTAGGTTCGAAATATAAGAATAGAAATTGTGGAACCTTAGGTGATTTTTCTATTCTTTCCTTCAATGGAAATAAAATCATAACTACTTCTGGAGGTGGAGCCTTAGTCACTAGGTCGATCGAAGAAAAACAAAGGACAGTTTTTCTGGCAACTCAGGCCAGAGATGATGCTCCACATTACCAGCATAGTGAAATAGGATATAATTATAGATTAAGCAATATTTCAGCCGGTATAGGACGAGGGCAAATGGAGGTTTTGGATAAAAGGGTGGAAGCCAGGCGGGATATGTTTCAATTTTACGTAAATTTATTCCTTTCTGAAACAGGGGTGAAGGTACACAAAGAACCTTCTGATGATTTTTTTAGTAATCATTGGCTAACCGTGATTGAAGTTGACGAGGACGAAACAAATGGGATTAGTAGAGAAGACCTGAGAAAATGCCTGGAAGAGGAAAATATTGAAAGTCGGCCACTATGGAAACCAATGCATATGCAACCAGTTTTCCAACAATATCCATTTTATGGAACAGGAGTTGCCGAAAATTTATTTAAAAATGGTTTATGTTTGCCGAGTGGATCTAATCTAACTGATAATGATAGAGATAGATTGAAAATGGCAATTTTAAATTGTTTGAAAAAATAGAGTTAAATTATGGGTAGATTCGATAAAGCCCTCAAAAACATTCTTTCTGGTCCCGATAATGCTTTAGATATTAGAAATCTGAAATATCTTCCTCGTTGGGCTGTTTTGATGATTGATATAGGTCTGGTTACAATTTCAACCGTTTTAACGATTTTTATTTTAATTGATCTATCACCATTCCAATACACATTACTTAGTTTTTTCGAAAAAACTTTGCTTGTTGTCGGTGTAAATATTTTCTTTTTCTATATTTTCAAAACTTACGCGGGGATTATACGATATTCTTCCAACGTCGATGCCTTAAAGCTTTTATTGGCCACAGTTGGTGTATTTTTGAGTCTTTTATTAATAAATTATGCTACTTATTTTTTAATTGGGGAGAAGATTTTCCTAGTCGGTGGCCTACTTATAAACTTATGGATTTCTTTTTCCTTACTTTTTCTTTTTAGATTAAGTGTTAAACAAGCTTACGAGTATTTCAAAGTTGTTCAAAAGAATGAAGCTTTAATTAAAGCCGTAATTCTAGGTGTGGATGAAAACGCGATATCTATTGCAGGTGCATTAGACATAGAACATCCAAAAAGATTTAAAATAGTCGGTTTTCTATCTGAAAGAAATGGCACGGGAAGGAAAAGCCTTCGGATTTTGGATAAACCAGTACTTCACCATTCACAAAAAATACATGAAGAGGTTCATTTTTTAGGCGCTGATGCAATAATTTTTTCCGAAAACTCCTTTACAGCGGAAGAAAAATTTCAGTTAGTAGAAGAATGTCTAGAACATGACATAGCAGTCTATAATGCGCCTTTAGTTTCTTCCTGGGATGATAATCAGCCTATTGCTAAGAACATCAAAACCTTACAAATTGAAGATCTTTTGGAACGTGAACCTATTCAACTTGAGGTACAAAATAAGATCGATCAATTAACCGGCAAAACTATTTTAGTGACCGGTGCAGCTGGTTCCATTGGGAGTGAGATCGTAAGGCAGGTTTCAGAGTATAATCCAAAAAAATTGATTATTCTGGACCAAGCTGAAACGCCGCTTCATAATTTGCAATTGGAAATTGAATCAATGTTTCCAGATCTTAATTTTCAGGTTATTATTTGCGATGTTGGGAATCAGAAGAGGCTAGAATTGATGTTCCAGAATCAAGAAATTGACGTAGTATATCACGCAGCAGCTTATAAACATGTTCCTTTGATGGAAAGTAATCCTCATGAAGCTGTTTTTGTTAATATTCACGGAACTAAAAATTTGGCCGATCTAGCAGTTAAATATAAAGTAGGCCATTTTGTTATGGTTTCTACGGATAAGGCTGTGAATCCGAGTAATGTAATGGGGGCCTCGAAGCGAGCTGCAGAAATGTATGTTCAATCCTTATATCACGAGCAACTAAACCATTCCGGTCATAGAACAAAATTTATTACCACAAGATTTGGGAATGTATTAGGGTCCAATGGTTCTGTAGTGCCTTTGTTCAAGAAACAGATAGAGCAGGGTGGACCGGTGACCATTACACATCCTGATATTATTAGATATTTCATGACAATTCCTGAGGCATGTCAGCTAGTTTTAGAAGCAGGTGCTATGGGGAAAGGTGGAGAAATTTTCGTTTTCGATATGGGAGAGCCTGTGAAGATTATGGATTTGGCGATAAAAATGATTAAACTTGCCGGATATCAACCCAATAAGAATATAAAAGTTAGAATAACCGGTTTAAGACCAGGTGAAAAGCTGTATGAAGAGTTGCTAAACGATGAATGCAAGACTTTACCGACGCATCATAAAAAAATAATGATTGGGCAGGAAGTGGTACGAAATTACGAGATGATCAATCAGAAGATTATTAAGATCATTAAATCTGCCAATAAGTTAAAAAATGATAAGGTTGTTGCAAAATTAAAAGATCTAATTCCGGAATTTAAGAGTAATAATTCATCCTATGAAAGACTCGATAATATTGCAGAACTTAAAAAAGATTAAGAGAATTTATGAATAATATATTCAGGTTAATAATTTTGACCTTACTTCTAAATAGCTGTGCAACAAAAAAGGAAGTTGTCTATTTCTATGAAGGAAAAGATACTTTGGAAGGGCAGCAAAACCTTTTAAATTATGAACCTAAAATTGAGAAGAATGATGTTCTTAGGATTAATGTGTCCTCCTCTTCAATAAATGAGGAAATCGTACAACCTTTTCAAATGAAGACAGGTGGGCAGCAATCGGGTGGTGGGGGTAACCAAAGTCTGGCATTGACCGGCTATCTGGTTAGCCCAGATGGAATGATTAATTTTCCAGTTTTAGGACAAATTCAAGTAGAAGGATTAACCAGAACAGAAATCCAAAAAAAATTAGAAGAGAAAATCGAAGTGTATGTTAAAGATCCAATTGTTGACGTACGTATAGTAAATTTTAGCGTAACTGTTTTAGGTGAGGTAAGTAATCCGGGTAGAGTTGAGATTCAGGATGGTAGAGTTTCTATGCCAGAATTAATAGCTATGGCAGGGGATATTACATACGATGGAAGACGAGAAAATATTACCATTATACGAGAAATAGATGGCGTCAAAAAGATAGGGACGATTGATATGACCCAGACTGATCTTTTTTCTAGTCCTTATTTTTATTTAAAACAGAATGATATTGTATATGTAGAACCTAGTTATCGTGCTGTAAAATCAGCTGGGTTTTTTACAAGTTATCAAGGAATCATTTCATTAGGAACAACAATTATTGGAATTTACGTGCTAATAAATAGCTTCAATTAAGAATGGAAGAACTTACTGAATTTTCAGAGGATAATAATGAATCAAATTTTGATCTAAAGGCAGAGATCTATAAATATTTGATTTATTGGAAGTGGATTCTTTTTGGGTTTTTATTGGGGGGGTTGCTGGCTTATTTATACAATAGATACACGATTCCTAAATATAGAACCTGGGCTACAATGATAATGGTTGATGATCAGGAAAAGAACGCAATGAATGCCTTGCCTTCTGGAGGAGGTACAATTTTATCACTTCAGGATGATGGTTTACAGAGCCAAGTAGAAAAACTTAAATCCAAGCAATTAGTCTCAAGGGTTATTGATGAATTGGATCTGAACAAATCCTATTACATAGAAGGGAACGTTATTGCTGTAGAAGCCTATAAATCGAGCCCATTAGAGTTGGAATTCATTTCTCCCGATTCTATTGTGAATAATTCAAATTTGAATATTTTCATTACTCCAACTTCTGAAACAGAATTTACCTTGCAATCAAGTAATTCTGACTATAGTAGAATCCATAAAATTGGAGACATCATTAATTTGAGCAATTTGGATTTTACTGTTCTTCCTAAATCTGGGAATTCTCAAGATTCTTTTAAAAATTCAAAAACTGTAAATTTTATTTTAGAACCAGTAAGGGAGACTGCCAACAGGTATATTCAAAATTTGTGGATTACACCTAAAGGTCAGGCAAAAGATATTCTGGAACTTTCTATTGTAAATGAATCAAGCTCTAAATCAGAGGATTTTCTTAATAACTTGATGGAGAGATTTAATGAGGAGGGAGTAGCGAATAAGCAGGAGGTGGCAGAGAATACTACAGCTTTTATTCAGGAAAGGCTAGAAATGATAACAAATGAATTGGACTCTGTGGAAATTGGTATTGCAGAATTCAAACGTGAAAATAGGATAATGAGCGTAGAATCTGGAGCGGCAGAATTTCAATCCAAATTTTCAGCTGCCGAACAACAGATTTTTGACCTAGAAACTCAGTTAGAATTATTACAATCAATAGAAAATCTTTTAAAAAAACAAGGGCAGTATGATTTTCTTCCCGAAGTCGGAATTAGCGAAGGTGGTATTTCTGGATTAATTAACACTTATAATGCATTGGTTATGGAGCGTAATATGTATTTAAAAGGATCAACAGTTAGTAATCCCGTCGTAGTAGCCTTATCAGATCAATTAGATGGGTTAAGGTCAAATTTATATGAGAATATCGAAAGTACTAGGCAGTCCATTAAAGTTCGATTGAATGAATTGAGTTCCAGAGAAAATAATGCTCAAGGACGATTTAGCACCTTTCCTGGATTGGAAAAGGGTATGCGAAATATTGAAAGGCAACAACAAATTAAGGAGCAGCTTTATTTATTCTTATTACAAAGAAGAGAGGAAGCAGCTATTTCCTATGCTGCAACGGCCTCCGTTGCAAGAGTTGTGGACTCTGCCTTTACTTTGGATAATCCTGTAGATCCAGCTCCCTGGTTGATCTTAGTCGGAGGTTTCCTTATTGGTCTAATCGTACCAATAGCAATTATATTCATTAAAAATTTATTAGATACAAAGGTTCACCACAAAGGTGATTTACAACCTTTAATTAAATCAGTACCATTTATTGGGGAAGTACCTAGAATAGGAGCAGATCAAAACGATGTGATACATTTAAATGATAGATCCCCACTTGCAGAATCATTCAGAATATTGCGGACTAATCTTGCCTATCTAATTCAAAATAAGGATAAAGATCGTGGTGATGTAATTTTTGTAACCTCTACTGTTAAAGGAGAGGGAAAAACTTTTATCTCCTATAACCTCTCAAGGACTTTAGCTAGTACCGGAAAATCTGTTTTACTTGTAGGTGCGGACATAAGAAATCCAAAACTTCACCGTTATACTGAATCCACTGCCGGATCAAAAGAGAAAGGCTTATCAGATTTTCTTTATGATTTTGATGTGAATCCTGATGATATTATATCTAAAACAAATGACGATAATATTTCAGTAGATATTATACTTTCAGGACCAATACCTCCTAACCCTGCTGAATTATTAATGAATGACAGGATGGAGGACCTAATTCAGGAGGCAAGGACTAAATATGATTATATAATTGTAGATACAGCTCCCGCAATGATTGTTACCGACACCCTTCTTATTAGTCAGCTTGCCGATTATACTCTATATGTAACCAGAGCAGATTTCACTGAGAAGAATCTTCTAGAATTTCCGAAGGATCTTAAAAAGCAAGGAAAGCTTAAAGGACTTGCGGTTATTCTTAATGATGTGGATTACTCTAAGTTTTCCTATGGTGCTCAGTATGGATACTCCTACGGATATGGATATGGTTACGGTGTGGATAAAGAAAGTAGATGGAAACGACTAAAAAGAAGATTATCTACTTAAGTTTTGAGACTAAGTAAATAACTTCTTATTTCTATCAATTATTTTTTCAATATACGGCAAATGCTTCTTTGAAATTTTAATTTCCTTAATCTTTTCAATATGCTCAATTTTATGTGCATCACTGCAAATGAAATCGATCAAATTGTTTTCTATAAGTTGAAATGCCGTTTTTTGAATACCTAATCCGTAATGTCCCGAAAGCGAAAGCATATTGAGTTGAAAATCACATCCACGTGATTTGAGTTCTTTATATTTTTTCAGGTCTTTCGAATGGTAGAAAGCATACCTCTCAGGATGAGCCAAAATTGGAGAGTATGAATTGTTTTGTAGCTTAAATAAAATTTCGTTCAAATTTAAAGGAGGTTGAAAATAGGACATTTCTATCAAAACTTTATTTTCAACTATGCTTAGGATATCTTTTGTCTCAATTATATCTATAAAATTTTGATCCATCATATACTCTGCGGCATAGTTCAATTCCACTTTCGCATCTAAATTGCCTTTTACTTTATTGTAAGCTTGGGAAATCGTTTCCGGAGTATTAGGATAATATTCTCCAATCACATGGGGGGTAGCGACAAAATTTTTGATTCCAAAATTTTTGAATGCTTCGATTAATTCATGAGATTCTTCAATAGTTTTTGCACCATCATCAATTCCAGGTAATATATGATTATGAAAATCTGTTATTCCTCCAATTTGATCTATTAAATAGATTTTCTTTTTAAATATTGAAAACATGAGGTCTATTTTATACTTCAAAATTACATAATTTAAATTCTTATTATTAATATTTGCAGAGTTCCTGGATCTAAACTATGAGATTAACTATTTTAATTACTTTTTTACTTTCTTTCGGCTTCACTTCTTATAGCCAAATTCATTACCAGGTTAAATTTGACGGTCAGGGACAATTATTCACAGGTGAAGAATCTCCATTCTGGATGCATACCAATTATAGAGGTAGACTTGATGAAAAATCCCATTTATTCGGTTTGTTTTCTTCGAATTTAACCATGGACCTTACTACTGATAGTTATGCCGAATTTGGTATCGGCGCATTCTATAAAGATGGATATAACGATGGCGTTAAACTTGACGAGCTGTATTTCAATTATGTTTCTCCAAAATTTGGTGTGGTAATAGGTAAGAAACAAAGAGATGATCTATTTCAAGGCCTTAGTGCAACTAATGAAAATATTCTATGGTCACTTAATGCCGCTCCAATGCCTGGAATCAGGTTTTTCACCAGAGATCCACTTTTCATCTTTAAAGAAAACCATGGATTAGGGGTTATGGCAAGCCTGGAGGAGTACTTAATGGATGATGACCGCTACATTGAAGATACGCGTGTTCATCATAAGAGTCTGCATTTGGTTTATAGAAGTGAAAATAATTTTCAGATCGATATGGGGGTGCAGCATTTTGTGCAATGGGCAGGTTATTCAGAAGAGTTTGGTCAACTTCCCAATTCCTGGGAGGATTATTTTAGAATTTTTACCGGTATGGCGAGTGAAAATGATGTTGGAAATGGTCAGGAAGTAAACGCCCTTGGAAATCAGATAGGGAGTTATGAAATTAAAATAAAAACCAAAATCCGGGATGTAGATTTTCAATTCATATATAATCATATTTATGAAGATGCTTCAGGAATGAAAGGTGGGAATTTCCCTGATGGGCGATATGCTGTATATTTTGATGACAACCGTGATACCTTTTGGGGGACTTCATGGCTAAAGGCTTTTATGTATGAATTTTATTATACTAAAAACCAGAGTAGAACCAGGAAAAGTTCGGAGGAAGATGGAGCAGATAATTACTTCAATAATAATTTATATCGATCTGGATGGACCTATAATAATCAAGTTCTGGGAATGCCCTTTATTTTGTTAAATGATAATCGGTTTAGAATTGGCACCAATATTACTACAGTTCATCATTTTGGTCTAAAGGGTAAAGCTTTTGAGAAGTACCCTTATCGTTTTCTTTTAAGTTACAGAAAGAACTATGGAGTAAAAGATTCTTTTTTCTCTGAAAAGAGAGAGGTTCTATCAACGCTGGTCGAATTGGACCTGGTGAATGATAGTTATAATCTCAAAGCACAATTTGGAGCCGATATCAGTTCCTACGAGGATGCTAATTTTGGAGTAGGAATAAATTTCTCGAAAACAATTTTTTAGATTTTGTCTAATTAATTTTTTGTACTTTCCAAGCGCCTTAAATCTTTTAGACTAACTTGAAACCTGATTCTTCCCTAAATCTTTCGGAAGCCATTATAACTTATAGTTATACCAATGGGATACTTTCTTTCAGTAAACCTAAGGTTAATTTTTTATCTAAGTTTCTTAATGAAGAATTAGAAACAGGAAAACAGTTCTCAAATCTTTTTGAATATAATCATCATCTTGAAATTGAAAATTGTCTCGAATCATGCAAAAAAGGTAGTTTTCAGTCTCTAACCCTTGAAATTAAATCTAAAAAGCTAAACCTTTATTTTTCTCCCATTCTTGAGGAGAAGGGTATTATAGAAAGGGTTTCGATAGTAATTTCTAAAAAGGAAAATTATATTAAATCTATCTGTGAAGACAAAAAAGATAAGAGCATATTGTCTGAAGATGATTATCATGAACAGGTTTATTCTAACTTGTTTTTTAATAACCCTGACGCAGTTTTCTCCTTTGACTTGGAAGGTAATTTTGTAAATGCCAATAATAGTTCGGTAAAACTGGCAGAAACCAACATAGAGCAGATCTTAAAAATGCATTTTCTTCCTTTTATTCCAGAGGATGACCATTCAAAAGCTCTATATCATTTTGAGAAAGCCCGGGAAGGCTTCAATCAGAATTATCAAACAACATTCAAAAGTTTAAATGGCACCTTTAAATATCTAGAAATTAACCTTTTTCCAATCCATGATAAAAACCAAATTATTGGTGTTTATGGTATTGCTAAGGATATAACTTCTCAAAAGCTTGAAGAGAAGAGAGTTCTGGAAGATCGACGAATGTTGCGTGCGATCATTGATAATATTCCCGATTATATATTCGTAAAAGACCGTGAGCATAAGAGCCTTCTTGCCAATAGAAAATTTTACGAACAAATTCTAGGTAAAACCAGTGACGAAAGTAGTCTTGGATACACGCCTATGGACTATTTTGATGAAAAAAAAGGAGAATATATAATTGCTGATAATGAATGGGTAATGAACTCGGGTCAGGCTGTGATTAACCGGCCAGATACGGTATTCAATATAAATGGGAAAGAGGAAAAGGTACTCCTAACAAAAGTGCCTTTAAAGAATCAAAAAGAAGAAATTATTGGGCTGGTAGGAATAGCCCGGGATATAACAGAAACCTATCTTCATAATAAAAAGCAGGAACTTATTTTTAAAGTTATCAAAGCTTTTGGTGATAAACCTACGCTTCAGGAAGCGATGGTGAAAGTGTTAGAGATCTTTTGTAAGGATTTGGGATACGATTACGCTGAAGCCTTTAAAGTAAGTATTAACAATGAGAAATTGGTTAGAACAGCTTACTGGCCATTAGAAAAAGATCTTTCAGAGAGCATTACAACCTATGTAAAAGGCGAAAGATTACCTGGGAAAGTCTGGGAATCCGGCAGGGTAAAAATTTTAAGACAGGATGATAAAAGCGGACTTTTAAAAGATATGCTTTTGAGGAATGGAGATGTTATTAAGTCTGCGGTTGGCTTTCCAATAATCTTTCAGGAAAAATTAATTTCAATATTTTGTCTAGGTTCTATTGAGGATAAGAAAAAAATTGAAACCGATTTCCTTGAGGATATAACCTTACAAATCGCCTCTGCGATAGAAAGAAAGCGAACCCAGGAGCAGCTTAATGACTTTTTTAGTTTTTCTCCTAACCTGATCGCGGTGATAGGTATGGATGGATTTGTAAAAAAGATCAATCCTTCTTTTGAGGAAAAATTCGGATATCCGGAATGTGAAATATTATCAAAACCATTCACAGATTTTATTCATCCGGAGGATCTTTCTAAAACATTTGAAGCCATTGAAAAGGTTTCTATTGAAAGTCCAGAGTTTGTGATTAGGTGCCGAAGGAAAGACGGAGAATACCTTTGGATCTCATGGCGGTTTTCGCAATTTTTTGAAAAGGAGAATATAGTTTTTATATACGGAACAGATATTACTCCCTTAAAAAAGGTTCACCGGGAATTATCAGAAAATATTGCTGAAAGGGATCTTATTCAGGCGAAATTGGAGGAATCGGAAAGAAAGTATAGAAGTCTTTTTGATGCCAGTCCATTACCAATGTGGGTTTTAGATAGAGTTAACTTGAAATTTTTAAAGGTAAATAATGCCGCAATAGATCTTTATGGTTATACCGCTGAAGAATTTTCAGAAATGACCGTTAAAGACCTTTGGGTGCCCGGCCAGGATAATATTATAAATCCCATAATTTCTGAAAATAAGAATGAATTTTTCCAGGTTAAACTGAGCCACCATAAAAAGAATGGTGACCTGATTTATGTAAATGTAAATAGTAACCCGGTAATGTTCGATGGTATTGAAGCTAGGGTTTCATTAGTAAAAAATGTTACAGACAGGATCAAAGCAGAGGAAAAATTATTGCAGAGTGAACAGCGATTTAAGGCACTTGTTCAGGATGGTTCTGATCTTATTTCTATAGTGGATGCTAACTTCAATTATTTATATAATAGTCCTGCAGCTATTTCGGTATTTGGACGTGAAACTGACCAGCTGAAGAGCAACAATTTTAGAGATTATATCCACAAAGAAGATATCGAATTATTAGAGGATCATTTGGCAAAACTCCAAACTACAAAAAGGGTTCAATTGCCTTCTTATAGAGTGAAAGGCGCCGATAATAATTGGCGCTGGATGGAAACTATTATGACAGATCTTACCGATGAGCCGGCAATTGGAGGTATTGTGATGAATTCCAGGGATATTACCGAATTTGTAGAACAGGAGAAGGAGCTGCTGGAAAGTTTAACTCGATATAATATCGTTGCTAAGGCTACAAGTGATATTATTACAGATTACGATATTGAAAGGTATGAAATTAGGGTAAGTGAGGCCACCTTCAAGTTTTTTGGTTATAAAAAATTAAATGGAATTTATTCAGGGGAATGGTGGAATGAAAAGATCCATCCTGATGATCAGGCAGAGGTGAAAGCGGCAGCCAAAAAGATGAAAGAGGAGGGACTAAAGAATCTTACGATAGAATACAGGTTCCAATGTGCAGATGGATCCTATAAATACATTCTGGACCGTAGTTATCTCATGATGGATGAAAATGGCGAGCCTATAAGAATAATAGGTTCAATGCAGGATATAACTGAAAGAAAACATCATTTAATTGCTATTGAGAATCATAATAAACGTTTGAAAGAAATTGCCTGGACGCAATCCCATACTGTTAGAGCTCCCCTCGCAAAAGTTATGGGACTGGTAGATTTACTTCTTAATTATAAAAATGATTTAGAAAACATTGATGAAATACTGGAAAATATTTTAATTTCAGCAAATGAGCTTGATAGTATTATCAGGCGAATAGCGACCCAAACCGAATAGGATTAGTAATTGAACCCCAAAATTAGCCTATAAGATGTTAAGAACAATAATAGTAGATGATGATGAAATAGTGACCTTCCTGCAAAAGAAAATAGTTTCCAAATGCGAATTGGATGCCAATCCATTATCTTTTAAGGATGCAGAAGAAGCACTTGATTTTTTAGGAGAGGAATCAGATCCAGAAGAAGATTATCTTATCATGCTGGACATTAATATGCCTAAAATGAATGGCTGGCAATTTTTGGAGGAAATAAAGAACGTGCCCAAAAATGAACGTTTTCATGTTGTTATGGTCACATCTTCAATCGATAGAAAAGATAAGCGGGACGCGGCAAATGATCCACACGTGGTAGACTTTATTGAAAAGCCCGTGTCGGCAAAGCATTGCGCAAAATTGAAGGGAATTTCTAAACTCGAAAAATACTTCGAGGAGAGCTAAATTCGATCTTTTTCATTAAAGGATCTGCATTCTGGATCTTTTCTTCTGCCCAATTTTCTTCTTCCTGAGCCGGTGCATCTGTATCCTCGTTGATAGCTTCAGCTGTTGGTTCATAATTTAAATTGATGTACATGGGAAAGTGATCTGAACCAATATTTCTTTCTCTTGCAATTTCTATCAGAGTAAAGTCTTTTGTATGGAAAACGTGGTCCAGGGGCCATCTAAGGAGAAAATACTTGGAATGAAAAGTATTGAAAAAACCTCTTCCTTTTCTTGGATCCATTAGACCACTTAATTTTTGAAAAAGCCTTGTGGTTCTGGACCAGGCAACATCATTAAGGTCTCCTATAACAAGAATTGAATCTTTCTCGGCATCAATATCTCTTCCTACCATTAATAATTCTGCATCCCTGTTTGTTGAAGTCTCACTTTCTGTAGGACTCGGTGGCATTGGGTGAAGACAATGTAACCTTATCTTTTTACCGTTCCTTAAAATCACGTTTCCGTGGATGGAAGGTATATCTTCCTGTACCAGATTTCTAACTTTTATGTCGTCTAATTCCAGTTTGGAATATAGGTGCATTCCGTATAAATTATCTTTTGGGATCTTGATGTTGTATTTATAGTCTTCTTCTATTACAGATAGTTCTTCTTCCCATCGTTTGTCAGATTCCAAAGTAAGCACCAAATCTGGTTTCCGGTCATTAATTAGCGCAATAAGTTTATCGCTCCTTTTGTTAGGAGTTAAAACATTGCTCACTAGTATTGAAATAGTTGCATTGGGATCACTTCCTTTAAATTTCAGTACTTGTTTCTTAGAAAGATAGGTATAAGGAAAGATCTTCTTGAATTGATATAAAAGACTAAATATAAGAACTCCAATAGCTATATAATGCCAGGCTTCAGAGAAATCGTAAACAAAAAATGAGAATACGATTACGCAAATGATTAGAAAACTAATTTGTATTCGGGGAAAATCAAAACCTCGAACCCACCAGATATCAAACCTTGTAAGGGATGCGATGGTGGGGATACACATTAAAATGGTAAAAAACAGGATTAGAATTTCTCCTAGGCTCATAAGTAAATAGAATCTTTAAAATGTATAATTCAAAGCAATACCCTTGGTATCAATTCCGGTTCCCATAACATTGGTTTGCGAGGTTGGATATATATCCAGTTTTTCATTCCCGATCTTGTGAATTTCAGGAACTAATATACCACAAGCAGCACCAATACCAAAACCAATTAAGTTATCTGTTAAGAAGTGTTTACCCGCTTTAGTTCTCAAATATCCAACATATGCGGGTACAGCAACCGCACCGGCCCACACATACGGAACAGCAGGGGAATTGGGATTGAAATCCTGAAATACCTTTGCGCTGAAAAAAGTAGCGGCAGCTGTTGCCGCAGTATGACCTGCAAAAAAGGATCTTTGGGCATCAGAATCTTTTCTTTCTTCGGCCGAAAGATCTTCATTATAAACTAGCGGTCTGCTTTTTTGTACAGTTCCGGCAGTGATAGTGAAAATTGCGCCGGTTGTAGCCATTGTTTCCACAAACATCACTGAAATCTGACCGAAATTCTTTCGCTCATCTTCTCCTAAAAGGAATAATAACGGGCTCGCAAAAGAAGCATAAAAAGGCACGTAGCTTAGCTCATCTGCCTCCAAAGAGTAATTCCCGACAGCTCCACGATTAATTCCCCAAATGTCTTTTCCATTAAGGTTTTCCAAATCGTTATCAGTCAAATTATCTTTATTCTGAATGGTGATTACACCAAGCACATTTAACGCTGTGGATCCTGCAATCCATGAGCCATCCTTCCAAAATTCAGTTTCATAAGGCGATGAACTTTCTTGTGAAAATAGAGACATGCACATACAGAACATTAATAAAAAGGGGGCGGCATTTTTCATATTATTTTTTTTCAAATCTCTTATTTCCTTAGAAAAAATGAGAGGTAATTAAGAAAAGAATAACAATAGAAGACTGTAAGCTGCGACATTTTCAATTAACAAAAGTTTAGTTAGTGTTTACGAGACTTGTTTTTAAATTCTGTTTAAAAAGCTTTATTTTTAGAGTTATGAAAAGGAATGCAGATAAGGCGATAAGAGGTTTTATATTTAATAAATATGATGAACCTGAAGTTTCTCCTTTTGATAAATTATTCGAAATTTTCAAGGAAATTATCACTCACACCTCTGGGGATCTGGACGAAGCTCTGGATTGGATGAAACAGCTTGATGAAGAGTATCAATTGACCGATGAGGATTATACCCTAGATGATTTTATAGAAGACCTTAAGAAAAAGGGATATATAAGAGAGGAAATAGATCAGGACGGGAATGGTTCTATGGCAATTACAGCTAAGACCGAGAGAGCTATAAGGCAGCAGGCCCTGGAACAGATCTTCGGCAGATTGAAAAAAAGTTCATCGGGCAATCATCGCACAAATCAAATTGGAAGAGGGGATGAGCACACGGGAGATTTCAGATCTTATCAATTTGGTGATTCTCTTAGCAGGATTTCCATGACTGAAAGTCTTCGCAATGCACAGATAAATCATGGTATTGGCGAATTCACGATGTCTGAAGATGACCTGGTGGTGGAAGAAACACATCATAAATCCCAGATGAGTACTGTCTTAATGATAGATATAAGCCACAGTATGATCCTCTATGGAGAGGATAGGATCACCCCGGCAAAAAAAGTAGCAATGGCTCTTTCAGAATTAATTACCACGAGATATCCTAAAGATACGCTCGATATTCTGGTTTTTGGAAATGACGCCTGGCCTATATCTATTGCCGAATTACCTTATTTAAAAGTGGGACCCTATCACACAAATACCGTTGCCGGTCTTGAACTGGCTATGGATCTATTGCGCCGTAAAAGAAATACCAATAAGCAGATCTTTATGATCACTGATGGGAAACCTAGTTGCGTGCGTGAGCGTGATGGAAGTTATTATAAGAACAGTATGGGGTTGGACCCATATATTGTAGATAAATGTTATAATATGGCCAGGCAGGCCAGGAAAATTAGAATTCCTATTACTACTTTCATGATCGCACAGGACCCATATCTAACCAGGTTTGTGCAGGAATTTACTATGGCAAACCAGGGAAAGGCATTTTATACCGGCTTAAAAGGTTTAGGTGAAATGATATTTGAAGATTATGAAATTAATCGTAAAAAAAGAATAAGAGGCTAAGAATAAGAATATGAACAAGGACAAGATAAAGAAGTTAGGAGACCTCAAAAAAGCAGGTTACGAGAGTAAAAGCATTAAAGAGGAACTTAGAGATAATCTTAAGGACAAGATCAGAAAAGGCGAAAATGCCTTTGAAGGAATTCATGGTTACGATTATACTGTTATACCGGAATTGGAAAGAGCGATTCTTTCCCGACATAATATTAACCTCCTTGGACTACGAGGTCAGGCGAAAACAAGGCTGGCTAGGTTGATGGTTAACCTATTGGATGAATGGATACCTACGATCGAAGGATCTGAGATCAATGACGATCCATTAAACCCAATAAGCAGGTTTGCCAAGGATCTTATTATCGCCAAGGGAGATGAAACTCCTATTGAATGGATTCACCGCGAAGATAGGTTCTTTGAGAAGCTGGCGACACCAGATGTTACTGTGGCAGATCTTATTGGAGATGTAGATCCTATTAAAGCAGCGAACTTAAGACTAAGTTATGCAGATGACCGCGTTATCCATTTTGGTATGATCCCGCGGGCTAACCGTAGTATTTTTGTTATCAACGAGTTGCCAGATCTCCAGGCTAGGATACAGGTTGCACTTTTCAACATACTTCAGGAAGGAGATATTCAGATTAGAGGTTTTAAACTTAGATTACCTTTGGATATGCAATTCGTATTTACGGCTAATCCTGAAGATTATACCAATAGAGGTAGTATAGTAACCCCTCTTAAGGATCGTATTGGTTCTCAGATACTGACGCATTATCCTGAAAATATTGAGATTGCTAAAACTATTACTTCTCAGGAAGCACAATTAGACACGAGACAAAGGGAATTAGTTCATGTGCCTGAAATGGCCAAGGATCTTCTTGAGCAGATCAGTTTTGAAGCGAGGGATAGTGAATTTATAGATCATAAAAGTGGTGTTAGTGCCAGAATGAGCATCACTGCATTTGAAAATTTATTGAGTACTGCCGAAAGGAGGGCTATCAAAAACGGTGAAGAAGAAACATTATTAAGATTTGGTGATTTTCTGGGAGTGATCCCTTCAATCACCGGAAAGGTCGAGTTGGTTTACGAAGGTGAACAGGAAGGAGCTGCTTTTGTTGCACAGCAACTAATTGGTGATGCTGTTAAAACTTTGTTTCCAGATTATTTTCCGAAGATTGAAAAACTGCAAAAACCAGACGCAACAACGCCTTATGATGATTTGGTGGAGTGGTTCTTTGAAAGCTCTGGTTTTGAATTACCTGATGACCTTCCAGATTCAGAATACAAGGAAAAGCTGGATTCTATTGAACCTTTGAATAAATTGATCGAGAAATACCAACCGGAACTTAAAACTGAAGATAAGTACTTTATGAAAGAGTTTCTTTTATGGGCACTAGTAGAGTATAAAAAACTGAGCAAGCAGAGGTTTTCAAAAGGTCTTCAATTTAAAGATCTATATGGAAGCTACATAAGCGGATTATAATTTATCTGATTCAAAATCATTAAAATAAAGCCCGATATTTTTTAGTATCGGGTTTTTTATGCCTTTAAAATTATCAATTTGATAATTTTTTTGGACTTTCTAAGAAAAAATTTTGCCGGTAATTTTATTTAAATACCTTTAAAAAAGTTATTAGGAAAAATCGTGAAAATACTTCAGCAAAATATGATTAGTAATACCGGGGATAATTTCTCTGGCATGTTTACTATGATTATCACGATTACAGGTATTACCCCTTTTGGGGTCCTTGCTATATAACTTCCGTCCGTACACCTGTATATTTAATTTTCATATTAATCTTATAAACAATTTCAGTTATGTATATCCTGAAATTTGGCGGCTCATCTTTAGCCACTTCAGAGCGAATTAAACTAGTAGCTCAAACTATTCAAGAACATTTAAAAAAGGATGCTGTCATTTCAGTATTTTCGGCATTTGGAGGGGTGACCAACGACCTTCTTCTAATGGCCGAACTCGCGTCAAAGGAAGATCTTACTTATAAAGAGATTCTTGAGAAGAATGAAAAAAGACACCTGGAAGTGGTTCGAGAACTTATTCCTGTCACCGCACAAAGCAGTATTCTCAGCCAGGTCAAAAATCAGTTTAACCGGCTGGAGACATTATATGAGGGAGTATACCTTCTAAATGAACTATCGGACAAGACCAAACATGTGATTTCCGGTTTTGGTGAGATCCTTAGCTCCTTAATCATTGCGGAATATTTTAAAAGTCTGAACCTGGATAGCCTGTTTACAGATTCCCGGGAGCTGATTGTTTGTAAGAATACAAACGAGAAAGTGCTTGTTAATTATGAGGTTACCAATAGTAAATTAAAAGATTTTTTTGAAAAGAATAAAGCCGACTTTTACATAGTTCCTGGTTTTGTCGCGAAAAATGACCAGGGTGTTCCCAGTACTTTAGGTAGGGGAGGATCAGATTTTACCGCAGCTATCATTGCCGGGGCTCTGGACCTGGAAAAAGTGTTTATCTATACCGACGTTAACGGGATGTTTACGGCTAATCCTAACCTTGTTCCTCAAGCATATTCACTTAAGAATATATCTTATGAAGAGGCTATGGAACTATCACATTTTGGTGCGAAAGTGCTTTACCCGCCAACTTTGCAGCCATTACTGGATAAGAATATAGAGATCCATATTAAGAATACATTTGAGCCTGATGAACCGGGAACCCTGATCTCAAAATCCAGCAAAAAGAATTTCAGGTGGGTAACTGGTATTACTCATATCGACTCCATTAAATTATTGAATATTGAAGGTAGCGGCATGGTTGGTATCCCAGGTTTCTCCAAGCGTTTCTTTGAGATCCTTTTTCAGGAGCATATAAATGTTGTTCTAATTACTCAAGCCTCTTCAGAACATAGTATTTGTATTGCGGTGAAAGCCGATGAAGCTGAGAAAGCTAAAGAAGCTCTGGATGAAGCATTCGAAGCGGAGATCACTTTCAAGAAAATTAAACCGGTAGAAATTGAGGATAATGTTTCCATTATCGCACTGGTTGGTGACCGCATGAAAAGTCACCATGGCTTAAGCGGTAAAATGTTTAGTGCCCTGGGGAATAACAACATCAATATAAGAGCTATAGCGCAGGGTTCTTCAGAACGGAATATATCTGCAGTCATTGCTAAGAAAGATGTCACCAAGGCGCTTAATACGCTTCATGAGCAGTTCTTCGAGGTTCCTTCTAAAGAACTTAACCTTTTTGTAACCGGAGTTGGAAACGTTGGAAGTAAATTATTAGACCAATTGAAAAAACAGGAGACTTACCTGCTGGAAAAATTACGATTGAAGGTAAGAGTACTTGCCGTTTCAAATTCTAGGAAAATGCTTTTCAATGAGGATGGAATTGATCTTGATCATTGGAAAGAGGATCTGGATAAAGCTGAAAAAGCCGATAAAAAGGAATTTTTTAACCGGGTTAAACAATACAACCTGCGTAATAGTATTTTCGTTGATAACACTGCCAGCGCCGAAATTTCTGAATGGTATAAAGAATACCTCGCAAATTCCATTTCGGTGGTTACCTGCAATAAGATTGCCTGTGCAGATGCTTATGAGAATTATGAAAATCTACAAAACCTGGCCAGGGAATATGGTGCTTCTTTCCACTATGAAACCAATGTGGGCGCGGGATTACCAATCATAGATACTTTACAGAATTTAATGGCTTCGGGTGACCGAATCAGGAAGATCCAGGCAGTGCTTTCTGGTAGCCTGAACTTTGTATTCAATAATTATGATGCTTCAGAGCCTTTTTATAAAGTGGTGGAAACAGCTATGAAAGAAGGTTATACCGAACCAGACCCAAAGATCGATCTTAGCGGAGTGGATGTTGCCAGGAAAATTCTGATCCTTTCACGAGAAAGCGGACTTAAACTGGAACTGGAAGATATTGAAAGAGATAATTTTCTTTCTGAAGAAAGTTTGAATTCAGAGTCGAATGAAAAATTCTTTGAATTACTAAAACGGGATGAACCGGAGTTCGAGAAGCTATATAAAGATGCTGAGCAAAATAGTGCTGAATTAAAATATGTCGCGCAACTGGAAAATGGCAAGGCTAAAGTGGGCCTTCAGAAAGTAGATGCCCAGCACCCATTTGCCAATTTAAGCGGAAGCGATAATATCGTATTGTTCTTTACAGATCGATATCCCGAGCAGCCTTTGATCGTAAAAGGAGCTGGTGCAGGAGCTGAGGTTACTGCCTCTGGTATATTTGCCGATATCATAAGAATAGGAAAGAAATAATTATGGAAGAATTAAAAATATTCGCTCCGGCCACGGTGGCCAATCTTTCCTGCGGTTTCGATGTCCTTGGGTGTTGTCTCGATTCAGTTGGGGATGAAATGCTTATACGGAAAAATGAACTTAAGGAAGTTAAGATCACAAAGATCACCGGGCAGGACCTTCCTCTTGATGCAGATGAAAATGTTGCCGGCGTGGCAGTAAAAGCTCTGTTGAAAGAATTAGGTTCAGATGAAGGTTTTGATATCGAGATCGTTAAAAAGATAAAACCTGGTAGCGGAATAGGTAGCAGTGCTGCCAGCTCGGCAGGAGCTGTTTTTGCCGTAAATAAATTATTAGGTGAACCATTTCAAAAGAAGGACCTAATCCCTTTTGCGATGCAAGGAGAGCTGCTTGCCAGCGGAAATGCTCATGCAGATAATGTAGCCCCGGCACTGTTAGGAGGTTTTAGCCTGGTAAGAAGTTACTGCCCACTAGAAGTGCTAAGTTTGCCGGTGCCTTCAGATCTCAGGGTGGTGGTTCTACATCCTTTAATCGAGATAAAGACCAAAGATTCAAGATCTATTATTAAACAAAATGTGAGTCTCAAAAGTGCCATTAACCAGTGGGGAAATCTAGGAGCATTTGTAAGCGCACTTTATACTGAAGATTATGAACTTCTCGGGAGAAGTCTGCAGGATGAGATCGTGGAGCCAGTGAGGTCTATTCTTATTCCTTATTTCAGGGAGCTTGATGAATTGGTCACTGGAAATGGTGCCCTGGGATTTGGTATTTCAGGTTCCGGGCCTTCGGTCTATGCCTTGTGCAGGGGAGATGAAAATGCCGAAAAAGTAAGAAATTCCATCCAAACATTTTATTCAAAAAAAGATATAGATTTCGAATTACATCTTTCAGCTATAAATGAAAAAGGAGTAAAGATCTTATGAAATATTTCAGTTTAAATAATAAAGAGCATACAAGTAATTTCGCGGATGCGGTAGTTAGAGGTCTGGCTCCGGATAAAGGGCTTTATTTTCCGGAAGAAATTGTAAAACTACCCGCGTCATTTTTTAAAGAGTTGGATCAATTCGATAAAACCGAGATCGCTTTAAAGGCGATTCAAAAATATGTAAGTAGCGAGATTCCAGATTCAGCATTGATGGATATTATAGATGAAACCCTGGATTTTGAATTTCCGGTAGTCAATGTTCAAGAAAATATCGGCAGCCTGGAACTTTTTCATGGACCTACTTTGGCCTTTAAGGATGTAGGAGCGAGGTTTATGGCGGGAAGTTTGGGCTATTTTATCAAAAAAGGAAATCTTGGTAAAGTGACCGTGCTGGTTGCAACTTCTGGAGATACTGGTGGTGCGGTTGCCAATGGATTTTTAGGAGTTGATGGTATAGATGTGGTGATACTTTATCCTAAAGGGAAGGTTAGCGATATTCAGGAGAAACAGCTTACCACTTTGGGACAGAATATAACTGCTTTGGAAGTGGATGGAGTTTTTGACGATTGTCAGAAAATGGTAAAACAAGCTTTTCTGGATAAGGATATCACAGAGCACCGCAGGCTGACTTCAGCGAACTCTATTAATCTCGCCAGGTGGTTACCGCAAATGTTCTATTATTTCCTTGCCTACCGGCAACTGGCACACAAAAATAAGAAACTGGTAATTTCTGTACCCAGTGGAAATTTTGGAAATATTTGTGCAGGAATGCTGGCCCGTGAAATGGGATTGCCTATAGATCATTTTGTTGCGGCCAATAATGCCAATGATACGGTTACAAACTACCTGGATACTGGAAACTATAAGTCTAAACCAAGCGTAGCAACCATTTCTAATGCTATGGATGTTGGAGATCCCAGCAATTTTATTAGGATTCTAAGGTTGTTCGATGATGAATATTCGTCTCTGAAAAAGGTGCTTTCAGCATATAGTTTTGATGATGAAGCCACCAGGAAGGCTATGAAAGAAATATATACCGAAACAGGTTATGTCATGGATCCTCACGGTGCTGTGGGATACCTGGGCCTCAAGAAGTATTTAAAAAACAAAGATGGGTATTACGGTACCTTTTTAGAGACGGCGCATCCGGTTAAATTTCTGGATACTGTTGAAGCAGCAATAGGGGATAAAGTAGAAATACCGGACGTTATTCAGGCTTTAATGGATGAGCAAAAAAAATCCCTTCAGATCAGCAATTACGAGGATCTAAAGGGATATTTATTAAGCTGAAAATTTTAATATTTCGCTGGTTCCTCTCCTGGAAGGCTATTCTGGATGAATTCCCTAAGGTCATCATTCGCCTTTTTAAGGTCTTCATTTCTTAAATACATCATATGGCCGCTTCGGTAACCTTTAAAACTTAAGCGGTCTTTCATCTTTCCACTTGGATCTAATTGCCACATAGAATATTTCGCATTGAAGTAAGTGGTTGCACCATCAAAATATCCTGACTGGATCAAAACGTCGAGATTTTTATTCTGTGCCATAGCCTGTCTCAAGTTCTCACCAGTATTATTTCCGCTTCTATCCCATGGATGAACCGGCCCAAACATATTATATTTCAAATCTGTTTTAAAATCCAGTTCTTCTCTCAAATAGTAGTTGATAGCAGGAGTGAAAGAATGCAACCAAGAAGTAAGTTCTACGTTATAATCTGGATTATCCCCGGCCTCTTTAGCGTCAATCCCTCTATACCTGGAGTCAAGTCGCCCTACTGTAAATCCTCCCTCTTCACGAAGCAGGTCTTTCCAGAAATACCTGAAAGGCACTTCTAAATTATTCTGAAGAATCACCTTTTTATCGATCCCGGAATAATAAGCCATTTTTTCTGCTACCTGTTGTTTTCTAGAATCTTCGATGAATCCGCCTTTTACCAGAACAGGAAGTAATTCGTTTATCGCATAATCTTCTACTTCAGGAAGTAATTCATCAAGATCCTTTTGTTGCAGCTCCTGTGGTAATGCTTTATGGTACCAGGCAGCCGCCGCAAAATACGGTAACCTGTTCGCGATTTCTACAGGACCTTCACGATCTAATCCTATTTCTGTTGGAGAGACTAAAATCACTCCATTAAGGTACATCCACTGACTGTTCTGAAGTTCAAGTGCCAAACCTGAAACCCTGGTTGTTCCGTAACTTTCACCGATCAAATACTTTGGCGACAACCATCTGTTTTTACGGGTTACGAAAGTATTTAGCCATTCTGCCAGATATTGAATATCTGCATTCACCCCGAAGAACTTTTCTCTGTTAATCTTACCTTCTTCATTTGGGATCGCTCTGGAATACCCAGTATTTACAGGATTTACAAAAACAATATCGGCCACATCAAGAATAGAATGCGGGTTGTCTTTAATTCCGTAAGGCTGGATCGGGAAACCTTCATCATCTATCTTTAATACACGTGGTCCCGTATAGGCGATATGCATCCAAACTGAAGCAGATCCGGGTCCTCCATTAAAAGAAATAACCAATGGCCGGTTTTCGGTATTTTTGACTCCACTACGCTTATAATATGTGTAGAATAAACTGGCAATAGGTTCCCTGTCTTCGTTCCACAAAGGCATAAAACCCGTTTCAGCAGTATAATCTATAGATTTACCATTGATAGTTGCTGAATGTTGGGTCGTTACCGTAGTATCTAATGGAATCTCAATATTTTGAGCATGGTTTAGTAAAGGAATTAATCCTAAGATCAATAAAAGTGAAAATTTTCGCATTATTATAATTTAAATCTGAAGGTTAAAAACTAATCTTTATTATTAAGGTTTTCATCTCTGAAAATGATGACATAACTAAGTACGATAGCTCCCGCTGCTGCTAATAAAAAGAAGAGCATGGCAAGACCAGGGTAGCCGAATATGGTAAAGTCTGAAGGTACCTGCATTAACATAGAGGCACCAATGATCATCGCAGCGATGATCAATCCTAAGGTAATTCGGTTAGCCACTTTTTGAAATCCATCGGTAACCCTCTTTTCATCGATCGCATCAATTTTGATCTTGAATTCATTATTGGCCAGATTTTCAGAAATTGCATTCATTCTTTCCGGCATCTTTTCCAGGAAATGCTTCGATTCAATTAAAGTACTGAAGAAATTTTCTGGCTTTAATTCGCTTATCATTTTCTTGCGCATGATCTCATGCACATTTCTCTGTATGGCAGCCCTTAGATCGAAATCTGGATCCAGCATGGCCACGATCTGGTCAAGATTCAGTAAAATTTTTCCCAGAATATTGATCTCTACCGGTAACTTTATATGTGTAGTAAGAGCTAATCTATTTAGCTGAATTAAAATTCTACCGGTTTGGAGGTCTTTCGCCATGCTATTCTCACTTTCCATGATCACATCGCTCACGGTCTTCGTAAATTGTTTCTTCTGAGAGTCTTCACTTAGTTCGCTCATTTTTAAAAGAGTATGAGCAGTTTTCTCACCGTTACTCTGGCTAATTGCGAGAAGTAGTTCTATTAAATTTTCCTGAAGCTGGGGCGCGAATCTTGCAACCATGCCCAGATCTATCAATGCGATCTGATTATTTTCTGTGAACTTAATATTCCCGGGATGAGGATCTGCATGAGCAAAACCATCATTTATTATCTGCTGAAGGTAGGCTTCTACCAGGTCTTCAACCAGGCCTGAAAAGTCATTCTCCATTTGTCGCAAGGGAGAAAGAGAAGTGATCTTTTTCCCGCTAACGAACTCCATTGTTAAAACCCTTGTAGAGCTATAATCATCTACTGGTGCTGGAATAATGAGGTTGTCAAATTGTTGAAGATTCCGCTTTAATGTTTTTAAATTTTGAGCTTCTTTTTTATAATCCAGTTCATTGATCAAAATCCGTCTCAACTCGGCAAATACTTCATCTATAGCGTAGGTCTTTGCCGTTTCCAGATGTTTTACAGCGAGGGCAGTTAATTCATCAAGGGTATCGAGATCGTCCATGAACTGTTTAGCGATTCCAGGTCTTTGAACCTTTACCGCAACAGGTTTTCCAGAATGAAGTTCTGCTCTGTGTACCTGGCCAATGGATGCGCTGGCCAAAGGTTTTTCATCAAAGGAATTAAATGCCTTTGAGATCTTAGTGCCCAGTTCCTCTTCAATGATCCCTTTTACCTCTTCAAATGGAACAGGAGAAACATTATCCTGCAAGTTGGAAAGTGAGTTCAGGTATTCATCTGGTAAAAGGTCTGGCCTTGTAGATAGTAACTGGCCTAGTTTAATATAGGTGGGCCCCATCTGTTTTAGATCTTCCACCAGTTCTTCTGGTGACTGATCGAACTTATGTTCTTTATCTTCCTCTGAAAGTTCTCCATTCATTGCCACTGAGCTGGTTTGGCGAAAAAGATCGCTGTTCCAGTATTTCAGCATAAAACGTATGAACTTATAATAATTTCGGATTCTCTCTGGCGTATTGCTCATTAATCACGATAAATGGTTAGGTGCCTAAATTTAAAAAATAAAGCGAGATTAGAAGGAAAGCAGTTTATTTAAATGATTAATATTATTTGGGTGGCCAAACAAATATAACAGGTCACCTTGTTTAATAACCGTCTCGGGGGATATCTCAGTGAGGTATCTCCGATCCCTGTGGATTGCAAGGAGAGTGACCCTGTAATTCTTACCAATACCAGACTCTTCAATGGTTTTTCCTACTATCTGATGATTATCTCTTTGAACTTTTAGAGTCACGATCTCTTTATTCGGAATATTCAAATGCTGAAGGGCAGGGGAGTGCGGACTCTTTTTCATTGAGGTCAGCATTTCGTAATCTGATGAACGAATCTGGTTAATGAATTCCTGAATCTCATCAAATGGAACCAAATATTTCTTCAATACTCTGGTAAATATCTCAATAGAGGTTTCGAATTCTTCAGGCACCACTTCATCTGCACCTAATCTAATCGCATCCTCAATTTCTTTGACATATTTGGTTCTTACGATGATAGTCGCTGTCTGGGTGAACTGCCTGATACTGGTTAGCATTTTCCTGGTAGCTTCAGGATCTGATATGGCAATTACGATCACCCTGGCTTCCTGAACATGAGCATGTTTTAGAATAGTAGTCTGGGTGGCATCTCCAAAAATGATGGGTTCATTATTCTTTTTGGCCTTCTCAAAACTCTCAGGACTTGTATCTATCAGTACATAGGGTATTTCGGCTTTTCTCGCGGCCTTGGAAATATTGGACCCGTTTACTCCATAGCCTATAACTATAAGGTGGTCGTGGAGACTTTCTTCTGAAAATTCTTCCTCGGCCTTGGTACTTTTTTTAATGTTTTCAAGTCTTTTCCGAACACCGGCTGGAATCGGTGCTTTGAGTAAAGCGTATGTTATCCTTGGGGCAGATGTGATTAGGAACGGTGTGATCCCCATCGTGATAATAGAAATGGCCAGAAAGTATTGATAAATATTTTCCGGAATCAGGCCGTTTTCCTTTCCTACTCCTGAAAGCAAAAGGGAAAATTCCCCTACCTGGAAAAGACTGAATAAGGCCAGAAACACTGTTCTGGCAGGATATTTTAAAATAAGAACTGTTGCAGCAACCACGAGCATTTTTAACAGGATTACTCCGAGAACCAATAATAAGATATTCAATAGATTTTCTATGAAAAATTCAAGGTTCAAAAGAGTTCCTACAGATATGAAGAAAAAGCTGATAAAGATCTCACGGAACGGCAGAACATTAGCAGTTGCCTGATGACTATAATCTGATTCAGAAATAATCAGTCCGGCGAAAAAGGCTCCTAAAGCAAGGGAGAGGCCAACTGTCGAGGTAAGCCAGGCGACGCCAAAACAGAACACTACAACGGTTAAAATGAATAATTCCTGATTCTTTGTTTTTACGACCCATCCAAAGATCTTTGGTGCAACATATCGTGCCAGGATGTAAACAAGCACCAGCACCAACAATATCTTTATAGCCATAATGGCTATGGTAGAAAGTATGTTAGGCGTTTCACCAGCCAGCAGTGGCGTGAAAAGCATCATAGGTACTACGATAATATCCTGGAAAATCAGGATTCCCAGACCAATTCTGCCATGAGGGGTTGACATTTCGCCTCTTTCCTGTAATAATTTGAGAACTATGGCCGTACTACTAAGGCTGAATAGGAAACCTAAAAAAATAGAGGTATTTAGTGACAGGCCTAAAACTGATGAAATTCCAACCGTGATTAGGATGGTTCCTCCAACCTGTAAACCTCCTCCCAGGAAAATAATTTTTTTAATCGATGCCAGGCCTTTCAGCGAGAGTTCGATCCCAATAACGAAAAGAAGAAAAATGATCCCGATTTCTGAGAGTAATTCTACTTCATGTTGTGAACTTATCAGATTGAATGCATGAGGTCCCGCAATTATTCCGGCGAGAAGAAACCCTAGGATGGCCGGTAACTTTAATCGGTTAAATACCAGGATTATAACAATAGATAAACCTAAAATAATAACAATATCCTGGAGGATCGGGATTTCCATAAATGAGTTGGTTAATTTTGAAAAATAAAGATAATAAGTTAAGTATACTTAAGCATAAAAGATAATATAAAAAAAGCGGCAGGATTTCCTGCCGCTTTTAAATTAGAATTAATGTTTATTATCCCTTTAACCAGGCATTGCGGAGTTCTATCTGGTCTCCGTCTGCATTTTGCATTTCTACATAACTCTTGTCTTTAGCTTTTGGAGTTGATATCTTGCCTTCCAACTTCATTTCTTCTCCATCTCTCATGATCGTCATCGTGATGTCGCTCCCTTCGCTCCAGCTTTGACTTTCCATGATAAGATCATATACATTCTTGATGGTGTATTCAGTACCATTTACGGTTTTCAAAGTATCTCCACCCTGAATTCCAAGATCTGTCAGGAAAGTATTTAATTCAATGTTATTTCTAAACACGATTTCCATGGTTTGCTGGTTTGCCGTAATGTAAGGTGTTTGGCCATTGATGAAATATCCAACTTCGGTCATTATCTCTTTTTCTACCAGTCCAGCCTTTTCAAAGAATTCATTATAAGGAATAGGAGTTTCCCCGCTTACATAAGTATCAAAGAACTCCTGGATCTCAGGATAAGTAAGCTCGACAATAACAGGGATAAGATCCTCATCATTGAATGGTTTGTCCTTACCATATCTCTCGTTCAGCTTTTTCATAAGGTCAAGAATGCCCATTTTACCGCCGCTTAATTCTCTTAAACGAATATCGAGAGCCATTCCGATTAATGCACCTTTTTGATAAACATTGTAGTAGCTGTCTTTATATTCATCTTCAAGAATATTCTTACTCATTACAGTAAACGGCACCGTATCATCAAACCTTCTCGAGGTAGTGATCTTTTCAACCATTCTATTATAAAACTCCTGGTTGCTAATAAGACCTTGATTCACCTGAAATAGATTTGCGAAATATTCAGTCACGCCTTCATACATCCATAAATGCTGAGACATTTTAGGGTCGTTATAATCGAAATAATGAACTTCATTAGAATGTATTCCTAAAGGGGTAATTATATGGAAGAATTCGTGCGAAACTATATCGGTCATACTTTCATCCAGGGCCTTAGGTTCCATAGATTCAGGCATTACTACCACAGTGGAGGTGTGGTGTTCCAATGCGCCAAAATTACCAGCGTTACCTTCACCCGGAGAGTCTGATAGATAAACCAGGATAGCATACTTATTTGTGCTATTAATATCACCAAGGAATCTCTTTTGAGCGCGGATCATTTTCTCCATTCCAGGTTTTAAACTTTGAGCTGAATGTTTATTATTAGGAGAATAAACACTTAAAAGAACCTCCATATCCTGAACCATGAAACTCGTAGTATCTGGAGAAGAATACATAATAGGATTGTCGATAACTTCAAAATACCTGTCCAGGTTGAAAATATCAGTTTTAGTGTTGTTTTCTCCTGTAGTTGTATTATCTACAGTTAAGGAAGATGCGGGTATGAGGTCTGCGGGACGCATAATTTCAAGACGAAATTCTTTCTCCTTCATTTTATCGAAGTAACCAACAAAGCCGTGAAGATTCAAAAGAAAATTCTCATCTTTAAGAATGTTTGTTCCTGCCATAGAATAAACTCCGCCTTCATTTTCCCAATCAAAAGAATCATTCACCTGATACATTACTTTGTCCAGGTCTTTAGCCTTAGGAATGCTATAACTATTATCATCAAGTTTCGTAAAGGCTAATTCATTTCCTTTATAGTCCAGGGCTTTAAATCCTTCAGAGAATTTCCCGTAGTTGTCTTCAGAATAAGTTCCGGGAACTGTTTTAGGGATATAAAAGGTGGTGCTGTCTACAGTAAATCTGTCCGGGTCTACAGTTACCCAAACTTTATCATCCTGTACATCTACAAGGTTGATATTAGCTACAATGGGTTGTTCCGGTTGGGATTGAGGTACATTTTGGGTTTTGCAGGCAAACAAAAGTGACGCTGCCGTTACTCCCATTATTATTTTTTTCATATAAAACATGTCTTTGAAGTATAAGACACTATAATATGAAAAATGTTACAAACAAAAAGGCGCCATGCGGCGCCTTTTCTAAATTTTATAATCCAGGTAATTATACCCTTACATGTCCTTCACCAAGAACATAATATTTATTTGTCACTAATTGTTTCAATCCTAGTGGCCCTCTATGGTGAAGTTTATCTGTTGAGATCGCAAGCTCTGCACCAACTCCCATTTGTCCACCATCGGTAAATCTAGTGGAAGCATTATGATAAACAGCTGCACTGTCTACTTGCTCCATAAAAGTGACCGCTTCTTCTTTATCTTTAGTAATAATAGAAGCAGAGTGACCTCCAGAATACTGATTAATCTTTTCAATTGCGGCATCCAGACCATCAATCGCTCCAATCACGATCTTCATGGCAAGAAATTCCTCATACCAGGTATCTTCAGAAGGCACTTTCTCCTGGTCACTAAGTACTTTGGAAACTTCTTCATCTACCAGGATATTCACTTTGTTGTCTCTGAAAAGTTCTTCAAGTTCTTTCAACTTAGATTCATAGCCTTCAATATTCTTATCTACAAGAACTTTATCAAGGGCATTACATCCAGAAATCTTATCGATCTTAGCATTAAGCATCACTTTTTTAGCGACTTCAAAGTCTGCATTTTTCGATACATATAGGAAGTTATTTCCTCTACCACTCACTAGTACTGCACCCGTGGAATGTTCTTTTACAAATGCAATTAGTCTTTCACCACCTCGTGGTACGATAAGGTCTAATTGTTCTGGTGGGTTTTTCAGGAAATCCTGAGTTTCAGTTCTGTTAAGGTGAAGCAATTTGATCCATTCTTTACCCAAACCATTTTCTTCAAGAGCTTCATGCCAGCATTCCTCAAGAATCTTATTACTATTGATGGCTTCTTTACCACCTTTTAGATAGATCTTGTTGTTAGCTTTAAAAGCCAGAACCGCAGCCTCGATGGTAACATCGGGTCTGGATTCGTAAATGATCATTATATTTCCGAAAGGTGCTGTTTTATTGGTAATGTCAAGACCTGTGTCTAATTTTCTATGTTCGATCACCTGTCCAACAGGATCATCCTGCTCCATTACCTCTTTTACAGACTGGATCATTCCATCCACTTTCTTTTCATCAACGATCAATCGGTCATACATTGCCTGATCGTCTTTACTGAAAGCTTCCAGGTCCTTTTTGTTAGCTTCAATAATTTCTTTACGTCTTCTATCCAGGATATTCATCATGGATTTAAGTACGTTATTTTTAGTTTCAGATTTTATCAACTTCATTTCTTCGTTTCTTTTAGTTTAGTTAATCTAATTTTTTTATGATGTAAACTTGGTTCCAACTGGTTTACCAGCCATAATATCTAGGATCACGTCCTCACGCTTTCCGTTAGCTATATATGTTGTGATATTTTTTGCGGCGGTTCCTTTGGCAATCTTAATTTTAGACTCCATACCTCCGCGGCCTTCACCTTCACCTTTATCAGATTCCTGAACATATTTTTCTACATCTTCATCGATCTGAACTTTGTTTAATTTTTCTGAATCGTCATGTTCCGGATGACCGGTATACAATCCGTCAGTATCACTTAATATAATAAGTTTTTCAGCTCCAATCAGTTCAGCAACCAGACTTGCCAGTTCATCATTATCAGAGAACATAGACATGGTTACAGAAACCGCATCATCTTCGTTCGCAATTGGAATGATACCTTCAGATAGAAGAGATTCATAGCAATTGATCATATTTTCCCTATGAATACCAGGGCTAAAGTCTCTTTTGGTAGCTAAGACCTGTGCACATCTCATTCCATAATCATGGAATATGCTATAGTAATGTCGCATCATTCTTGGTTGTCCTACCGAGGAATAAACCTGTCTACGTTTACTGTCGTCCTCAATTTTTATTTCTCCAAGAATTTCTTTCCCGGCGATAGCCGAACCTGAGGAAACTAGTACTACTAGTATATCTTCTTCATATAAGGTAGCGATTTGTCTTACCAGACTTTTTAATACAGGTCCTAAAATTCTATTGTCTTTATTGGTCATTACGTTTGTTCCGACCTTTACAACAATTCTTCTCTTATTATCCATTTTTAGAGTGTTTATCTAACTTTTGAATATTATTATTTTTCTTCTCCTAGTTCTACGGCGCGATCAAAAGCTGCATAAGCTGCATCTTTGATCAATTCCTTTACGTTATTATCATCCATTGAATCTAAGGCTGCTCTGGTAGTTCCACCTTTAGAAGCTACACGATCCATCCAGGTATCTGGAGAAAGATCATTTTGATTGAAAAGCTCAACGGCACCTTCAAAGGTCTGGCTTACCAGCACTTTGGAATCATTTTTTGAGAATCCCATTTTCTGGGCTGCTTCCAACATGGAATTCATAAAATAGAATACATATGCTGGTCCACTTCCTGAAATACCTGTAGAGGCATCTATAAAGTTCTCATTTTCTACGTGTATCGATTCCCCAGTAGTATCCAGTAAATTGCGTACCATTAATAATTCAACTCTGGATACTTCCTTAGATTCTGTATAAGAAGTAACTCCTTTTCCAACCTGGGCCGGTAAATTTGGCATAGATCTAACAACTTTCTTTACGCCAAGTCCTTCCTGGATTTTGCTAATGGTTACTCCAGCCATGAGGGATACAAAGATTTGATCCTCATTGACCATTGGTTTCATTTCTTCAAAAAGTTCATCACAGTGGTAGGGTTTTACAGCTACGAATACCATATCTGCTTTGGGCAGGCAATCTTCAAGAGATTCAAATACATCGAAGTGGTCTAGATCGCGTAATCTCGCGATCACATCTGCAGACTTATCGAAAACCATAAGGTTCCTTCTGTTAAGCATTGCAGATTGTGCCATTCCTTCGGCGTAAGTTAATCCCATGTTTCCTGCTCCAATAACTAATGTCTTCATTTTTGTTTTTTTGGTTCAATTTTCATTGGCTTTCTGCCAAATGGTTGCGCCCTATATTGGACAAAGACCATGCGACAAAGCCAATAATATTAGTTAGCATTTATTTTGAAGCGATAATTTACCCTGATTTTGGCGAAGCTTGCATTAAGAAAAACATAAAATCCTATAAAATATCCTAAACAGACAGTCATTTTAACTTCTAAATGTTCAGTTTATAGAATTGATTTATATGAAATTACAGGCTTTGAGTATCCAGATTTGCGGATATGATAATTGAAATAAAAAGGATTGAACTGCAATTTTAACCTGATTCTTAAAAAAATGTTATTTATAATTTAAGTTTCTTAAGAAATCGAAATATTTGCAGAAATGGCAACAATCTGTAATTCTGTCAGGTCTTTTTAATAGGAATTATCTTATTCCAGGAACGAGATATTAAATTCTGGCATGAAAATTTCAGCAAAAGTAGCCCGATAACCGGGAATCACTTAGAAATACAGGCTTTTGATGCAATAATTGTTTGAAATGTATCATTTGCTTCAAGAAAAATATTTTATAATTACAGATTGTGAATAATCTATTCGATTATTCAAGTAAAAACCTACTACTCAGATTAATGAAAAGTACTAAAGAGAGTTCTACAGCTGAGTCTGTAAAAGAAAATAATGTTGAACAGACCCGTATAGTTGCGGTTGGTGCAAGTGCCGGTGGCCTGGAAGCCTTAAAAGCTTTTTTTAAGAATATTCCTGCCGGTGATAAGAATGCCTATGTTGTTATTCAACATTTATCGCCCGATTATAAAAGTATGATGGGGGAACTTCTTAAAAAGAATACAAATCTTCCTATAGTTCAGATAATAGATAAAATGGAGATCAAACCGGGTCATGTCTATTTAATTCCACCGGCGAATAATCTGATCCTGGATGGTAATGCCCTGAAACTTGTTGATAAACCAAATAACCAGACCCTGAACCTTCCTATAGATATGTTCTTTGAATCTATGGCGAAACAACGCAAGGAAAAAAGTATTGGTATTGTTTTGAGTGGAACTGGAAGTGATGGTACCAGAGGTGTAAGAGCCATAAAGGAAAATGACGGAATGGTAATGGTACAGGATCCTGCCGAATCTAAATTCGATGGGATGCCGAAAAGCGCCATAAATACTGGCCTTGTAGATTATATTCTTCCGGTAGAGGAAATGGGCCCCGAATTAAAGGAATTTATTTCTGCACCACCAATTTTTCATTTTGAAGATGGTGATGTTAAGTATGACGAAAAGGAATTAAATAAGATCCTTAATTACATTGATGAGAAAGCAGGCCTCGATTTTAGAGAATATAAATATGCAACGCTTGCTAGAAGAGTAGCCAGAAGGGTTAATATCTGTAAATGTAAGAATTTAAAGGAGTATTACGAATACTTGCAATCTGAAGAAGAAGAAGTTGAGATCCTGTACAGGGAATTCCTCATTGGTGTGACCAAATTCTTCCGCGACGATAAAGTTTGGGAAATCCTTAAAAGAGATGTTTTTCCAAAGCTTATTGAAGAAAAAAATGATGGTGAAACTCTTAAATTATGGGATGTAGGTTGTAGTACAGGGGAAGAGGCATACTCTTTTGCCATGTGCCTGCACGAGGAAATGGATAAGCAGGGGAAAGATCTTGAGATAAAGATCTTTGCTACAGATATTTCTCAGCCTCACCTGGATATTGGGAGCAAGGGAATTTATCCTGAAAGTATTGTTGCAGATGTCTCCAAAGATCTTCTGCTGAAATATTTCCTCAGTAAACCGAATGGTTACCAGGTTTCTGAAAAGATTAGAAGGACTGTAATTTTTTCCAGGCATAATATCATTAAGAATCCACCATTCAGTAATATGGATATTGTGGTTTGTAGAAATCTTTTGATCTATTTTCAAAATAGTATTCAAAAGAAGGCCATGAATATGTTGCACTATGCACTTAAAAAGGATGGAGTTCTTGTTCTTGGAACCAGTGAAAGTGTACATAGTCACAAAGAAAATTTTGCTGAAATAGACCGTAGGTGGAAGATCTACAAAAACATTAAGCCAAGTACAAGAATAAAGAATGGTATTAGTCATGCTAATGCAACCGGGGGAGTGAATGCTTCTTTACTTGAGAATAAAACAGAGCGAGATAGGAAGAGATTCAGGAACCAGGCCAGTAATCCTATAAGGCAGAAACTGCAAACCGAACTTAACGAAACCATTCTGGAACAATTTGGTGGAGCTTCGGTGTTCGTAGATTCAGATTATAATATTCTCCAGGCAGTAGGTGAATTCCGCAAATATGCCAATTTACCTTTAACCGGTTTTTCTATAAACCTTCTGGATATGCTAGACAGCGATCTTAAATATGTCGTACAGTCTACATTCAATAAAGCGCATAAGCAGAAGGAAAGGGTTGTGTACCGTGATGCGGTAATAAAACAGAAAAGCGGGGATATTGGAGCCGATATCGTGATTAAACCATTCACAGATCATTCTCTTGAAGGTGAGACCAATTACGTTATTACTTTTATAGAGAAGGAGCTCAACTTTGATAAGGTAGAAGAAGTTCAGAAGATAAGCCCTACCAATCAAACAAAAGAATATGTAGCCAGCCTTGAAAATGAATTAAAAAGCACCAAGGAAGACCTGCAAACTTCGCTTGAAGAGATAGAAACGAGTAATGAAGAATTGCAGGCAGCAAATGAAGAGCTGCTGGCCTCTAACGAAGAACTGCAAAGTACCAATGAGGAACTGCAGAGTGTAAATGAAGAAATAAATACCGTTAACGCTGAGAATATTCAGAAGATGGATGATCTGGCTGCTTTAAACGCAGACATGAACAACCTTTTGAAAAGTACCGATATCGGGGTTATTTTCCTTGATTCAGATTTTAAGATCAGGAAGTTTACACCGGCGATCAAAAAGCATTTCAGTCTTATTAATGGTGATATAGGAAGACCTATAGATAACTTTACCAACAGTTTTGGCCTAACCAGAAAGCAAAGTTTCCTGGATAGATGTCAGAAAGTTTTGAATAATGGTAAAACACTAGAAAAACACATAGTTTCTAGAGAAGGAAAGAACTATCTGCAAAGGATTAGTCCTTATATGGATTCTAACAATGAGGTAGATGGAGTAGTAATTTCATTTATCGATATTGAGACCATTCAGAAATCCAAAGAGAAACTGATTGCCAGTGAACAGAGATTTAAATCCTTTTATGAGGATGATCCAGTGCTGCACGTAAGTGTGGATCCTAAGACCTCTAAAATTGTACAGTGTAATAAGAAAGCTGTTCAGAAGCTAGGTTATGATACTAAGGATGACCTAATTGGTAAAGCTATCCATGAACTTTTCGATAAGGATTCGCAGTTAACCGCGATGAAACTCAAAACGAGCATTAAGAAATCTGGAGAGTTGATAAATCTCGAGCAGAACATGGTTACCAATAAAGGAAGGATTCTACCTGTAATTCTTAATGCTACTGCAGAGAAAGACGAAAATGACAATTTAATTACTATAAGATATACCTGTGTAGACATTTCTGCCCTTAAGAAAGCTCAGGAGCAATTAAAGGAGCAGAAAAGTGACCTCGAAAGAGCAAATAGAGATCTGGAGCAATTCGTTTCCATCTGTTCTCATGACCTTCAGGAGCCGTTGGCTACTATCAAGTTTGGTAGTGACGTTCTGGGGAAAATGTACGCCAGCAAGCTGGATGAAAAAGGGGAGAACTATATTAAGTATATCAAAAATGCTTCAGACAGACTTTCAGCGCAAATTCGCGCATTACTGGAGCATTCAAGGATAGGGAAGAATGGCGAAAAGACATTGGTAGATACCAAAGAAATTGTTGAGGTTGTAAAATATGACCTTGGTAAGAGTATTAGGGATGCCAATGCCAAAATTCACACGGGCGCCCTTCCAAAGTTGAGGGGTTATGAAGTAGAGCTCAGGCTGTTGTTTCAAAACCTTATTAGTAATGCCATAAAATATGTCCCGAATGACCGTGATCCCGAGATAAGAATTTCGTCTTATAAGGAAAATGATTACTGGGTATTCTCCATTATGGATAACGGGTTGGGAATTTCTAAAGAAGATCAAAGAAACATTTTTACAATATTCAATCGTGTGCCTGGAAATGAAGATATGGAAGGAACCGGCGTAGGCCTGGCGCATGTTGAGAAGATCGTGCTTTTACATGAAGGTACCATTTGGGTGGATTCGCAGGAAGGTGTGGGAAGTACTTTCTATTTTAAATTAAAAGCATAAGATTAGAATGCCTGAAAATATTCAGTATCCTGAAAAAGTAGATCTCTCAAGTTGCGAAAAAGAACCTATACATATTATTGCAGCGACCCAATCCCATGGGGTTCTTGTTTCCTGTAATAAATCTAACGGTACGATCACCCAGGTGGGTGAGAACTGTAAAGATATTTTCGGAATCTCTGCGGAAGAACTTTTAGGAAATGATCTGAGCGTTCTACTAGAAGCAGAATTATCCAGTGAACTGAGGGAAACGGTAGTGGGTCATGGGGTTTTTGAAGTAAAGGAAACCACCATCAATAATAAGGATTTCGTGGTTATTCCTCATATTTCAGGAGAAAACCTGATCCTTGATATTGAGCCTGTAAACGCAAAAAAGAACAGTTACGATTTTCAGAAGGATCTATCCAGCCTTTTAAATACTTTAAGCGCATCAGAATCTCCCGCTGAACTTTGTGAAGACGCTGCAAAGATCACGAAATCTATTTTTGGTTATGATCGTGTCATGATCTATAAGTTTGATGAAGAATGGAACGGGAAGGTGATCGCTGAGGAGAAGAATGAAGATATGGAAAGCTGGCTGGGATTGCACTATCCTGCCAGTGATATACCCAAACAAGCCCGGGAATTATTTCTTAAAAACAGGGTTCGTATTATTACAGATGTAAATTATTCACCGGTAAAGATAATCCCTACGCTTTCTCCAATAGATGGAAATCCCCTGGATCTTAGTAATTCGAAATTAAGAGCGGTCTCACCAATTCATATTGAATATTTACAAAATATGAAGGTAGGAGCATCCCTTACCGCTGCTCTTATAAGCAATGGTAAGTTATGGGGCTTATTGGCCTGCCACCATTATGATTCAAAATATATAAATTATTATCAGCGGCAGACGTGTGAATTTTTGATTCAGATATTTTCTAATGAACTGTCTTTAAAGAATTCAAATAGTTTTGTAAGTAATATTGAAAAGCTTGATGATCTAAGGGTTAAACTGATCAATCAGGTAAATCAAAAAGACAGTATTAAAAAGGGATTAAGTAATTTTCCTGTTAAGGTCACCGATCTTTTTCCCTGTTCTGGCGCCGCAATTGTTCTGAATGGAAAGATTAAGCTTGTAGGAAATACCCCAGAAAAAACTCAGATAAAAAAGCTTATCGGGAATTTTCTGGCCAGAAAAAATGATAGTCTCTTTTTCACCAGGAATCTTCTACAGTATTATCCGGAAGCAAAGAATTTCAAGGAGACAGGATCAGGTATCCTGAGTGTAAGGTTAGGCCAGGGAGATCGTGATTTTTTAATCTGGTTCAGGCCAGAAGTTGTTCAGACCGTCGATTGGGGTGGTAATCCTGAAAATAAAGCAACCTATGATGAGGAAAAAGAACGTCTTACTCCAAGGAAATCTTTCGAAAAATGGACTCAGGAGTTAACAGGTGTTTCCGATACCTGGAAGGATTTTGAAATAAGCGGAGCCAGGAAGTTAAGCGAAAGTATTAGTTATGTTATTCTGGAAAACCAGAAGAAAGAAATCGATAAATTAAATGAACAATTAATAGATGCTCATAACGAACTGGAACTATTCAGCCAGGGATTATCTCACGATCTAAAAGCACCGCTAAGGGGAATCGATGGTTATGCACATATTCTAAAAGAAGATCATTACGCAGATCTGCAAAAAGAAGGTCAAATAGCCGTGGATACTATTTTAGGATCGGTGGAAGAGATGCAGGATCTAATTGATAATATTCTTGATTTTGCAGGGGTATCCAACAACGATATTAGCAAGACCACTAATTCAGCCAATAATATGATCCAGGATATTTTTGTTTCCTTCAATGTGAAGTCAAATTATCCCAATACTAAAATTGAGGTTGAGGAAAGAATGCCCAAAATTGTGGGCGATAAAAGGATGTTAGGGCAGGTATGGGCCAATCTTATTACTAATGCTCTTAAATATAGCGAAAGATCCAGCAATCCCCAGATTGAAATAGGAACCACGATCCTGGATAGAAAAACGGTTTATTACGTTAAAGACAACGGAGTAGGCTTTGATCCAAAATATAGTGAAGAGATCTTTGATCTTTTTTCCAGGTTTTCCGGAGATAATTTCAAAGGAACAGGAGTCGGACTTGCCATTGTCAAAAAGATCATTGAAAAGCATGATGGGAAAATATGGGCAGAAAGTGAGCTGGGAAAAGGAACAACCTTTTACTTTTATGTTTAACAATTCAAAATTGTCAGTTAAACAGCTTTGTGATATTTTCGTGTACTTTTTATACCCAGTGTAATAATGATTAATACCTCTCTCAGAATATTATTGGTAGAAGACCTTGAGACTGATGCCGCCTTGATTCAAAGACAAATAAAAAAAATTGTCAAAACTCCAGAGATCGAAGTGACAGATAATCTTGAGGAATGCCAGGAACTTCTGGTAAATTTCGCTCCAGATGTGGTTCTTTCAGATTATAATCTGCCTACCTGTACTGGATTGGAGGTAATGGAACTGGTGAAAGATTACGATGAGAATATTGCATTCATCTTTATAACCGGTACCATCAATGATGAAGAACTTGCCGCAAATACGATATTGAATGGAGCCTCCGGTTACATTCTCAAAAAGCACATGAACAATCTTGCAGAGAAATTAGAACCGCTTTTTAAAAAGGTGGTGATCAATATGGTAGCAAGAGATGAGTTAAGAGATCGAATTAGGGATAATAAGATCACCGTAAACCAGATCTATGATTATCTGGATAAGATCAATGAGGATAATTTGGAGCATAGGGAGAATGTTGAAAAGATTAGGAATGCGATAAATCAGTTTAGGATCGATGATGAAGATGTTGAATAGGTTACGGGAGGAAACTGCAGAATTACACCGGGAGCTGGAGAAAGATAATCTGGCCAATAAAATAATGGATCAATCCATAAGCCTGAATGAATACAGAGCCCTGCTTTTTCAGAATTTTGTTGCTTATGAATGTGCGGAAGCAGAGATAATTAAATTCTTACCGGAATATTCGAGCGATAAAACCCAAAGGTTAAAACAGGATCTTCAGGGAATTGGAGTTGAAAGTTTTGATTGTCCCATGGACTTTTCTTGTAATTCTGAAGCTGAGGCTATTGGTGCAGCTTACGTGATTGAAGGTTCAGCTATGGGGGGAATGCTTATTGGCAAGGAACTTAAAAAATGTGATTTTTCTAATGAAATTCCTGAACAGCAATTCTTTAACGGTAAACGTGATAGTATAAAAGGCTGGAATGAATATTTGAAATTTTTAAGATCGCGTGAATTTTCTGAATCAGAAATAGACCTGGCTGTAAATAAGGCAATGCAAACCTTCCTGCTTTTTGGTGAAGCATTTAAATTAGACTACACAAACTGCTAATATTTTTATATTTCTTTAGAGATCATTTGGTCTTCTAATTATACTATCTGGCTAAAGGAACCTTCTCCTTTAAGAAAGCTTATTTTTTATCCGGTTTTTTTTATTTAGGTTTAGAATCCTAAATCCAGATAGATGTATCATATTTTTCGCAGCCTTGTTTTTTGCCTATTAATTTTTTCTACTTCTTTTCAACTAAGCGCCCAGGGAGGAAGGATCCCGGTTCCGGCTGAAAACGGGATGGTGGTGAGCAGTCATTACCTGGCTTCGCAGGCGGGTAATGATATATTGATGCAAGGAGGTTCTGCTGTTGATGCTTCGGTTGCTACAGCATTTGTACTGGCAGTAACTTTGCCTTCTGCCGGAAATATTGGTGGCGGCGGTTTCCTGGTTCATTACGGCAATGAGAAGGCCACTACTTTTAATTTCAGGGAGAAAGCTCCACTGGCTGCAACAAGGGAAATGTATCTGGATGAGAACGGTAAGGTGAAGGATAATTCAAATCATGAAGGAATTCTTTCTGTGGGAGTTCCCGGCACGGTCGCTGGACTTTACGCAGCTCACGAAAAATTTGGAAAACTGGAATGGTCAAAACTTATTCAACCGGCAATAGATATAGCTGAAAATGGTTTTGTGGTTAGTTCACCTCTCGCCAGGTTTTCTAACTGGGTATTAAATAATAAAACCGACTATCCATCTACCGCTAAAGTTTTTCTTAAAGACCCGAATACAGCTCTGAAGCCCGGTGATACTCTAGTTCAAAAAGATCTATCGGAAACACTTAAACGAATTAGGGACAAGGGACCAAAAGGTTTTTATAAGGGCAAGACTGCTTCATTAATCGCAGATTTTATGAAGAAGAACGATGGAATTATTACGAAGAAGGATCTTTCGCGCTATGAAGCGGCAGAATTGGAACCTATAAGAGGGAATTATCGAGGTTATGGTATTATAGGTATGCCACCACCAAGTTCTGGCGGGGTCGCAGTCGTGGAAATGCTAAATATACTGGAAGGTTATGATCTGCTAAATGAAGGTCATAATTCTGCTGCCAGCTTACATTTGATTACCGAAGCTATGAGAAGGGCTTTTGCAGACAGGGCCTTATTCCTGGGAGACCCTAAGTTCAATGACCAAATGCCTCTGGAAAAATTGACCTCAAAAGAATATGCGGAAGATTTAAGAAATTCGATCAGGAAAAATTTAGCCTCTGTAAGCGATTCTACAAATTTTAATAAAGGTCATCTTATTTACGAAAGCCCGGAAACCACACATCTTTCCGTTATAGATAGTGATGGAAATGCGGTATCACTTACGTATACCTTAGAGCAATCCTATGGTTCTAAAATCGTAGTGGATGGAGCAGGTTTTCTGTTGAATAATGAAATGGGTGATTTCAATGCTATTCCAGGTTATACAGATTCCAAAGGAAGAATTGGTACTAAACCTAACCAGATCGAGCCTGAAAAACAAATGCTTTCGAGTATGAGCCCGACCATAGTTACTAAAAATGGAAAACCTTTTATTATTATTGGTTCACCGGGAGGTAGAACAATAATAAATACAGTTTTGCAGGTGATTCTGAACGTAATAGATTATCAGCTTGATATTGCAAAGGCCATTGAATCTCCAAGGTTACATCATCAATGGTTGCCAGATGTGACTTATTTCGAAGATTGGGGTTTTTCACCCGATACTAAAAGGATCTATGAAGAGATGGGGCATGAAACAAAGACCAGAAATTCACAAGGTCAGGCTATGGGAATTTATATAGATCCTGAAACCGGATTACTGGAAGGAGCGGCAGATTCGAGAAGCTATGATGGGAAAGCTGTGGGGTATTGATAAAATTTTTTATCGCGAAAACTTCCGATTATTGGTAGGTTCAGCTTATTAAATTTAAAATTGATAAGAATCAAAGATCAAAAGTTGTTCTTGGGATAACTTCACCGGCTTCCATATTCTCAAGAGTTTCACGGCCAATTCGCACCCTTACCAGTCGTAGAGTAGGAAAGCCCACCGCCGCGGTCATTTTTTTAACCTGCCGGAATTTACCTTCGGTCAAAGTAACACTGATCCAGCTTGTAGGTCCATGGCGCTCATCTCTAATTTTTTTGGCCCGTTCGGGGAAGACTGGTCTTTCTTTCAGAATCTCGGCCTTACATTCTTTAGTTTGGTAGGCTTTTCCATAGATACTTATTTCAACCCCGGTTTTAATCTGGGAAATCGCTTCCTCGGTGATCTTGCCATCAACCTGAACATAGTATTCTTTTTCGCTATTTCCGGCAGTTATCTTAGTGCTCAGTTTTCCATTCGTTGTCAATAATAGCAGTCCTTCGGAATCCTTGTCCAACCTTCCTATAGACATAGTCTCTTCAGGAAAATCATATAACTCACCTAATAACTTAAATTTTCCGGCAGACTTCTGGTTAGTAATGAATTGGCTTAGGTAGCCATAGGGCTTGTAAATTTTAAAATGTTTGTGAAATTCTTGTTGCATTAGGATCAATATAGATATTTACCTTAAAGTTTATAATAAATTTAAAGGTTGTTTTCAAGTAATCTGATTAAGTTACAGTGAAGATTAAATAAAACATATAATTATGAATATTGCAATCATTTATTACAGCGCTACAGGTACAAACCATAAAATGGCAGAATGGGCCACTGAAGCTGCTAAATCTGAAGGAACAAACGATGTAAGATTAAGGAGAATAAAAGAAACTGCTCCAAAAGAAGCTATAGAGTCAAATGATGACTGGAAAAAGCATCATCAGGCAACTCAGGATATAGAAGTAGCTGAATTAGGAGATTTAGAATGGGCTGATGCTATAATTTTTAGTATTCCCACGAGATATGGAAATTTGCCATCACAGGTGCAGGCTTTTTTCGATACTACCGGTGGTCTCTGGAGCCAGGGGAAATTGGTAAACAAAGTAGTTTCAGGGATGACCAGTGCACAAAATCCACATGGTGGACAAGAAACCACCTTGCTTTCTCTCTATAAAAGCATGTATCACTGGGGCGCTATAGTGGCTGCACCGGGATATACATCAGAGGAACTTTTTAAAACTGGTGGAAATCCATATGGATTCAGTACAGATGGAGGAGTGGAGAATCTTGATGAAAAGTCAAAAACATCTATTGCACACCAGGTGAAACGTGCAATCAATATTGCTGAATGTATAAAGAAAGGAATGAGCTAAGAGCTTTTGGCTTAATGTATAAAATGAAAAATGCCCTGAAATCTCAGGGCATTTTTATTATAAATTTCTAAGTCTATTCTTTTTTGTCTTCAGGAACTGGAAAACCTCTATCCCGCATAAGAGCATCAATTTCGGCATCTCGACCTCTAAACTTCTTATAGGCTTCAGCCGGATCCATGGCATTTCTAGGTGCAAATAGATATTTAACCAGTTTGTTGGCTACTTCCTTATCATAAAACCCGCCTGGTGCTTCAGCAAAAGCTTCTGCCGCATCTGAGGTTAAAACATCTGCCCATAAATAACCGTAATATCCAGTAGCATATCCTTCACCTGAAAAAACATGTCCAAAATGAGGGGTACGGTGACGCATTACTATCTCTTCCGGCATATTCAACTCCTTCAAAGTTTCTCTTTCAAAAGTATCTGGATCTATTTTATCTGGATCTGTAGTATGATATTTCATATCCATGATTGCAGACGCAAGAAATTCAGTTGTTGCAAATCCTTGATTAAATGTAGAAGCTTTCTGGATCTTTTTCACAAGCTCTTCAGGAATCACTTCATTGGTTTCATGATGCCTTAAAAACTGATTGATCACTTTATCTGTTGAGAGCCATCTTTCCAATAACTGAGACTGAAATTCGGTATAATCTCTAACCCCACTATTTAGGGTAGGATATTTTATATCTGCAGACAGGAAATGCAGGGCATGACCAAATTCATGGAAAAATGTCTCAGCATCATCCCACGAAACCAGAACTGGTTCTCCTGGCGCAGGTTCAATAAAATTAGAGTTATTCGAAGCGAGTACAGGCTTTTCTCCCATCAGTTCATTATAACTACGATAGGTGGTTGCCCATGCACCAGATCTTTTTCCCTGGCGCGCATATGGGTCAAGATACCATAGACCAATGATATCCCCCGAATCTTTGTCTGTCACTTCCCATACCTTAACGTCTTCATGGAATACAGGAACAGTTCCTTCTTCCACGGGAGTGAATTCAAAATTGAATAACTCTCCGGCAGTAAAGAACAATGCCTGGGTTAGATTTCCTAGTTCCAGATATTGTTTCACTTCTTCACTGTCCAGGTCATATTTTTTCTTTCTAACTTTTTCAGCATAAAAGCGATAGTCCCAAGGCTTTATGGTAATATCCTCACCTTCAGTATTTGCAATTTCCTGCATATCCTGAACCTCTTCCTCAACCCGGGCAAGGGCTGCCGGCCAGACTTTCATCATAAGGTCCATGGCATTTTCAGGATTTTTTGCCATCCTGTTCTGTAATCTCCATTCAGCATAATTATCATACCCTAAAAGCTCAACTCTTTCATCACGAAGCTTCAGGATCTTTTTAACTATTTCGTTATTATCATATTCATCATTATTATCACCGCGGGAATAGTAATTTTTCCAAACCTTTTCGCGCAATTCCCTTTCTGTAGAATAAGTAAGGAATGGGTCCATTGAGGACCGCGTATTGGTCACTGCATATTTGCCTTTTTCCCCTCGCTCTTCAGCAGCCTGGGCGGCAGACTTGATATAAGATTCAGGAAGACCATCTAGTTGATCTTCGCTAAGATAGATGACATAATTTTCTTCATCTGCCAGTACGTTATTTGAGAACTTCGTGTATAAACCTGATAGCTCTTTATTTATTTCAGCATATCGTTGCTTATCCTCTTTGTTCAGCTCAGCTCCCTGCATGGCAAAATCTTCATAGATAAGATCAATTACTCTTTGTTCTGCAGCATCGAGAGGGTCCTTTTGTGACTTATCATAGATGGTTTTTATACGTTTGAAAAGTTCCTCGTTCTGACTTATCTTGGAAGAAAATTCAGAGATCTCAGGTGCAAGTTCTCTCTGAACCTCTCTAAATTCAGGACTTGAAATATTACTACTGAATATTCCATAATAAGTAAAAGCCCGGTCAAGTTCTTCCCCGGCTTTTTCTAAAGGGATAATGGTATTCTCAAAAGTAGGTTCTTCTGGATTTGCTGTGATCTTTTCAATTTCTGAAAGATGCATTTCCATACCTTTTCGAATGGCAGGCTTTACAAGGTCAACTTTCATTTCATCGAAGGCCGGAACTCCCTGATAGGGCCCCGTCCATTCAGCTAGCAAAGGATTATTCATAGATTTTTGTTCATTTTCCTGGCCATTACAATAGCCAATAATAGAGACAAGAGCAAAAACACTCAAGCCTTTTTTTATGTGTAATTTCATTATAAATTTGATTTGTAAACAGGCCTGAATATACGAACAATTAGTGTTTTTTTGGAGTCAAGGGAAGTAGAATCTATAGGATTGTAGTTTATAAACAAACCAATAATTACCGAAAAGCGAAAATCCGGTTTTTTATTATTTGGCTAATTCAGGAAAGGACAGAATTTGAACTGAATATGGAAATTGAAAAGATGTGTTTTCATTGTCACCGGGCTGCTTGTTTTGAATATTTGAATGATAAATGATGACCCCTTTAATACCTTGTGACCTCCCATTCCAGAAACGGATTTTCGCTTTTAGAATAACACTACTAAAGTACTATACCAAAGCTTATAAAGAAAGGGGAGAATCACCCTATTTTTTATTTTATTCGCTATTTATCAGCTGTTTAGGGTATGGGTTATTTTTGTTCCAGATTTTTACTAGGAACTTTTCTGGCCAGTATTTTCCGGGGAGAAACTCCATACTTTTCTTTGAAGATCTTCGAAAAATAACTTCTACTGGATAAACCCAGTTCATACACAACCTCACTAACATTTTTATTTCCTGCCAGTAAAATATTCAGAGCCCTGGTAAGACGAACGTCCCTGATGTACTCATTCACCGTTTTTCCAAAAATTGTTTGAAAGCCTTCCTGAAGCTTATTGATGTTCACTCCCGCAACTTTAGAGAGGTCGGTCACGGTTCCAGTATTAGATATGTTGGCATCGATATATTCGACCGCCTTCTCAATGGCTTTTTTATCTTTTTCTTTCAGGCCTAATTGATTTGTTCTGGAATCATTTCGTTTGAAGCTGTTGAGCATATAACTCAGGATCTCGAGCGCTTTGGCTCCAATAAAATTGATCCTTGGAAATCCTGAAATATCACTGTTTCTAAGCTCCTTGATAGATTCTGCCGTTTTAAAACTGAAACTGGATTTTTCTGAAATTCTTTCTTTGGCACTGTGGTCATTAAACAAGTCAAAGAAAATAGGTTCCAGCTGCTTAAGGTCGAATGATAGATACTCCTGAAACTTGAGTCGGTCTATTTCAAGATAGCATAGCACCACTTCCTCATTTTTAGGAAAATGAAGGTTATGAGTTTCCTGTTCCTTGGGAGCAGCAATAATGTACTCGTGCTCAATGATCGAGGTGCATTCCTCGTTATGTGCAAAACTACTGCTTAAAGAGCCTTCAACACAATAGATAAATCTAATGGGTTTTGCATGAAGATGATAAAGGTTCAACTGCAGTTCCTCCTTCAGTTTACATTCATAGGTATAAAGGCCAATACCATTTGGAAAGTTTATAACTCTAATTTGACCTTCTCCCTTCGATCTAGGGATTTTTAAAATGAACTCTCCCAGGTTTTCGCTGTATATCGTCCCGAAGTGATTTGCCAGTTCCGGAATTATGTCGTCTACATCATTTAGTTCTAAATGATAAGTATCCATTTGATCATTTTAGTTGGTTAAAAGAAATGACTTTAAAATTACGGTCTAGGCTAGAATTTTCGGAAAAAACTCAGTTAAACTTATACTAAATGATTTGGTTTTAAATGGTGGAATTCTGATTTGTAAGTATTTATTGATTATACAATTAATTAGCTTCTTTCCGAAGCACCACTAACGGCGGACTTTTTATCACACTCAAACTATTTCCTAAACCAATGCTCATCACCAGTAAGATAATACCTGGCAGAAGAACCAAAAATGGGATCCATGATGGGATGAAAGTGGTTTCAAAAACAAAATAACCTAATAGCAAACTACTAATTAGAGATAATAAGATCCCCGATAATGCCCCAAGAACGCCCAGGTAGAAATATTCCAGCGCAAGGATTTTTAATATCTGGTCACTTCTTGCTCCCAGGGTTCTCAAAAGAACACTTTCTCTAATACGTTGGTATTTGCTGGTTCGCACAGCACCTATTAACACGATAATTCCAGTGAGAATACTGAAGAAAGCCATGAAGTTTATAAGCCATGAGATCTTGGTAAGGATCTTTTCGATTAGGGTTAATACCTGCCTAAGGTCAATAATGGTAAGGTTTGGGAATTTCTCTACCAGGCTTTGCTGCAGGTCTGCAGATATTGTTTCATCTGGAACCTTTGTTGTAAGCACTCTGAATTGAGGAGCATCCTCTAGCACGCCAGTTGGGAATACTATTGAAAAATTTAACTGCATCCTGCTCCAGTCTACAGCTCTGATACTTCCCACAACGGTATTCAGCAAAACTCCCTGAACATTAAAATTAACTTTATCGCCAACACTTACCTTCGCATCTTCAGCAAAATTATTGCTAACTGAAATTGGGATGATTTCACTTTGAGGTTTTTCTCCTATGAATTCTCCCTGTTCGAGAACTTCGGAATCTATTAAAGAATCCCTATAGGTAGTTCTGAATTCGTGGTCCAGGATCCAACCGTTTACCCTGGAAGTTGTGTCATCTCTAATTTCGTTAACCGATCTTCCCTTAATACTTTCAACTCTCATGCTCACAATTGGAATATTTTCCAGAACTGGTAATTGCTGTGAATTTATTGTTTGAGCAACTTTCTCCTGCTGGTCTGTTTGTACATCCAGAAGGATCATATTAGGACTATTAGCCTGTTCGTCCAGACTTGCCTGCGCCAATAGCAGATCTTTGGTGAAATAAAGGGTGCTAATCAAAAAAGTTCCAATTCCTATGGCCAGCACGAGAATAAGCGTTTGATTCTGAGGTCTGAAAAGATTCAATAAGCTCTGCCTCGGAATAAATCCCCAACTAGTAGGAAAATACCTTTTTATAGCCTTCATGAATAAGTTTGCAACACCGGCTAGCAGGGAAAAGGTAATAATGATACCAAGTACAAAGAATATAGAATATTTCCAGTCTTCCAGCAGCCAGAAAGCGAAAAGAAAAATGAAAAGGAAGATACCTGTTAATACCAGGATTCCAGCTTTTTTAGAGCTGGAACTTTCGGTACCCTGAACCCTTAAGGTCTGCAGCGGTGAAACGTATAATGTCCCTATCAAGGGATATAAAGCGAATAATACAGACATGAGCACGCCCAATAAAATCCCCATAAAGATCACTCTGGGATCAAAGGAGATTTGTACATCAACCGGTAGTATATCCTGCAAGATCAAAGGAAATAGTTGCTGAAGCATTAAGCCGAGTAAAGTTCCCGCAATACCGCCAATAAAACCGATAATGGCGATCTGAATGAGATATATTGAAAAGGTTTGTTTTTTGGTTGCGCCAAGACACTTTAAAACCGCGATAGATTTCAGTTTTTCTTTTATATAAATATGGATAGCACTGGCAATACCCACACATCCCAATAGTAGTGCAATAAAGGCGACCAGATTGAGGAATTTACCAAAATTCTCATAGCGACGTCCCAATCTTGCACTCGTAGAGGTATGAGTATCCAGGTCTGCATCATTAGCATCAAGAATGGGATCGAGCTTTTCATCGAACTTTTCCAGGTCCAGATTGGGATCGGCTAGGAAATAATAATTGTAACCAATTCTACTGCCAGTTTGAATAAGGCCGGTCTTTTCAATAAAACTATGAGGGATAATTACCGGGGGAGCAATTGAGCTAAAAAGAGCCGCGCTTCCCGGAACCGATTTTAAAGCCCCACCAACCGGTAATTCAATATTTCCTATTTTGATCTTATCTCCCTTTTCAATTCCTAATTGAAGCATCAAGGTAGCATTTACTAAGGCCACTCCTTTTTCCTGATATTCTTTTGCTGCCGAAACAGGTTCAGTTTCAAGTTCACCATAAAATGGAAAACCACCTTTTATACCTCGAACCCTAACTAGTTTGGTTCCTTCTGTTCCCGGGAAAGCTGCCATGGAGGCAAAACTTATCTCTTCGGCTTTGGGTCCTCCCAGGGAATCCATAATAAAAGAGACCCTTTCATTAGGCTGGTTTTCAAGGTCAATAATATAATCGGCTCCCATTAGGGATTTAGATTGAAGCGCAATATTTTCCTTTAGGTTATTGCTAAAGGACTGTATGGAAACAACTGCAGCGATCCCAAGTACAATGGATGCCATAAACAACAGAAGCTTTCTGCTGCTCGCTTTTCCATCCCTAATGGCCATTTTCAAGAGCCAGTTGAACCCTGCTTTCGCTGAACTTTTTGGTTTAGATGCAGCCATAATTAAACGTTTACCGTTTCCATGATCCTGCCACCTTTCAACCTCAGGATACGCTGAGTTTTTTGAGCCAGTTCCATATCATGGGTTACAATGACCAGCGTTGTGCCAGATTCTTCATTTAATTCGATAAGGAGTTCTATAACTTTTTTTCCCGTTTCTTCATCAAGGTTTCCAGTCGGTTCGTCAGCAAAAAGTATTTCAGGTTTATTGCTAAAAGCCCTGGCCACAGCCACTCGCTGCTGTTCGCCGCCAGATAACTGGGAAGGGTAGTGGTCGTAGCGGTCTCCCAGGCCAACTTTTTCCAGAAGTTCTTTACCAATTCTGGTAGCATCTGGATCTCCTCTTAATTCCAATGGAACAGCTACATTCTCGAGGGCGGTAAGCGTTGGTATCAATTGAAAATCCTGGAACACAAAACCAACTTTTTTATTTCTTAAGATCGCTCTTTGATCTTCATTGAGATCGTTTAATTGCGTTCCACAAAGTTCTATTTGGCCAGAATCAGGTTGATCCAGACCGGCACATAGGCCTAAAAGGGTAGTTTTTCCACTTCCGGAAGGACCTACGATGGCAAAGGTTTCTTTCTCTTCAATTTCAAAACTGATATCTTCCAGAACAGTTAGTTCTTTTGAACCGCTTCGGTAGCTTTTCTTCAGATTTTGAATACTTAATATTTTTGCCATCTTCTTTCTTTTAGGTTTCTTTATCAATTCAAACAAAATAAAGAAATGATTTCAATAAAATCTACTGAACCATGAGAAGCTTCACCTTATTTTTATCATTGTTTATGTTCCTCATTTTCACTTCTTGCGGCGATACCGCCAAAAAAGAGGAGAAAGATACTGCTGAAGAGGCTACCAACAGTGATGTAGCCGCAGAAGAGGATAATAAAGTAATACTTTTCTTTGGTGATAGTCTTACTGCGGGTTACGGGCTTGAGCAGGGGGAAGCATTTCCCGCGATCATTCAGCAGAAGATAGATTCACTAGGACTTTCATACCAGGTGGTGAATGCTGGATTAAGCGGAGAAACTACCTCTGGCGGGAAGAATAGAATAGATTGGGTGCTTAAACAAAATGTAGATGTCTTTATTCTGGAGTTGGGAGCAAATGATGGTTTACGCGGTATACAGCTTTCAGAGACCAGAACGAATTTACAGGAGATCATTGATTTTGTACGCGGAAAAAATCCGGATATTGAGATCATTCTCGCCGGAATGCAGATCCCGCCGAATATGGGTCAGGATTATACCACTGAATTCAGAAATATCTTCCCGGAACTTGCCAAAAAAAATAATGTTCACCTTATCCCATTCCTCCTGGAAGGTGTTGCTGGAGATCCGGAACTTAATCAGCAAGACGGAATCCACCCAACTGCTGAAGGACAAGAGATCCTTGCAGAAAATGTCTGGGATGTTTTAAAGCCTGTTCTTACGGAAGAAATGCAGAAAGCTGAGTAATTAGGATTATTCAGGCCATTCTAGAAATATCGTAATATCAACATCAGCATCTTCTTTAATAATGTGAATTTCCGAGGGTTTTTCATATTGAAGAGGATATAGGTTTACGGTCATTCCCGACGCATCTCGAGCTAAATCAGATCCTATGCCTCCTTCGTCATGATCTCCAATACCTACTTCGAAATTTGCATAAGGAGCGATGAATAATTCTTCATCCCTTAGCTCAAACTCCAGTTTTTCTTCGTTAGGATAGATCTCAGAAAGGAACCAGCGGCCTTTACTTCTATCTTCGTTGGCGAAATTCCAGCTGAAAGCCTTGTTTATAGCGAAGACAATATCTGCCAGTCTTTCCGGATCATTCTCCGCATACTGCTCATCATAAGTTCCATGAATGTTGTAAAAAGAATTGATCTTTAATCCTGTTATCTGCACAGCATCTCCGCGGTTAACGGTTACATCGATAGATTTAGTGATCTGCTTCCCGTTAATATCGGTAAAAACATAGTTCATTTTTTCTAAGCCCACATTAGGAAGCTGATAGTGGAGGGTTTCGAACTGGCTATCTATAACTCCGCTTTCACCATCTCCACCTACTGATACACTGCCATTTTCGAAGATCTGCTTGATCTCATGAATTTGGGAATTAGAACTCACCTTTATGGTAAATGGCATGTCTACTAAGGCAAATTCAGCAGAAGGGGTAAGGGTAACTTCAAAATTAATTTCAGGTTCATTTTCAATGATTTCTGAAGAATCTGAGGAGCAGGATAGCATCCCGAATAGGGCTATCAGCAATAAAAATCTTTTCATTTTATAAAAATGGATTGTAGATCCAAATGTAAATATTTATGGCTTCGATTTTGAAATTTTTTTCTTGCTCTGAAATCTTTTAAGAACATACGAGGAGCATAGGGATATGGCCGCTGTGGTTCCCAGTCCACCGCCAAAACCTTCAAAAAAGGAACCCGTTAAGAGATATAAGATTGAAAATATAATTCCAGAGATCCCAATGATCCAGTATTTCCTGATCACTCTGGAACTTGCCATGCCAACAAAGGAAGCTCCCATGATCACCAGTGGAATATTTATAGTGTAATATTCATCAAATAAATCCGGAAAAAAATGAAAAAATCCACCTGCGATAACAGATATAGCCGCAGAAGCCATTACCCCGCCTAATTGTAAGCGATTATTCAGATAAAAAGTGGCGAGAGCGGCAATAAAGCCCGAAATTATAATGATAACTATATCCATCTTAGAAAAATAAGAACAGGATGAGTGACATTAAAGAAACTCCGCCAAAGGCGACAGTACCCAGTTTACCACCAAAACCGTGCAGCGTGCTTTTAGAAATTATAAGTATAATCCCGGTGAAAAGGCCTGCAAAAGAAATGAAGGTATATCCGTTAGCTAAAAACGGGGCAGTCATTCCTGCGAATGCTCCACAATATATGGCTGCGGGTAATTCTCTTAAAGTATCTGATCTTCTATTGATAAATGGAATGAAAGAGCTTAAAAGTCCAGTGATCCCGGCTGAAAGGACGGTACCAAGGTCAAGTTCAACATTCAGCCAATAAGTGGTTACAGCACCAATAATGCTGAGAATTATAAGTAACAAATCGATTCTTCTAAAAACAGATCTTTCGGGTTTATGATTTTTGTAATAGAAGTGAGCCAATAACAACCCGATTAAAATCAGAAAAAGTAGGGACAGGGAGTCAGCCTGATTTTCATAAATCGCGGCTATGATGAAAGAAAAATGCAGGGTAATGAATATTAGAACCGGTGATTTTTTAAAGAGGTTTCGCACGCTTTCAGATTAGAAATGTCTTCAGAATTTGCTGTCTGCAAAAATGGGAAATTTTAAAATTCTTTCTTAGCGAATATTGTTCAGGTTATCTATAAAATCTGCTTTTAATAGATGGGACTCAGTTTATCGCCGTTTTTTTCTTAATTTAAATAGTGTCAAAAAATTGTAAATCAGTGTTTTTATATCTCGCTAAGTCATAAGATTAGATTCTATTTAATTTTTACTAACCATCAAAGCCTTTGATATGGATAAAATTGAAAAAAACCACATTTCCCGAAAATTATTCGTGCAACAATTGGGACTTGGCGCCTTGGGAACAGGAATTATATTTCCCGGAATGCTTTCTGCTCAAAGCTTTTTAACTACTAAAACCAGTCAGCCAAAAAATATTCTCGTACTTGGAGCTGGTCTTGCCGGGCTGGGGGCGGCATGGGAACTTAGAAATGCAGGCCATAAAGTAACGGTTCTTGAAGCCCGTGACCGACCAGGAGGAAGAGTTTCTACGATAAGAGAACCTTTTGCAGATGGATTATATGCTGAAGAAGGTGCCGCAGGATATTCATCGTCTTATACACATGCCTTAAAGTTTATTGATGAATTTGGTTTGGAAAGGATTCCCTGGCCAGTGCCGGAGAAGGCCGTTACCTATCACTTAAATGGTAAGGCTTTTACAGTAGGACCTAATGAAACCGTAGAATGGCCATTTGATCTAACCCCGGAAGAACAAAAAATGGGTCCTATGGGAATGGTGGTAAAATATATTCTAAAAACATTACCACCGGAGATAGGTAATCCACAAAGCTGGAATGAACCACCTCTGATAAAAATGGATCAAATTTCCCTGGCTGAGTATTTAAAACAACAGGGAGCCAGTGATGGAGCAGTAGAACTATTTAAAAATACTATGTGGTTCGCTGCCAAACCCGACGAAACTTCAGGACTCTCGATGGCGGTATCTGACGCCGGACTTTTTATGGGAGGAACTCCTTTTACCCTAAAAGGAGGTAATGACAAACTTCCCCGGGAAATGGCAAAAAGATTACAGGAGAATATTCAGTATAATGTTGTGGTAGATAAAGTGAAAGATTCTGATAATGGAGTAGTAGTTTCAGCAAAAATGAACGGTAATCCTAAGGAATTCAGTGCAGATGAAGTAATTGTCACTTTCCCCTTGAAAGTCCTTGAGAAAATATCTTTCGAACCTGCCTTGCCTGCAGAAAAGCTTACTGCAATAAGGGATATTCCAGTAATGAATATTAACCGTACTTATTTACAGGTAGATGAGCCCTTCTGGAAGAAAAATGACCTTTCTGGAGTAGCTTATACAGATCTTGATGTAAGGGCAATAAACCCCATCTTAAATTCTGATAATCCAGATTCTAGTCCTGCTATTCTTGAAAGTATGGTAGCCGGCCCATTCGCTACAAATATCGAAAACTCTTCAGATGAAAAGATAAAAAGGATGATGCAAGATTCTATCAAAAGAGTATTTCCAGATTTTGAAGGCCATTTTCAAAAGGCCCATGTAAAAGGTTGGAGTAAGGATCCATATGCCTTAGGCGGTCCTAGCTGGCCTGCGCCGGGAGATGTTTCCACTCATCTGGAAAATTTACAGGCTCCTCATGGTAATATTCATTTTGCAGGAGAACACACCAGCATTTTGAGAAGTACGATGGAAGGGGCGCTACGCTCTGGGGTTCGAGCGGCAAATGCGGTTCATGAAATAGGATGAAGATTCAGACCTATAAATTAAAGAAAATGCCAGTAGATCTTTCTACCGGCATTTCTATTTCAATACAAAAAGTTCTATAATCCTAAAACTCCTGTCCCTTGTTTAAATACTATATCTACAGGAATATTCTTTTCAGATAATTTATCCAGGGATGCCTGAAGGTCACTGTCTATCTGACCCGATTCATTCAATAAATTTCCTGTCCCTTCATAATCTCCTTCGCCCTGAAGCACCAGGATATCATTGGAAAGCGCATCAGTTGCTTCCCTGAATTTCTCCATATCTACTTTATAAAGCCCGTCTTCATTTTGAGTGAAAGCACCTTTGTCTTTAAAATAATTAAACCGAACCATATTTGCTTTTCCGTGGGCACTGGAGGCTCCAAAGCGAATTGATCTGAAAATACTAGCAAGGAAGGTCACATAATAATCCTGTAATTCGGCATCTTTTAGTTCGCCCTTATCATGAAGTTTAGTGATCATATAGATTCCTAATACATCTGCCTTTCCCTCTTCCAGCGCGCCCGCATGTTCTTTAAGCGCTTCTCTCACCGTACCTTTGTTGTTGATGGTATTCTTGATACCTAGCCCGTGGGCAACTTCATGAAACATTGTATTAGCAAAGAATGCGTCGAATGTGATATTTTGCCTTTGCTCAGGAACGATCAATTGTTCAGAAATTGGCACCAAAATCTGGTCATATTTCGCTTTCATGGCATTTTTTAACTGTAGCCTTCTACTACCATATTGCTCCTGGACCTTTTCATCGTTCGGAAGGTTAATGGCGATCGTCTTACTTCCGGAATTACAGTCACCGGCGTAATAAACCACATCGTAGGCATTAAGGTCTGATTCTGTTCCCGGACTATCCTTTTTATATTTTGCATCTACAGGCAGTTCTTCCTGAAGCATTGGCAGAAATGTAACATACTTTGCGAGACGCTCACTCCATTCCTTATCCTTTATGAGCACATAGGATTCAAATGCAGCTTTATAGCCGAACAAACGATCTTCATAAGTTTCAATCGGTCCGGTTACCATATCTATGGCATTATTCTTCATTTGCATCCAGGCAACGTCACTTTCATAATATTCGTCAGTGATAAAGGCTTCAGCACGCAAATTCAGGTATTTTTTAAACCCTGGATCTTCGGCCAGTTCTGCAGCTTGTTTCAACAGGTCTGATGCTTTTTTTAGCTTATCTGGAAATTGTTCGTGATACCATACAGAGGTAAGCTCACCATTATCGTTTCGCCTGATGAAGGTGTAAAGACTTTCTTTATTCTCAATATCCGAATTATCAAATTCCTCTTTGGTCATATCTACCGGATAGAAATTAGCTGCTTCAGGTTTGGGGCCGTAACCTTCAATAAAAGGTTCCAGGTTATTAAGCCGGTCCCATGGACCATAATTTATCTGAACATATTCTGCAGATCTATCATCGAGTTTAGGTAAGAGACTGTCACGTCCTCCGAAGGCCTGATACCAGAAAAGTTCATCGGTGATCTTGGCAACTTCAATGAGTAGCGGAATCATTTTCTTCTGATTTTTAGAAAGGCTGGACATTTCTGAAGTAAGTTCCACCTCGGCGTATTGCTGGACCAGTTGGCTAATGTCCTTATCTGCCACTACCATTGACGTATCACGAGTTTCCTCTTCAGAATTATCTTTTGGATCGTTCTTGCATCCCGTAAGGAAAAGAACGCTTAGAATTAAAAGTGATAAAAAGGGTTTATTCATTTTCTCTAGTTTAAGTTTAGCAACTATAAATTTAAACTTTTTGATCTAGATAAAATTAAAGCCTGAAAAGGGGAATAAAACAGTTCTGAACCACCTGTAAGATTAAGTTATTAAATAATCAAGCCACTCGGGGCAGGAGTGGCTTGATAGCATTAATTGGAGTTTAAAAGTTTTTTAGGTCTCAACGTTTAAATTGATAAGATTTTGATTATTTCTATAATCATATACTTTTTATAATTATTTATTGTAGAAATGGGATATGGTTCAAACATCTGATTACTAAATAAATATATAAAACAAATCGTTTTGTTTAATTATTTTAACAAAAGTTTAAACAAAATTACATAAGGCTTCTTGGGATTAATGTGGTAAGATTTAAATAACCTGTTCTAAAGATAAAGCCACTCATAGAGTGGCCTTATTTAAATTAAGCATTCCAACTATCGAGAATTAATCTCTGCTTAATATATTCTTGAATTCATCTGAATTGAACATCGCATCGGCATCGTGACCTACATTTGGAACCTCTATCAATTCCTGATTGTTTTCGGTATAAAAGGTATCGAAAAAGGTAAAAATATTCCTTCCACGTTCCAACCTGTTTGAACCAAGTAAGGTGGCCGCACAATCTGTAGTATTTAATGTGCCCTCTGTATTAGTATCATCTGTACCAAGTAAATAAATTGTGTTTCTGGTAATTTGCTGTTGCAATAAATCTTCCTGGCTCATCCCGTCTACATATGAAGGTGCGGTTTCATAACCGTAAGGCCAGAAATCGTAACCTGTGCAATCTGTAGGTACATAGAATTCATTGGTATCTTCGTTATAACGTCTACCATCTGGATAATAGAAGTACTGGTTATTAGCCACTATATATTGAAATTCATATTCGGTATAGGCAGCTTCTGAAGTGTTCACAAAAGCATAATGTTGAACAAATGCGGCGCCTGAACTATGACCGGCAAATTTTATTTCTTTTAGATTAGGGAATTTTTCCTGATTAGAAAGGTATACTACGATGTCATCCAGAACGCTGAAAGAACTAATTGCAATATCTGTATTGCCTGAATTAGCTCCTTCCCGCCAGTTATTGTCCCAGAACAATTCTCCGTCTGCAGCATTGGTTTCTTCCTTAAATTCCGGAGAAATGATAAGGGTATTTTCAAGTTTGCCTACATCTCCTACAGCATTGGTCATATATCTGAAATATTCATCTGCATCCCTGTTCTGGCCATGGATCACAAAAACCACTTCTTCGATCTCTTCCCAGGTATATTCCTGATCTGAAATAATATCGTAAGAACTATAGAAATTAAATGAAGCTCCCTCTGCGATTTCTATTTGCTCAATACAATCTGCCGTGGCAGAAGTACAGGGCGTTTTAGTCTCTTCAACTTCACTGGTAGTAGTAAAGGACCCGGAAAAATCTGTATTCAGGGATTCTCCATTTTCTCCCAGGGAGCTTTGATCTACCACAATGCTATACGCAGACCCCGGATTCAACCCGGAATAAGAGATTACTGCCTTAGAGCCTGCATTTCCCAAACTGGCAGTATAGTTTGCTTCTCCCTGCGCATCTGAAAATGAAAATGACTCCTCAAAAGCTTCCGCTTCCAGGGTATGGGAAAAAGCAATTTCGATGCTGCCCGATAAGGCGACATTAGATAATCCATCGCTAAGGTTGCTTCCGTTCACTGTTGCAGAATAAACATTTAAAGTGTCTATAGAATCATCGTCATTGCTGCAACTGCTTAGAAAGATCGTAAACACTAAGGCAGTCAATATTCGTATGCTGTAATTTATTTTTTTCATCATATTCTAATTTATGGAGGTCGCCTGAGATCAAATCAGGATTCACTGTTTTATATTTCAAACAACCTCCAGCTAATTCTATTCACAAATTGGATAAATACATGCGGAACTCTGAGTGGAGGTAGAACCATCTGCACAATCTATACCTCCGGTAGTCCAGTCGCCATTGATCTTATAGGCCCAGGATCCAGAGTATTCCCATACTTCACCGGTACCATCAACGTCTGCATCTCCATAGGTTTCGATGACTGTATCCCCATTGAAAAGCTCCACGCCGTCATCCCCATTTTGATTCATGGAATCTGACTCAAATACATGCTCAAATTCGTCTGTGCAATCTCCAAAATAGGCAGCAATGGTTCCCGGTTCCCTGGCTAATAAGATGTCATCACCTTCCTCCACAGAAATTTGAGGGAAATTATATTCAACTCCGTCTGTTCCTCCACCGTTATTGGTAATCCCAACGCCGTAAATACTTAAATCTTCAATATCCTTGTTAGCTCTAAAGTGCACGGCTTTTCCTCCGTTGGTTCCGCTGCCATCCCAAAGCAAGGCCAATACTCCTTTAATTTCCAGAGCTTCTTTACAAATTGGGTAAGGGCAAGGTGAGTTGCTATTTAGCGTTCCACCTACCGTACAATCGATACCGCCGGTGCTCCATTCTCTACCTACCTTATAAGCCCATGATCCTGAATATTCCCAGGCTTCCCCGGTTCCGTCTACATCTGAATCACCGTAAACTTCAATAATGGTCTCGCCGATAAACAATTCTATCGCATCATCACCATTCTGACTAATTGAATTATTGGATTCAAGTATCTGTTCAAATTCACTTCCGCAGTCTTCAAAATAAGCGGTTAATGCTGCCGGGTTACGGGCAACTAATACGTTATCACCTTCAGAAAGGGATATAGCTGGGAAAGTATATTCCGGTCCGTCTGTTCCGCCACCGTTATTGGCGACGCCTAGACTATAGATACTTAGATCTGCAATATCTGCATTGGCAACGACGTGAACCGCTTTACCATCATTGGTATCTGAGCCATCCCAGGTAAGGGCAAGAACTCCTTTTAAGGAAAGCGGCGGTAATTCCTCGGTAATATTGATCTCTGCTGTGGTATTATCATTATCGGTTGCATTCTCTATGGAAGCAATTGAAACAATAATGGATTCGTTATCATCATTTTCCTGGTCTGGAATTGAAGTGATCTCGAAAGTTGTGGAAAGTTCTCCCGCTGGGATAGTTAATTCTGAACTACTGGTAGTATAATCTGTGTCAAGTAATGCAGAACCTGAAAAATCAAGATTTATAGTCACATCATCCTCGCTGTCTTTATCCAGTTCAGCAGTTACGACCACGGTTTCTGCACTTTCCTTGATTACATCTGCAGCAGCGCTAAGCTTGATCACCGGTGGAACGAAAGCTGCGGTCTTAAAGTTGAAATTGATAGGGCTCGATAAGGCCTCACCGTTGGTGCCATAAGCACCTTCAGGTATGTTCAAAGTATAAGTGGTCTCATAGTCGAAACGGCTAGCAGGAGTAATGATCACTGTAGAATTCGAGTTAGTGAACTCCAGGTCATAATCTGCATCTCCGTTAGGGGAACTAAGCTGTAAAGCAGAGCTTAGTTCATCTGTATTCATACTATGTGAGAAAATGAGGGTCAATGGAGTTTCTACAGGAATATTTTCTGCTCCTTCTTCCAGGACGTCTTCACCTACATTCGTTTTGAGCAGGCGAAGTATTCCGTCATCTGTGATCGTTACATCATCATCATTAGAGCAGGCAGCCAGGGCGAGGATAAAAAATATCAAAACACCTGAACTTAAAAGAGCTCTTGTTTTAGATTTTATGAATGTTTCCATTATTTAGTTTTTATAGAGTTAATCTGGTTTATGGTTGGTCTAATGAGAATTGTTCGCTAAATCCAAATGGATCAAAATCCCAAATAAATGGCAGCATGAAATAAACCATGGCTGTCAGGAAGATGATCGATATCAGGTTCATCCAGATTCCTGTTCTCACCATATCTGGGATCCTTAAATATCCCGAACCAAATACCACCGCATTTGGCGGAGTTGCTACCGGAAGCATGAATGCACAGGAAGCAGCGACCGTGGTGGCCACTAATAGCATATAGGGATTTAGGTCAAGTTTCAGGGCGATTGGGGCCAGAATAGGAAGTAGCATTGCTGTAGTCGCAAGATTCGAAGTTAACTCTGTAATGAAGTTAACACTAAAAATAACGATTAAGATCAATAGTAATAATGGTAATGCCTGCAATAAGGTCATTTGCATTCCGAACCATTGTGCAAGTCCCGTAACTTCAAAACCTGAAGCCAGGGCCATACCACCGCCGAATAAAAGGATGATCCCCCACGGCATTTTTACTGCTTCTTTCCAGTGGATAATGCGTTCTCCTTCCTTGCCCGAACTTAGAGTGAACAGGGTAATACCTGCAACCATCGCAATAATGGTATCATCTATTCCCGGCAGGAATTTTTCCAGGATAAAAGACCTGGAGATCCAGCAAATAGCCGTGATCACAAATACGCTTAAAACGATCTTTTCTTCACGTTTCATAGGGCCTAATTCTGAAATCAACTTTTGGATTTCCTTCTTCCCACCTGGAAATTCTTTCTGTTTAAAATTGAAAGCGATATGGGTAATGTAGAACCAGGAAACGATCAATAAGGTTATAGAAATAGGCAAACCAAATTTCAGCCATTGAAAAAAGCTAATATCAATATCATATATCTCCTGAATATAACCTGCAAATACCAGGTTTGGAGGAGTACCAATTAAAGTGGCTATACCTCCAATAGAAGCACTGTAAGCAATACTAAGCATCAGTGCTTTTCCGAAGATCTTATTTTCATCTTTGATCGTTGAAGGATTATCCTTTAACTGGGATACTATAGACATTCCAATAGGCAACATCATTACCGAAGTTGCCGTATTCGAGATCCACATAGATAAGAATGCGGTCGCGACCATAAAACCCAAAATGATATTTCTCACATTGGTTCCTATGAGCTTAATAATATGCAGGGCTATTCTTTTGTGGAGATTCCATTTTTCTATTGCTATCGCCAGAATAAATCCACCCATGTAGAGGAATATATATTTATGACCATAGGATGCCGTCGTCGTTGAGAGGTCTAAAGCTCCGGTTAAGGGGAATAGCACTATCGGTAACAATGCGGTAACAGCTATAGGGACTGCTTCAGTTACCCACCATAATGCTATCCATAGGGTTGCGCTTAGAACATCCCAGGCCGACTCGGGCATTCCTTCTGGTCCACCTATGCTTTGCAGGACAATAAACAGTATAGGTCCAAGGATCAGAAATATGTTTTTATTAATTTTCATTTATCAGCTCCTTTTAAAGTGTCCATATCATAATCTTCCACTAATTGTCTAAGGAAATTACCGGTTTCAGGCAAAACAAAAATCAGGTAAAGTTGATCACCGTCCGCATCTGTGGTAATGAGGCGATTTGGAATATCCATTACAGGTCTTCCGGTAAAATATTTGTAATAAATAAGAGCGATAAGGTATGATCCATCTGAGGACGGATGCTTGTCATCAAAATACATTTTAAGATCTGGTCTGGCTTTTTGGGCTTTCATAAAAATAGATCCTACTGGAACTACTCTTACTCCGGTTTCCTTTCCCAAAGACTGGTAGGAGGAATCTATGGTTTCCTGCATTAAAGGGTTAGAATCGTAAGCCCAGGTCATTGATAATAGGGGTTGGGCATTTTTCTCTTTAACAAGATCTATCAATTTGGTAGCGTTGGTCTTAAATCTTTCAGGATGGTCTATGGTACTCATACTGTGATCTTGCAGGACCACATAATCCCAGGTTTTACCTTCCAGAAGTTGTCTCGTCTTCGTATCTTTTTCTTCTTTCCAGTGTTGCTCTAGATTACTTCCACCTACTGTAGATTGAGCAGTTTCAAGGGGAACACCCTGATCTTTTGCTATTGCTTCAACCATTTGGGGCATATTCCAGAAATAGGTGAAACTGTTTCCCACAAAGAGAACTTTTTCCTTTTCCTCTGCCTGGGCAAATAAAAAGACAGGGAGTAGAAATAATATTAATGATAGACTACGAAGTCTTATTACCATAGCATTATTTATTTTCAGTTTGATCATAAGTTAATATCTGTAGGTTCAAAAAAGTCTGGAATTGGGTTTGGGACGTTTTCATTCCTGTCTATTTCAGTTTGGGGGATTAGAAAACGCTGAGGCAACTGGTTACCTGTATTAGGCTCTACCGGAACCCTTACGTTACTTTCATTAAGAGTTCTTCGCATGTCATTGAATGGTTCAATAAGTCCGAAAAGTGTAACATATCTTTCTTCCAGGATCTCTCTTAATAAGGCATCCTCCTGGCTTAATCCGTTAGGATTTTCAATCCCGCCTGCCGCAAAATCTGCAACGATGTAGGGATCGTATTGCAGATTGGCAGGGTCTATATTCATTAAATATCCACCAGTATTCATGAAGGCTCTAAAATCGTTTAATGCCTCCAGCCCGGCCTGGAAACCTTGAGAACGAAGGGCAGCTTCAGCAAGGATCAATAAATTCTCCTGGTATGTCACCAGTGGGGCAGGGGCTGTTTGTGCAGCGAATCCGTCTTCAGTATTTGGCTGTACGCCCACACTTGTAATATTGAACAGGTAGTTAAACCTGGCAGTTTCATCTGTTTTACTATTTCCACGGTAATTTGCCGGAATAGGGTTACTACTGCCGGGCTGCACCAAACTGGTCATAAAATCAGAAACTACCACATCGGCCTGTCTAACTGCGACAGCAAATAACTGATAATTTAAATTTGAATTTTGAACTGCTGTACCGTGTGGAGCGTACATGCTGTTCTCGAAAGAACTTATCCCATTCTGGGCGGCCTCATAGGCAAGATCATATTGTTTTGTAACTAAATAAAATCTTGCTTTTAGAGTATAGGCGGATTCGATCCACTTATTTGGGGCACCATCATAATAAATATCAGATCCTCCAACAGGTCGCCCTCCACCCATTTGTAAATTTGAGATAGCTTCATCCAGGCGATCCTGGATTTTCTGAAATACGGCAGGCTGATCTTCATAAGCAGGATTCGTATTCTCAATATCGCCAGCTTCATCATAAGGAACATCTCCATAAATTGAAGCTGCAGTCCCAATAATATATGCCTGTAAAACCTGGGTAATTCCAAGGCTTACAGGACCAATATTATCATCTATCGCAACAGTTTCAGCAACAACTGCATTTCTATATGCATTTACATAGAGATCATACCATAAAGCATCAAAAGTACTGGTGGTTACATTGTATTGTGTTAAACTCAGGTGCTGGCGGTCTAATCCTGTGTATTGTCCGGCAAAAAGGGCAGACCTTCTTGCTGTTTCCCCACTCTGTACAAGAAGATTTCCAACTTCAGCACCTGTTAGGATACTGCCAAATGTACTTTCTGTAATATTATTAGGGTCGTCATTAATGCCATCTACCAGGTCGCTACACGAGAGCTGAAAGCTTACAACAAGTATTAAAATTATAATTCGTTTCATGTTGTTGATAGTTTTAAAATTTTACGTTAAGATTAACCAGGTATGATTTTGTTGCCGGGTTGTTGAAATAGTCAATACCACGAGCTGCACTAATACCGGAAAGGTTGGTATCTGGATCATTACCTTCAAACTCTGTCCATAAGAACAGGTTTCTTCCTGTTACTGTAAATTCAATCGACTGTAATTTGGTTGTATTTTTCAGCCATTGGGAATCCCATAAATAACCCAGACTTAATTCACGAAGCCTTGTCCAGGAACCATCTTCAATATAAAGTTCATCAGTCCCTCCACCAAAATATCCTCCTTCACCATTATACCATGATTCGGTAAGTGCTACAGGTCCTCCACCAAAATCCTGAATATTTCCACGGAAGGTTTCACCTATATTGATCACATTACCTTCTGAAGTCACATAATTTCGTTCAGCAGTAACTCGGTTAGCTGTATCGTACCATCTACCCAGATCACGAAGTACAGATTTTGTTCCAGCGAAAATATCGGCTCCCTGATAGGTTTCCAGCAATGCTGAAAGTCTAAAATTTTTGTATTTAATAGAAGTAGACAATGCTCCCTGCCAATCTGGATTGGGATCTCCAATCACACCTACTTCCTGATCTTGTATAGGAAATCCATTTTCATCTAAAGCATAATTACCTTCTTCATCCCTTAAAACTCTCGAACCCCAAAGTACACCTAGTGGCTCGCCTTTAACCGCTCTGGAAGAAACTGCTGCCAGCCCTCCTAAATCGAATGATTCTATACCAACTAGGTCGGTAACTTTATTCTCTACAGTGGTGAAATTTGAGTTAATGCTCCATGAGAAATTATCTGTCAGGATTATTTGATATCCTAAATCTAACTCGAGCCCTTTATTCTCAATTTCTGCTCCGTTAGCATAAATGGAACTGTAACCGGTTGAGTTGGGTAAAGGAAAATCTAAAAGGACGTCCTCGGTTTTATTATCGAAATAAGTAGCACTAAATCGAAGTTTATCCTGAAGGAATCTAAGATCTACTCCAAATTCAACTTCTTTTTTTCTTTCAGGTCTTAGTGCGGTATTTCCTCTACCAGCAGCTGGAATGAAAGCTCCATTTCCGAATAGGGTCAAATCGAGGGCACCACCAAGACTATCGCCAAATGAAGGTGAAACAAATATATTTGAAGTATTATAACGAGAGGGTTGCACCCCAACCTCACCATAGGAGGTTCTCAGTTTTCCAAAAGAAAGAAAATTATCATTTAAATCTAGTATATCTGTAAATTGCCAGGCGAGTGAGGCAGACGGAAATGCAAAAGTATTGTCAACATTATTCCCAAATGTAGAAGCAGATTCTACTCTTATTGTACCTGTGAAGTAAAACATTTCTAAGGCGTTTAAGGACAAGGATGAATAAACCGCGGCAGTCCTTTCATGGCCTTCAGAACTTGTAACCGATCTATTTTCAGGCAATGAATTGTCTATATCACGAATTCCGCTGTCTAGATCTACAAACTGAATGAAATTTCTTGCGGACGCTCCCTCAACACTTCTTGATTTTGAATTATAGTTGAATCCGGCAAGGAAAATACCACCAAAATCATCACTTATGTTGAACTGAGATTTGGCTATATAATCCATATTGAAAATGGTGTTGGTCGCCAGTGAATTATCTATATAACCAGATCTATATGCACCGGCAGCAGATCCGGGTGTAAAAAACTCTCCTCTTTCTTCACTATAGTGGTCAAGCCCGATTCTGGCGATAAGATCTAACCAGTCCATTGGCTCAGCTGTTAATTCGAAATTCGTAATAAAACGATCTACTTTAGATTCATTCTCCTGCTCGTTGATGGTCCATAATGGATTATTATAAGTTGGTGATCCATCTGCTCCAAGCGGTTCTCTATATGATCTGTGTCTGTCTGAAACAGGTGAGGCATCAGGCCCGGAATAGTAATTTCCTCTATATCCGGATATATCAAAATCTGTAGGGTTTCTTAAAAGACCAAGATATAAACCTGATGAGCTGGCACCTTTTCTAATTCTGTTGGAGTTTGTTCGGGCATAAGTTGAACTAAAGTCAAGACTTAATACCTCATTAAATTTATGTTTCGCGTTTAAACGCGTTGTAGTTCTTCTGTAATCAGAATTATTTTTAATAATACCCTGTTGATCAAGATCACTTATACTGAAGAAAACTGAACTTTTTGCGCTTCCTCCACTAAGGCTAATATTATTTTCCCAGAAATAACCATTATCGAATACCTGGTCGAAATTAGAGTCATCATAAGTCTCTCTGGAATTTTTATTTACAATAGGGTAGTAGATACGGCCATCCTGGTCCTGGTAAAACTCACCGGTAGTATCAAAATCATCTTGTCCGCCGGCGCGGTTTGCAATAAGGTCTCCATAAGAATCTCTTGCACGCTGATCATAAACTCCATTATCGCCCTGTCCGTATTCATTCTGTAATGGATACTTCTGATTGATCACATCATAAGAAAAAGTAGTAGAATAATTAATCTGAAGACCCTGGTTATAACTTCCGTCCTTAGTGGTGATAATCACAACACCTCCAAGCGCCTGTGTTCCCCAAAGAGCCGCCGCAGAAGCACCTTTTAATACCGAAATCGATTCAATATCATTCGGATTGATATCATTAAGACGGGATTCCTGGCTAACACCACTACTTTCAGAATTTCCTCTCACGTCATTACTAATCGGGACACCATCCACAACAATTAGCGGCTGACTGTTTCTTGTAATGGAAGATAAACCCCTGATCTGGATATAAGCACCGGCACCGGGATCTCCTGAGTTTCTTGAAATTCGAACTCCAGAAGATTTACCTGATAATCCATTTAATAAAGTGGCTTCTCCAGATTCGCTAACGGTTTCTCCGTCAACAGTAGAGCTGGCATATCCTAGTTCATCCCGTTTTTCTTTAAATCCTAGAGAGTTAATGACGACGCTTTCCAGAGACTCCACATCTTCTTCCAGCACTACATCGATTTCGTTCTTGCCATTAACATTAATTAGTTTTTGTTTAAAACCAAGATATCTAAATGTAAGAGAACCATCCTCATTCGAAATCGTTATCGTAAATTTACCGTCAAAATCGGTAGCAGTTCCATTTTTGGTATCTGTTTCCAGGACGGTAACACCGGCCAGAGAGACACCATATTCATCTTTCACAATTCCAGAAACCTCATGCTGACTTACAGCGAATTGGGAAAAGGAAAAGAGTAAGATGAAAAAGGTTTTCGTAATAAAATATTTCATTGGTTTTGGGTTTTGTTAAAGTACTGATTGATTAATTGTACCTTTAAGGACTATTGTTGTAACCGTAAAATTTTGCATCATTTGTTAGCAATTATATAAAAATTAAGCTTTATGATTGCCACTTTAATAATTTTTAATGAATTTTATCAATTTTTAGCGATTAGAATCTAATATGGGTCAGGAAAATACCACCTCTTATCATAAAGAATTTGTTTCTAAACTTGAGTCTCTCTACGGAACCTTTGATCCTGTTAAGAAAAAATTTGAATCTACAAGTAATTCCAGGATAGCAAGAGACCTGTGTTATAGTGATTCCCAGTTCTCAAGGCTTATAAATAATACTGCTTCAGAAGGTGAATTCAAGAGAACTTTAAGAAATGTTAACCGGCTTCTGAATGAAACCAGGCTACAAAAAGAGCATCGTTCAACTGAAAAAGTAGAATCTGGGAAGAAAAGCAACTGGATATTATATGTTTTAGGGATCGTTATTCTTTTCCTTTTAGGCTTTATTATCCTTGATTATTTTGAAGAACCCGAACAAAAAGAGATTGCCAGTGAAGATTCCAGGTATGAAATGCTTAAATGGAGTTTCGAAAATAAATATATCAAACCCTATGTGAAGCTTAAGGAGTTGCCGGCAGATTGCGATTATCCTTCCTATAAATATCAGGGGAAATGGACCTTGAAGAATGAATATAAGATCCCTTTCTTCAGGGAACGTAATGGTTTTCATTATGTGGCCAAAGAGGCAGTTATGTTTGCAAGAAGTATGGAGGAAAGTAGTGCCGACGGGAAACAATTTGAAGGATATGAATATCAAAGGCATGAGATATGGTATGACAAAAGAGAATTACCAATAGACTCATTCTTAATTCCAAATAACCGCACAAAACTTAAAGAATCCTATAACACGTCTAACCTGGCGCAGGATGATAATTTTGTTCTATTAGCAAATGTGCATACTTTCTTCAGAAATGAATTTAGTATAGACAGTACATTAATCGATAGAAAAGGTAAAGCAATAGGCCGGGATATTCAATTCCTGGATGAAGATGAACTAATGGAGAATGTTGGAAATAAAAAACTGGTAGAAGAACTAAAAAGTGAGATCAATTCTATAGCCAAGAACAGGCTGGAAGATTTTTCAAAACCTATAAGTTGTGAACCGGCAAAGGTTCCTAATGTAGATTTCCATTATATAAACGAAGGTGATGAACTGAGTTTTAAATGCCAGTTCACCACCGGTAGGTTTTTAGTTGATTATGAGAAGATCTTTGTGCTGGAAGATCAGTATATCAATAATATCTGCAGGTAGATTAAAAATCAAATCTTTGAGGACCACCTCTTCTAATATCCTCATTGGCGTAGGCTTCAAATTTTTCGAAATTCTTTCTGAAGGAATTAGATAATTTAAAAGCGGTAGTGTAATACTTCTGGTCATCATTCCAGGTTGCTCGTGGGCTCAGAACTTTGTCTGGAACTCCCGGACAGGTCCTTGGCTGCGCAACTCCAAAAACGGAGTGTATGTGATACTTTTCATAAGAATACTTTGAGCCTAACTTACCTTCCAGGATGGCATTTACCATGGCTCGGGTATATTTCAGTTTAATTCTTTCCCCAACGCCATATGGGCCTCCCGTCCAACCGGTATTGATAAGCCATACATTCACCCCGCTCTTATCGATCTTTTCGCTTAACATCTCAGCATACTTTGTAGGATGCAACGGCATAAATGGAGCTCCAAAACAGGCCGAAAAAGAAGGTACAGGATCTACAATACCAGCTTCAGTACCCGCAATTTTAGAGGTATAACCCGAGATAAAATGATATGCTGCCTGGCTGGAAGTTAATTTAGAAACTGGAGGTAATACTCCAAAAGCATCAGCCGTAAGAAAAAAGATATTTTTAGGGTTTTTACCTACTGAAGGCGTCTGAATATTATTAATATGATCTATGGGATAACTAACCCTGGTATTTTGAGTAATGGAGGTGTCGGTAAAATCTACATTCCCATCCTTAATAATAACGTTCTCAAGTAAAGAACCTTTTTTAATAGCATTATAGATATCGGGCTCCGACTCTTTATCCAGATTGATCACTTTAGCGTAGCATCCACCTTCAAAATTGAAGATACGGTCATCTGGAGTCCAGCCGTGTTCGTCATCACCAATAAGTTTTCTATCAGGATCTGCAGATAAGGTTGTTTTTCCCGTACCAGATAATCCAAAGAAAATTGCTGTGTCTTCATCCTTGCCAACATTAGCAGAGCAATGCATAGGAAGAACATCATGTTCTACCGGAAGTATGAAATTAAGGGCAGAGAAGATACCTTTTTTAATTTCTCCTGTATAACCTGTCCCGCCTATCAATACTGTTTTTTCCTTAAAATTAAGAACAGCGAAATTCTCCTGTCGGGTTCCGTGAACTCCAGGATCTGCCATAAATCCAGGGGCATCAATAACGGTCCATTCTTTTATGAAGTTTTCAAGCTCAGATTTTCCCGGTCTTAAGAACATATTATAGGCAAATAGGTTGGACCAGGCATATTCTGTAATAACCTCAAGGTTCAAACGATATTCTTCAAGAGCTCCGGCATAGGCATATCTTTTAAATAGATCTTTTCCGTCTAGGTATTCAAGAACGTCCTTTTTAAGCTTATTGAAATTTTCGGGAGTGAAAGGTAGGTTTATATCTCCCCAGTTCACTTTATTTTCGGTTATCTCGTCCTTGACTATAAATCGATCTTTAGGAGACCTCCCGGTAAATTTTCCTGTGTTTATGGCCAGGCTTCCGGAATCTGTTAACTCTCCCTGATTATTTTTTAAAGTTATATCTGTTAATTCTTCAGGATCTAACTGAAAATACACTTTGGAATTCGAATTCTCGATATTCATATTTTTAAGTTTTATTAACTAACGCCTAGCAATATGTGGAAATTATTACGAAAACCTTGTAGTTTAAAGTTTTTTATTAAATTTTATTAAAATTTAATGGTTCTGTCTATCAGATCATTACTTAAAAATAATTTTCCGATACCAAATAAAATCAGCATGGATCCACATTTTTAATTCATATTTGGAGCTTGGAACTTCAACAGAAATTCAGAAAATTAATCAAACATAAAAATTCAGAAATAGCATGTCTAAAACAAAACTTACAGTGTTGAGCAATGGATCATTAAAGGTTCAGGGTGATTTTGAGATCGTAGATAAAGATGGTAATGTGTATGACCTTGGAGGCAGGGAGTTGGTCTCTCTATGTCGTTGTGGTTTATCTGGCAATAAACCATTCTGTGACGGTTCTCACAGGAATCATTTTGAGCATACGGCAGAAGCTTTTGATCTTCCTCCTAAAAAATAATATTAAAGATTAAGTCTCAAAAAGCAGCATTCAAAAGGGTGTTGCTTTATTATTTGAGTCTGAAATATTTAATAAGTGCTATAAGGGAAACGAATGCCCAGACTGCTTCCAGGATAATGAAAGGCAGGTAATCCATAAGAACAGAGGCAAGGCAGGCCATTGCTGCTCCAATTAGGTTCAATAGTATAAAGGCGGGACTTTCGTTGGTGATCATCTTGCTTACATTAAGAATATAAGCAAGTAAGATCTGGAATACTCCCGCGAAACCTATCCAGTCAACTAAATTCATGGTTTTAGAAATTTGGATAGTTCACAGGAAATTGTAGTAATTTGAATTTATTCTAAAGATCGGGGATCTCCTTGAATTTTCCATTTTTCAAGTGCCCGAGTACGATCACCTCTTTGCTTTCCTTATATTCTTCAATGGCTAGCTTAAGCTGTTCTTTAGTATCACGGTGTATCTTAACACCACTTTTTTGATTCTTATTCCGGACCTCTATATAGTATCCGTCTCTTAATTCTTTCGGTTTTGTTGATGGCCTTCCCATAGTTATCTTTTTTTACCTCCGTGTGCAATATAAATCCTTATTTCGGAAATATTTAGAATTAAATATATTGAATATAAAAAAAAGGGCAAGATACGAATGCTTTTTTTAATCTTAGTGGAAAAAGTTCGATAGTATTAAACCTATAATTTCTAGATATCCATTTACTGTCTGCTGTTGATGTAAGAGGCCAGCTATGTCTTTTCAATGTGGTAAGTTTTTGAGAATTCACGCTTACTTATAGCTCTGAAATGATTTTAATATTCTGAAAATCAATAATTTGAATTCTTATTTCCTGAAAAAATTTTTGGAGCAATGAACTAATTAAAGTAAATTCATTTAACATTCTGAACTTCAATAAGTTGTAGTGTTATACACTAATCTCTGATCAAAAAATATTATGAAAAAGATCTTTACTCTCCTCTTGTTCTTATTGCTTTCTCAATTTACTCTCGGTCAGAATTCAGATTCTTTAAAAATTGAACTTTCGCCTTATTCCAGTTTTCGTGGTCATTTTGAAGTTTATAATGAGGAGGTCGAGATACAGGAAAACGCTTCAAGAATTGGGTTTGAGATCTCAGTTTATAAAAAAGATCTTAGGTTTTTCGCCGGGGTAGAATTAGGAATCAATCTTTTTAGAAGCAATCAAAGATTTAATACAGATGCTAATACCAGCAGCGGATTTCTGGCCATAGATAATACGCAGCAAACCCAGGTTTTTGGAAACAGGCTGGGTTTCATTGGGGTTGATTTTGGAAAATTTGGAATGGTCTCTATAGGAAAGCAATGGAGCGTTTATTATGATATAACTGGATATACAGATAAATTCAATGTTTTTGGAGGCCAGGGAAGTGCTACCTATGTGGCCAATTCTGATGGTGGGGAAACAGGAACTGGAAGAGCCTCACAATCCCTAATATACAGGAATAACTTTGGAAACTTTTATACGGCAGCACAGTTTCAATTCCGGTCCACCAGTAATAATCATTTCCTTGATGGATTTGGACTTAGCGCGCAATATGAACTCCTAAAAGGACTTAGACTTGGAGCTGCTTATAACCGTAGTTATTTTCCAGACCTGATTATAGATAATACGCTGGGAATGGATGATCATCCGGAATATTATTCCTTCGGACTTAGTTTTATTAATGAAACCTGGAACATAGGCTTAGTATACGCCAATCAAACTAATGGAGACCTTACTGATCTATTGGTAGCAGAAGAACTGGTCGCTGGAGTTTATGATGCAAATGGTTTTGAAGCTTTTGTGAAATTCATAAAACCAAAATATTCTATAATTGCAGGATATAATCACTATGATCCAGATGTAAATGATCTTCCCATTAATGGTGATTTTAATACCCGTGATCTGATTTTTGGTGCAGAATTCAAGCCTACAAAAAGAGCATATTTATATGGAGAATATAGGGTCGCAAGCGGCGATACCAGAGTGGGTATAAGTGAAATAGATGTTTTAACTCTCGGAATTCGTATAGATCTCAGCAATTCCTACAGCAAATATTTCTAAGAATTTTTTTCAGGTTTAAGCCATGTTTCCAATTTCAAGTTTCTTAACTACAAATACTTTCTCCAGAACATAATAAACCCGGGATTTTTTCCCGGGTTTAGATCATCTACCAAATTTATAATACTCCAGATATTGATGTGGTTCATTATTTAAGATTGGTAAAATACAATCCATGGCCATCACGCTAAATGTGATCCCGTTGCCTCCAAAGCCAAGAATATAGGATTCATTTTTCTGAAGGTTTGGTTTTCCAATATATGGGAGCCCGTCTTTGGTTTCGCCAAATGTACCCGCCCAGGAATAATCTGGGATATAGTCAATTTCGGGAAAGGTTTTTTTGAACGCCTTGAGCAGTGCTTTTTCCTTTTTAGGTAATAAAGCGTCTCTACCTTTAGCATTTTTAAAGTTTTCGTCTCCGCCACCCATAATGATCCGGTTATCAGCGGTAGCTCTAAAATAGAGATAAGGTTCTTCGGTATTCCAGAATATATGATCTTTAAATCCTGTAGGAATTTTCTTGAAGGTTTCACTGGCCATAGCATAGGTGCTTTTCAGTTTAACCACATCTTCCTTCAGGGTTTTTGTACTTTCATAACCGGTGCAGTGGATCACATGTTCTGTTTTAATGCTAATGTTTGAGTTGGTTACTAATTCCATCCCGTCTTCAGTGTTTTTAAATTCCACGATCTCGGTTCTATCAAAAATTCTAAGTCCTTTCTCCGTACAATAATTTAATAGGTCCTTGGAGAGCTCGTAAGGATCCATCACCGCTCCAGACTTAGATCTAATTCCTAGTAATCCCTTCTGGATGCCCAGTTTTTGCAATTCATTATTCTCCAGTAATTCCACTTCAAAACCATGTTCTTTTCTAGCTTCGAATTCTTTCCTGATGAAATCCATATCAGATTTTCGTGAAGTGAAGTAAACGCTTTTCTTTTTCTGGAATTCGCAATCACTATTTATTCTCTTCACGATCTTCTCAAGGTCAAATATGGCTTTTTCGCAATTCTTATAACTGCTTACCGCATTGGTTATGCCTACTTTTTCTATAAGCAGATGCAAAGGTTCATCAATTTCATACTGGAGCATAGCGGTACTAGCGGCACTGCTGCCGTTGAAGACATCTCTTCGTTCCACCATTACCACCTTAAAACCTTCATTAACCAGTTTATAGGCGATTTAGGCACCAGTTATCCCACCACCAATAATTACAACCGTTGAAGTTATATTTTCCTGTAGGGAAGGATAACTTTTTCCCAGGCTGTTCTTTATAAGCCAGTAAGGCTCGTTGGATCTAATATCCATTGCTATAGCGTGTATATCTGTGCGCCATAAGCAGGAAGATTGATCTTTCCTGTCCAGGAGTTGTTATCTGTTTCTATTTCTTCCTTGCTCATACCCGGCACTTCCAGATCAGACAGATTCTCATCATAACCTTTCCAGGTACTGTTAAACCTAAGCTTCCAGTGAATATCTTCGTCAATGCCTATTCCGTAATCTTCGTAATCCTGATGGCTAAAATTCAGCACCACTAGCACCGGTTCAGGGTTTTCGCCATGATTTAATCGTTTATAGGCCAGAACTTTTGTTTCCTGATTTTGATGAACGATCTGTGTTTCCTGTCCTCTTAATCCTGCAGACATTCCGTATTCACCAGTTCTAAGCTTTATGAGGTCTGTAGTTAACTTATGTATCCCCTGTAGCTTTTCGAATTTTTCCCAGTCCAGACCTTCGTGATCTTTGAAATATTCATCCTCTAGAAATTCCTGCCCCTGGAAGATCATAGGTATTCCTGGAGAAGTTGTGACCAGGACTAATCCCAGGATCGCTCTTTTTTTAGCAAAAGCACTTTCAGCATCCCCGGGATGTATCTCTTCAGGCACACGGGCTTTGCCATTCGCTACTTCATCATGAGATTCTGTATAGATCACCCTGCAAAAAGCGTCATCGCTGTAGCGATAGGTAATGGCTTCCACAATACTCTCCAGGTTTCGGTCCTCATCTTCAGGGGTGATCAAAGCTTCACGTACGGGATGAACAAATTTCATATCCCACTGGGTTCCATAACCAATTCCGCTATGTTCTGGATCATTGGTCATGATATCATCTCCTTTAAGATCTTCGGCGATGGTTAAAACATTTGGGTATTTACTTCTTATTTCTGAATTAATATCCCGCATAAGAATGATGCCTTCAAGGATCTCTGTATCAAAACCTAAACCTCCCCCTTCATAACGTATGTAAGAAGTGGCGTCCATCCGTAAACCATCACAATGGTATTTTTCAAGCCACATTAGTGCGTTGTCCCTTAAATACTGTCGTACTTCGGGACGGCCATAATCGGGGCGGGTATCACCCCAGGGTGTTTCGCTCCGGTGATCATTATAAAAATAAATACCTCCTTTACCATTTTCGCTCCAGCCATCAAATTGCCATAGGTCTACGTCTGAAGGTCCCAGGTGATTGTATACCACATCCATGATAATACCAATCCCAAGTTTATGAGCTTCTTTCACAAGCCTGAATAAACCTTGCGGGCCACCATAATCCTGCTCAATTGCAAATGGATGTGCGGGGTTATATCCCCAGGAAATTCCTCCTGCGAACTCCGCTACCGGTAAAAGTTCGATACAATTTATCCCCAGCTCTTTTAGATAAGGTAGTTTTTCTATCACCTCTTCAAATGTTCCTACCTGGTCCGGGTTTTTTCTGAAAAAGGTTCCTACGTGTAGTTCATAGATCACTAGTGAGTTCCATGCCGGCAAAGTATAATTGTCATCTTCCCAATCGAATTCCATTTTTCTGATGATCGAATTGCCATTAGAATTAGTCACCTCAAAGGCGTAGGGGTCATTACGATGAAAGCTGTCTTTCCCATTCTTAATATGGTATTTATATTGATGACCTTCTTTGGCGGACTCTGAGGTCCCCGCCCAGTAACCATTTTCCTCTTTTTCCAATGGAAAAGAATTTGCATTCCATTCATTAAAATCTCCTATAACATATACCTCATCGGCATGAGGAGCCCAAACCCTGAAGGTGGTATGAGTGTCTTCAACTATAGAACCCATCCCCGGGGATGGAGCAATAGCAAGCTTAATTTGATCTACATTTCTCATTTCAATTTTTTTATAAAAACCATGAAAATTACCTCAGGATTGAATGCTAAAATTTTATTTGTGAGGAAATTAACTCAGAATCTATTTGGATTCTTAAAAAGGTAAATGGTGATCTTATTTCTACTAAGTGAGACTCATGTTTTGGAAAGATCCAGGTATGTCTGAATAGATATTTTTCAAAAACTGAAAAAATTAGATTTCAGGGTGGTAGTTGAAATCTGAATATTTCGAATTAATTGTTTCCATAGCCACTATAATAGAAAAGAAATTATTAATTTTTAGGAAAATTTAAGATCATGGCAGAATTAACAATAACGATCAATGGAAAAAAGCAGACTTTGGATGTAGATTCAAATACTCCATTGCTTTGGGTTTTAAGAGACCATCTCAAAATGGTTGGAACAAAATATGGCTGCGGTATTGCCCAATGCGGAGCCTGTACTGTACATTTTAATGGTTCTGCTGTAAGATCATGTCAGTTACCAGTTTCATCTGCTGCAGGTAATGAGATCACGACTATTGAAGGACTTTCTGAAAATGGGGATCATCCGGTTCAAAAGGCCTGGCTGGAACATGATGTTCCCCAGTGTGGTTATTGCCAGGCGGGGCAGATCATGACGGCTACGGCTTTGCTTAAAAAGAATCCGAGTCCCAGCGATGAAGAAATTGAAAATGCCATGAACGGAAATATTTGCCGCTGCGGAACCTATACCAGAATTAAGGCTGCTATCAAAACAGCTTCAGATTCTCAAATAGCCTAATCTTTAGTTGAATTTAAATCGAGAAAAATGACAAAAGTAAAAACAGGAATAGGCAGAAGGTCTTTCATAAAAAGCGTTTCTTTTGCCAGTGGTGGATTGATCATCGGTTTCAACTGGCTGGCATGTAAACGACCTGAAGAAGAAGGTTCTGAAGAAATGGCTATGCAAATGCCAGATGAGTGGTTCGAACTTAACGGTTATCTGAAGATCGGGGATAATGGAATAGTAACTATCTATTCTCCAAATCCTGAAATTGGTCAGAACGTAAAAACTTCCATGCCCATGATCGTGGCTGAGGAACTTGACGTGGATTGGAATAATGTCATCGTAGAGCAGGCACCCTTAAATACTGATATTTTCACCAGGCAGCTTGCCGGTGGTAGTCAGTCTATCCGTCAGGGATGGGAATCTTTGAGAACAGCTGGAGCGACAGCCAGACAAATGCTACTTACTGCTGCAGCTAAACAATGGGAAGTTCCGGTTTCTGAACTTTCTGTCGAAAATGGTATTATAAAGCACAAGGGAAGTGATAAAACTATGGGTTATGGCGAGATCGCCAAAGCTGCCGCCCAGGTTGAAGTTCCGGAAGAAGTGGAATTAAAGGATAACGATAATTTCAAAATAATAGGGACTTCCCGAAAGAATGTAGACGCGAAGAAAATTGTGACCGGGGAGCCTCTTTATGGCCTGGATACTTATAAAGACGGAATGCTCATCGCGATGTTGTTACAACCACCTGCATTCGGGATGGAATTCAAATCAATGGATGCCGAAAAGGTAAAAGAAATGCCCGGTATAGTTGACGTTTTTACCATAGACACCTATCCGGAAGATATGGAAAAAGAATGGAGCGATGTGGCAGCCTTTTCAAAACTGGTTGTGGTGGTAGGTGAGTCTACCTGGCAGGTAATGCAGGCTAAGAAAGAATTAAAGGTAGAATGGGACCTGAATCCAAAATTGACCGAACAGATACAGATCCTGGAGAAATCTGCAGGAATGGCCGGTGCTACCGGACTTGAAAGCAGTGATATCCATAATACTCTTATGGCTGAGGTTGGTGAGAAAAAATCTGAGGTAGTAAGAAAAGATGGTGAACCGGAAAAAGCATTTAAAAATGCGGCCCGGGTTATCGAACGTTCTTATACTTGCCCGTTCCTTGCGCATAATTGCATGGAACCAATGAACTTTTTTGCAGATGTTACAGATAAAAAGGCCTTATTGTTAGGACCTATTCAAACTCCTGAATATGCTGAAAAGAGTGTAAATAAACGCCTTGGCTTCGATCTTGAAGATATCGATATACAGATGACGAGAATGGGAGGTGGTTTTGGCCGTAGACTTTATGGTCACTTCCTGGTGGAAGCTGCCGTGATCTCTCAGAAAATGGGAAAACCGATCAAACTGGTTTATTCCCGTGAAGATGATATGACCAATGGGGTATATCGCCCGGCTTACCATGTGAAATATCGTGCGGCGCTGGATGCGAACAATAAACTAACTGCTTTTCATGTAAATGCCGGAGGAATTCCGGAAAGCCCGCTTTTCGCCAATCGTTTCCCCGCAGGAGCTGTTGATAATTATCTTGCAGAAAGCTGGAGTCTTGAATCAAATATTTCAACAGGAGCTTTCAGAGCTCCACGTTCTAATTTCATTGCTGGGGCAGAACAGTCGTTTTTAGATGAACTGGCAGAGGAAATGGGGCAGGACCCAATTCAGTTTAGACTGGATATGCTAAAAAGAGCAGAATCAGATCCTGTAGGTGAAGAGAATGATTACGATCCTAAAAGATACGCCGGTGTATTAAAGGTCGCCAGGGAAAAATCTGGATGGAATAATGGAAGTTCTTCTCAAAGTCGAGGAGTTTCGGCATACTATTGTCATAATTCTTACGTGGCGCAAATCCTTGACCTGACTCTAGAAAAAAATGAACCTTTAATAGATAAGGTCACCTGTGTGGTAGACTGCGGAATCGTGGTGAATCCAGATGCCGCTAAAAATATGGTGGAAGGTGGAACGGTTGATGGAATTGGTCATGCGCTTTATAGCGAAATGACCTTTAAAGATGGAGCACCGCAAAAAAGTAATTTTGACACTTATAATTTAATACGTCATAAGCAGGCGCCGAAAAAGATCGACGTGCATTTTATAGATAATGGTATAGATCCTACCGGCCTGGGAGAGCCGCCATTTCCACCCGTTCAGGGAGCTTTGGCTAATGCTCTTTATAAGGCGACCGGAAAGAGATTCTATAAACAACCTTTTATCAATGAATTGAAAAATGCGGGTAGCGATTTGAAAACCTAATAGATCCTTTCAATTATGAAAAAGATCAAAGTTAAATGCTGGGTTGAAGATGAAGGAGAGAAGTTTTATGGCCCCGGCCCTAATGAACTTTTGAAAAGGATACAGGAAGAAGGATCTCTTTCCAGGGCGGCTACTAAGATGGGAATGTCTTATAAAAAAGCCTGGGAATTGGTTCAGAGGTTGAATCAGCATGCTGAAGTACCTTTGGTTATACTGAAAAAAGGAGGCCAGCACGGTGGAGGAGCTGAGGTTACTCCGGATGGCTTGGAAATAACGAGAGAGTTTGAGAATTTGCAGAGAAAGATCGATGAACTGGTAGAACAGCAAACCGATCTGATCAAAGTTTTAAAATAAAAATCTAAGGCTTTGGAAATTCCTGAGCCTTTAATTTTAAATTGCGATATATACGTATATACATAACGCTTAAATGGCAGTAAAAAAGAAAATATACCTGGATTATAATGCAACCACACCAGCTGATCAACGGGTGGTTGAAGCGATGTTACCTTATTTTACCGAGAAATTCGGGAATGCCAGTAGCGATCATGTTTATGGCTGGGATAGTAATGAAGCGGTAGAAAATTCCAGGGAACAGATCGCAAGATTGATTAACAGCAAACCAACTGGCATCACTATTACTTCAGGCGCTACGGAAGCAGCAAATCTGGCACTATTCGGATTTTGTAAATCGAATCGATCAAAAGGTAAACACATTATCTCCTGTAGAACAGAGCATAAAGCCATTCTGGATACTTTAAAAGCTCTGGAAAATGATGGTTTTGAAGTGACTTATCTGGATGTGGATTCTGATGGAAATATTGATCTTGGTGAACTGGAAAGTTCTATTACTTCAGAAACGATCCTGGTTTGCCTCATGCTGGCAAATAATGAAACTGGCCTAATTCATCCCATGCAGGATATAGAAAAAATTGTTCATTCAAAAGGGGTGAAGCTAATGAGTGACATTACCCAGGCAGTGGGTAAAATACCTGTTGATCTCAAAGCTCTGGATCTTGATATAGCGATCTTCTCTTCTCATAAGATCTACGGACCAAAAGGCGTTGGAGCATTATATATCAACAAGAAAAATAAGATCGAAATTGAACCTCAGGTTTTTGGAGGGGGACAGGAAAAAGGAATGCGTCCGGGAACTTTGAATGTTCCGGGTATCGCAGGATTTGGAAAGGCTGCCGAAATTGCTTTTTCTGAAATGGAAAAAGAGTCGACAAGGATCTCTAAACTTAGAGATAAACTGGAAGGACTTTTAATGGAATCAGGTTCTTGTAAAATCAATTCCAGGACTTCTGATCGGTTACCAAATACGACCAATATCTCCTTTGAGAATATTGACGGGAACCAACTTATCAGAAAATTGAATAGCCTGGCGGTTTCACGTGGGTCGGCCTGTACAGCTAATACTATTGAACCTTCCCATGTTTTAAAAGCCATGGGCTTAAGCGATGAACAGGCATTATCCTCTTTACGCATTAGTTTAGGAAGAAATACAAGCCTTTCAGATATCGAATTCGCAGCCGAAGAAATAAAAAATACCGTGAACCAGTTAAAAAGAGCAGTGGTATGAGAGAACTGGATGCCATTATAAATCAATATGAACTTCTGAAAAATGAAGGGACGCAAAGCGTTCTGGCTACCGTGGTTCATGTGGAGGGATCATCCTACCGTAGAGCCGGTGCCCGAATGCTGGTTGATGAATTCGGGAATATAACCGGAGCGATAAGTGGTGGATGCCTGGAGGGAGATGCACTTAGAAAGGCACTGCACGCCTTGCACCAACAGAAAAATAAACTTATCACTTATGATACAAGTGATGAAGATGATGCGATAATTGGAGCCCAGTTGGGTTGCAACGGCATCATCCAGGTGCTTTTTGAACCTTTAGATTATCAGGATCAAATGAATCCCTGTGAATTGCTGAAAAAGGTGATTGCTCAAAAAGATCCTTTGGCAATTGTCGTTCAGTTCAATCTGGATAAAACCAAAGAGCAGTATGGAACTTCCCTGATAATTGATGAAAAATCAACTTTTTGGGGTAAGAAACCGGAACAAGAATTACTGGAACAAATTCTGGAACAATCTCAATTGGTTTTAAAGGAAAACCGATCGGTTTTTGCGGAGTTATCATTAGATAATGAGGCGAGTCAAATTTTTATTCAGAATTATCAGCCTCCGGTAAAACTTATTATTGTTGGAGCCGGGAATGATGCCCAGATCCTTGCACAACAAGCCGATCTGCTAGGCTGGGATGTGATCGTGACCGATGGCAGGCCCACTCACGCTAATAAAGAACGATTTACCAGTTCCTGCCAGGTGATCGTTTCAAAACCCGGGGAAACACTAGAAAATATAGAAATAGATCAGCGAAGTTGTTTTGTGCTGATGAGCCATAATTATAATTACGATCTCGCAGTTTTAAAACTATTGCTTGATGAACAGAAGATACCTTACATCGGGATCCTTGGTCCATTAAAGAAATATCAGAGAATGCTGGATGATCTCAAGGAGGGAGGATTTGAATTAAAAGATGAGATTCTGAAAAAGATCCATGCTCCGGTAGGACTGGAAATTGGAGCGGAAACACCGGCAGAGATAGGATTATCGATCTTATCTGAAATTCAATCGGTGTTAACAGGAAAAAGTGCCAGACCACTTAAGGAGAAGTCTACACCAATACATGAAAAAAGTAATTCTCAGTTTAAGGAAATAAAGATTTGAAGAATTATAAAAAAATAGGAGTTGTGATTCTTGCTGCCGGTTCTTCGAGTCGGCTGGGGTACCCTAAACAATTGGTGGAGTTCAAAGGGAAACCAATGCTGCAACATATTATAGATGTGGCAGATTCTTTTGAATTTGAAACTAAAGTGCTGTTGGTTGGTGCTAATTCAGAAGAAATAAAAAGCACGATCGAACCGAAAAATTTCGAAATCCTTTTTAATAAAAACTGGCAGGAAGGAATGGCTTCAAGTATCAGGGCAGGTCTGGAGAGGTCTCTGGAAAAGGAAAAAGATTTGGAATATTTACTTATCCTGCTCTCAGATCAACCGTTTTTGAGTAGGGAACGAATTGAAGCCTTGATAAAGGAACAATTAGCCACAAATAGTGAGGCTACTTTTTCAGAATATGACGGAGAGGTTGGTGTTCCTGCGATTTTTTCAAGTTCTGTATTCCCGTATTTGAAAGAATTGAAAGGAGATCACGGAGCTAAAAAACTGGTCTATGATAAGAAAATCCAGTTCCGGACGGTAAAATTTGAAAAAGGGAATTTTGATGTGGATACTAAAGAAGATGTGGAATTATTAAAGAAGCTAGAGAAAGAATGAAAGTGACTGTAAAATATTTTGGAATGATCGCTGAATCTACTGGTAGAACCGAAGAGGTTCTGGAAGTTGCTTCGGGAACTTCCTCTATAGAGCTGAAAGATCAACAGGTACGGAAATACCAGATTCAGGATCCTGAATCTGTACAGCTGGCGGTGAATCAGAATTTAGATAACAAAGTAGAATTAAATGAAGGCGATGAGGTAGCATTTTTGCCGCCATTCGCAGGAGGATAATGAGATACGACCGACAAATAAAATTAGATGAGGTTGGAGTTTCCGGTCAGGAAAAACTCCGCAATGCCAGTGTACTTATTATTGGAGTAGGCGGCTTAGGCTGTCCTGCCGCGCAATATCTCGTTGGCGCAGGAATTGGCAGGCTCGGGCTTATCGATCACGACCGGATTTCGCTTTCAAATCTTCATCGGCAGTTATTGTTTACAGAGGAGGATCTGGGAAAATCAAAAGCTGTGGTGGCAAAACAAAAACTTCAGCAGATCAATTCAGAAGTAGAAATTGATGTTTTTGAAGAACCTTTAAGTATAGATAATGCGAAAAACTTGTTTCAGCTTTATGATATCATCCTTGATGGCACAGATAATTTTGAAACAAAATATTTGATCAATGATGCCTGTATACTAACGGAAAAACCTTGGGTCTACGCTTCGATCTATAAAAATGAAGGCCAGCTTTCAGTATTCAATTATGAGGAGGGACCTTCTTACCGATGCCTTTTTCCGAAGACCACCAGGCAGAATATAAGTTGTGAAGCAACAGGAGTACTTGGCGTTACCCCGGGGATCCTGGGAACCATGCAGGCCGCTGAAGTTTTAAAAATGGTACTTGATGCCGGAAATGTACTTTCGGGGAAATTGAAACTGATCAATATTCTATCAGGACAAGATCAACTATTAAATATTTCAAAGCGAGTAGAAGAGATCGAAAAGATCAAAAGGGGAGGAATCATTCCTGTGAGGATAGAATGCAAAATTTCTGACGAGTCAAAGCTTTACCTGGATATCCGGGAAATATTCGAACAACCAAGGGTCAATTCTGGGAAAGTACTTCAAATTCCGCTTAGTGAGCTGGAAGACCGTTTAGAAGAAATTCCGAAGCAGGAAGAGGTACTGGTTTTTTGCCAGTCTGGAAAAAGAAGCAAGAAAGTAGTGGATTTATTAAAAGCACAATTCGAATTCAATAATCTTATAAATGTTGAAGGAGGAGTAGAAACAATAATTGATGGATAAGAAAAAAACGAAAAAAGTATTTGTACAGGGCGCCATTCCGCCGGAAAAGATCGCTAACTCCATTGCGAATCATCAGTCCAAAACTAATATTGGAGCACATAGTATTTTTCTGGGCCAGATCAGGGCAGATGAAATTGATGGAAAAACAGTAAGCGTCATAAATTATTCAGCCTATGAAGAAATGGCTGAAAATGTTTTTCATGAGATCAGGGAAGCGGCATTTTCGAGATTCGACATTACCTGTGCGCATATTTATCATAGCCTGGGTGAAGTGAAAACTGGCGAAATTTGTCTTTTCGTTTTCACTTCTTCGGCACACAGAAAGGTTGCTATAGAGGCCTGTAACTATTTTGTAGAAGAAATTAAGGCCAATGTGCCCATTTTCGGAAAAGAGATTTTTGAAGATGAAACTCATCAATGGAAAGTGAATAAATAGATGGTTGATATAACGCATAAGATAACTACGCTTCGGGAAGCCACTGCCATTGCTGTGGTACGGACTTCAAGCGAGGAGACGATTAAAGCGATCAGGGAAAATAAAGTTCCGAAAGGGAATGTCTTTGAAATGGCTAAAGCCGCGGGATTACTGGGAGTGAAGAAAACGCCGGAGTTGCTTCCCGACTGTCATCCGCTGCCTATCGAGTATACCGGAATTGAATACGAAATTAACGGACTTGAGATACAGATCTCGGTTACAGTTAAGACGATCTACAAGACCGGGGTTGAGGTGGAGGCCATGCATGGCGCCAGTATTGTAGCGCTTACGATGTATGATATGCTGAAACCTATCGATAAAAATGTGGAGATCGGGACCATCCGGCTTCAGAATAAAAAAGGTGGAAAATCATCTTTTAAGATCAACTCTGAAGGTTTAAATGCAAAAATCGTGGTGTGTTCAGATACCATTTCAAAAGGCCAGGGAGAAGATAAAGCTGGCAAGGCGATCGCTTCAAAACTGAAAGAACAGGGAATTGAATCTGAAATCATCATTATTCCCGATGAATCTGAAGAAATACGATCGGCTTTGAAAAATGCAAAAGCTGATATGGTCATTTTTACAGGAGGAACAGGAGTAGGCCCGCGTGATGTAACACCGGAAACCATAGAATCTCTCCTCGATCTTAAGTTAAAAGGGGTAGAGGAGCAAATGAGGAATTATGGCCAGCAGCGGATGCCATATGCAATGTTATCAAGGTCTGTAGCCGGGATAATGGACGGAAAAGTGGTGCTGGCATTGCCAGGCTCAACCAAAGGAGCAGCAGAATGCATGGATGCGATATTTCCGCATGTATTGCACGTTTTTAAAGTGATAGAAGGAAAGAGACATGATTGAAGAAAAGAAGAAAATAGTAGATAATTTTGGACGGCCGCATACCTATCTCAGGATTTCCCTGACCGACAGGTGCAATCTTCGTTGCTTTTACTGCATGCCGGAAGAAGGGATCGAACTCATGGAGAAATCTAATATCATAACTCTGGAAGAGATCATTGATCTGGCGAGGACATTCCGTGACCTGGGGGTGGATACGATCCGACTCACCGGCGGGGAGCCTTTAGTTCGGAAGAATTTCGGCTACCTGGTAGAGGAACTCGCAAAACTGGGCGTTACTTTAAAGATCACCACCAACGGGATCATGCTGGATAAATATCTGGATCTTTTTCAGAAAATAGGCTTAAAAAAGATTAATCTCAGCCTGGATACCCTGGATAAAGCAAAGTCGGTGTTTATTACCAAACGGGATTATTTTGACCGGATCTGGAGGAATATTCAGCAGGCTTTAGAGATGGATATGGAAGTCAAAATGAATATTGTTCTTATTAAAGGTGTTAATGACAACGAGATCAATGATTTTATAGAGCTTACCAAAAATAAAAAGCTTACGGTCAAGTTCATTGAGTTTATGCCGTTTAAGGGCAATAAGTGGGACTGGAGCAAAGGTGTTTCGGAACAGGAAATTCTTGATATAGTTTCTGAAAAATTCGGAAAAATTGAGGAATTGAAAAACCCGAAACATAGTACATCTAATAATTTTAAGGTGGAAGGGCATACGGGAAGTTTCTCGATCGTGAGTACTATTACCAATCCTTTCTGTTCTGAGTGCAATAGAATTCGGGTTACGGCCGACGGGAAAATGAAGAACTGCCTTTTTGCTAATTCTGAAACCGATCTACTTACTCCACTTAGAAATGGTGAGGAGATGGACAATATTATCATTAACGCGATCAAAACCAAGAAATATTCCCGTGATGGAATGGATGTGAAAATGGATCCCGAGCATTACGAAAAGAACAGGTCAATGATATCAATAGGAGGCTAATGGTAACAATCGAAGTAGCTTTAAAGATCATTCAGGATCAATCTGTAAAACTAAAAACCGAGAACCGGCATCTTGAGGATTGTCTCGGATTTTCCCTTTCCGAAAATATAACTGCTCCATTTGATATGCCTTCATTCGACAATTCCGCGATGGATGGTTATGCTTTCTGTGGCATACATAAAGAATATAAAATTGTAGGGGAAGTCGCTGCCGGCGATATGAGCGAGATAGCATTGAAAGAAGGGGAGGCCGTTCGCATTTTTACCGGGGCAAAAGTTCCGGAAAAAACTACCGCAGTGATAATGCAGGAAAAGGTCTCTGTTCATGGAGATAAACTACTTCTGGAGACAGAACCAAAAGAAGGACAGTGTATTCGCAGAAAAGAAGAAGAATTAAAGGCAGGTCAGCTTGTTTTTGAGAAAGGCTACAGCATTACTCCAGCAGGTATCGGTTTGATTGGAAGCCTGGGAATCGAAAAGGTTGAGGTCTTTAAAAAGCCGGTCATTAATTTAATTACTACCGGGAATGAATTGATAAAGCCCGGAAAGCCAAAAGCCGAAGGCCAGATATATGAATCCAATAGCTATGCCCTCGCTGCTGCCTGTAAGAATTTCGGTTTTCACTGTCAGGATAAGAAACAGATCGAAGATGATTTTGAAGCTATAAAATCAGGAATTAAAGAATCTCTGGAAACTACCGATGTACTCATCCTTTCGGGTGGAATTTCGGTTGGGGATTATGATTTCGTAAAACAGGCGCTGGAAGAAAATGGGGTAAAGGAACAGTTCTATAAAGTTTTCCAGAAACCGGGAAAACCGCTGTATTTTGGAAAGAAAGGAGATAAGTTTGTATTTGCCTTACCGGGAAATCCTGCATCTTCACTTAGTTGTTTTTATGTTTATGTGCTGCCTTTTCTTTACCAGTTAAGCGGATCAGATAAAAAGGGACTCGACCGATATTCCTTTGCAATCTCCCATGATTTTGAAAACAGAGGAGACCGGCCTTCATTTTTAAAGGCTAAAGTGAGTGATTCTAAGGTAGAAATTTTGAATGGGCAAGGCTCCTCGATGATACAATCGATGGCGCTTGGGAATGCCCTCGCATTTCTGGACGCCGAAACCTCGGTTAAAAAAGGGGATCTTATAGAATGTCTTCTAATTTCATAATATGTCCTTAGAATACCTCCCGTTAATCTTTTTCTTTATTGCATTATTCTATAGTTCTGTTGGTTTCGGAGGCGGGTCCAGTTACCTGGCAATTCTTAGTCTTGTCATAACCGATTTCTACGAAATACGCTCTACAGCACTTATCCTGAATATTTGTGTGGTTACGATTGGCACCATCATTTATATTAAAAACGGAGTTTTAAAACCAAAACTAATATGGCCATTTTTTGTTCTAAGTATTCCAATGGCGTATTTGGGAGCTATGGTAAAACTTTCTCAAACCGTATTTTTTCTGATCCTTGGAAGTGCCCTGGTCTTGGCCGGGATTTTTATGAGCTTAAGATTTGTAAAAGGCAAACTTGAATCCCAGGAGTTCTCTAAACCTAAGAAATTCATTCTCGGAGGAAGCATTGGTCTATTGTCAGGAATTTCAGGAATTGGTGGAGGTATTTTTCTCTCGCCAGTATTAAATCTTCTGAAATGGAAAGATCCCAGGATCATTGCTTCCCTGGCTTCGGTATTTATCCTGGTGAATTCGTTAGCCGGACTCATTGGACTCAACGTTGCCGGAACTTTTTACCTGGATTATCAGCTTGTAATAAAACTCATTGTCGCAGTAGTACTTGGCGGAAGCCTGGGATCATACCTTTCCACTAAAAAATTCAATCTGAAATTTCTGGGAATTCTGACCGCCATTCTTGTTTTCTACGTCGGTTTAAGGCTTATACTTTTAAAGGGGTTCGGCATAAGCATATAATTTCCAGTCCTTTAAAATCTTTAGGGTTTGAATATTAAGTAGATTTTTAACGCATTATTTCTAAATATTCTTCCTGATTAACATAATACTAACTCTTTACAAGATTTTAATCTTTAATTTTAGGAACCTACTTACTTCCCTAATACATTTTTTATGAAAGATATTGATAAATGGAAAAAGAATGCTGATCTAGATAATCTCAGCGATGATGAAAAAATGATCCTTGATGAAATGGGGTTGAGTGGGAGTTCCCGGAGAAAATTCTTGAAACAGGTTTCTGCAGCCAGTTTAAGTATCTGGGCTTCTTCATATTTCACTTCAGAATTATTCGCCAGCAATATGAAAGATCTTCCAGATAATCCACAAATACTACTTAACGAAATCAAAGTGAATCTAAGGGTAAATGAAATGGTAAAACCATTGACACTAGACTCCAGAATGAGTCTGCTTGATGCGTTAAGAGAAAGACTAGCCCTAACCGGGACAAAAAAGGGATGTGATCATGGCCAGTGTGGTGCGTGCACGGTAATAATCGACGGAAAGAGGAATCTTTCCTGTTTAACTTTAGCGGCAACCTGCGAGGGTAAGGAGATCACTACCGTGGAAGGCCTTGCAAAAAATGGAGAAATGCACCCAATGCAGGAAGCCTTTTTAAAGCATGACGGATTCCAGTGTGGTTATTGTACTCCAGGACAGATCTGTTCTTCAGTAGCCTTATTAGAGGAAGCTAAAAATGGAGAAGCCAGTTATGTGACTGAAGATCTCAAAAAAATAGAGGAAAATTTAAGCCTTTCGGAGGAAGAGATCAGGGAAAGAATGTCTGGTAATATATGCCGTTGCGGTGCCTATAATAATATTGTTCAGGCCTTTAAAGAGGTAAATTCCGGAAATGATGAGATGCCAACCTGGGAGTTCGCTACCCAGGAACAAATGGACAAAGCTAAAAAAGCCTAGACCTTAGAATTTAAATTTAATTGAACTGAACATGAGACCATTCACCTATACAAGTGCAACAAATAAGGAACAGGCGCTAAAGGCTACCACTAAAACTTCGCACTATCTCGCCGGAGGTACTAACCTGGTAGACCTAATGAAAGAAGATGTAGAGCGGCCAGACCAGTTAATAGACGTAAACAAGCTTGATTATAAAAAGATCACTAAGAACGATAAGGGAGGTTTGACACTGGGAGCAATGCTTAGTAATTCTGAGACTGCAAATCATCCCGACATTAGGAAGCAATATCCACTACTTAGTATGGCGATGCTTTCTGCAGCTACTGCCCAGATAAGGAATATGGCGAGTAATGGCGGAAACCTATTACAGCGCACGCGTTGTCCGTATTTTTTCGAGACTTCCATGCCTTGTAATAAAAGGCAACCCGGCTCTGGATGTGGAGCTTTGGAGGGGATGAATTCCCTGCACGCTATTTTTGGTTATAGTGATAGTTGTATTGCTACCAATCCTTCAGATATGTGTGTAGCTCTGGCTGCACTGGGGGCCACGGTTGAAGTCGAGCAACCCGTAGGTTCATCCAGAATGATAGAATTTACAGATTTTCATCGTTTACCGGGAGATAAGCCCGAGAAGGACACTAATCTTGAAGAGGGCGAATTAATTACGGCTATTCACCTTACCGAACCTGTGTTTGCAGATCACTATTATTATTTAAAGATCCGGGAGCGATCCAGTTATGCTTTTGCTTTGATTTCGGTTGCAGCCGGACTTCAGGTAAAAAGCGGAACTATCACTAAGGTAGGATTAGCCATGGGGGGTGTTGCACATAAGCCTTGGAAACTTTATGATTCTGAAGAATTTCTGAAAGGGAAAAAACCTAGCCAGTCCAACTTTGAGCAGGCGGCAGAGATCGCACTGAAAGACGCCAAACCATTTGAAGCTAATAAATGGAAAGTAGATATGGGTAAAAAAGCGATCGTAAGAGCACTTACCCAGGCATTCGAAAGAGAAGTATAGTCCAACCTCAAAATCAAAAATATTATTATGAAGACAGTTAAAGCATCGGGAGTTGGGCAAGCCATAGATAGAGTAGAAGGCCATCTTAAAGTTACAGGAAAGGCTAAATATGCTTCTGAATTTCCAGTGGAAAATAAGGTTTTTGCGCAGGGTATCAATAGTACGATCGCCAAAGGAGAGATCGTATCTATAGATACTTCCGAAGCCGAAAAACTAGACGGGGTTCTAAAAGTAATTACCTATAAGAATGCCGAAAAGCTGAAGACATTCGATAAGGAAATGACTGCTATTGCTACAGATACTATTGCTCCTGTTTTACAGAGCAACAAAGTGAATTATTATGGTGAATATGTAGGATTAGTGGTAGCAGAAACTTTTGAACAGGCACAATATGCGGCCCGTTTAGTGAAATTTGAATATAAGAAAGATCCTTCTGCCGTAATCAAATTTGAGGAATCGAGATCTAAAGCCTATACTCCCGATAATGGTTCTAATTATTCGCGTGGGGATATGCAGAGAGGCCTTTCTGAAGCTGATGTGGTGGTAGAGCAAACTTACAACACACCAATTGAGCATCATCATCCTATGGAACTACATGCGATTATCGCCTCATGGGATAATGGAAAGGTAATGGCCTATGCGAGTCAGCAGATGGTGGACGATGCAACGATCGCTATTTCTTCTACTTTTCAAATTCCAAAGAAGGATGTGCGGGTAGTTTCAGCATTTGTTGGTGGAGGCTTTGGGTCTAAACTGAACCTGGAACGCCATGCGATACTGGCGGTGATGGCGGCCAAAATGGTAGGCAGGCCAGTACAGGTTACGGTTACCAGGACGCAAATGTTTACCAACACAGGTATGCGCCAGCAAAATGAGCAAAAGATGCGAATTGGGGCTAAAAATGATGGTACGCTAACTGCGCTTTCTCATGAAACTCTCTCCCACACCTCTACAAACATGGAATACCAGGAGCCCTGCGGAATGGTTTCAAAAATGCTTTATAAAGTGCCCAATAACGAGGTGACCTATAAGCTGATTCCCATGAATATTCAAACGCCTTTTGCGATGAGAGCACCGGGAGAAGCCACGGGAAGTTTTGCCCTGGAATCTGCAATGGATGAAATGGCCTGGAAACTGAAAATGGACCCGATCGATTTTCGAATAAAAAATGATACACAAACAGATCTTCATGAGAACAGACCTTTTTCATCTAGACTTCTGGTGGAATGCTTAAGGATTGGTGCAGAGAAATTCGGCTGGGAAGATCGAAAGATGGAGCCCGGAACGAACAAAAAAGGCAACTGGCTTATTGGCTATGGTGTGAGTGCTGCTTCCAGAAATTCACCATATCAAAAAACATACTCCAAAGTGATCCTGGACCTTGAAGATGATGAGAAAGTGCATGCGACCATTCAGATGGACGGGACAGATATAGGTACCGGAAGTTATACAATTATCGCGCAAACCGCTTCAGAATATTTAAATATACCGGTTGAACAGGTAAGTGTTGAGCTGGGAGATTCCAACTTCCCGGTAACTCCGGGTTCCGGTGGATCCTGGGGAGCAGCTTCCTATTGTAATGGAGCTAGAGCTGCCTGTGAAAATGCTGTAAAAGGTTTAAAAGATAACAGAAATATTCCTCAGGAAGAAGAAGTAGCCCTTGCTGAACTCCTGAAAAGAAATCAGATCAAAACCTTTGAAGCTGAGGGAATGGCAGAACCATCTAAAGAATTTGAGGAATATTCGGTCTTTTCTTTCGGCGCTAACTTTTGTGAAGTTTGGGTAGATAAGGATACAGGAATGTACAGGATCAAAAGGATGGTGAACGTAGGTTCAGCAGGAAAAATTCTGAATCCTAAAACTGCCTACGGGCAGATCATTGGTGGTCTTACCATGGGTGCAGGAATGGTGATTGCTGAAAAAACACAGGTGGAGCCTAATTTCGGGAATTTTATTACCAGATCTTTTGCAGATTATCATGTTCCGGTAAACCTGGATATGGCTAATATAGATGTGGTATTTCTACCTGAGGAAGATAAGATTGCGAACAAAATGGGCATCAAAGGGATTGGCGAATTAGGTATTACCAGTGTGGCAGCTTCTATTGCTAACGCGATATTCAACGCAACAGGAAAAAGAATGCGTGACCTGCCTATAACTCCGGAGAAATTAATTGAAGCCGAAGTGGAAGAGGGTGTTTCATTATCCTAAGTTGGGCTTCAGTACTTGAACTAATTTTTGGTGAAAGGTATTTTTAGTATTCTATTTTTTTAAATCTAAGGATGAAACTGGCGGTCATAAAATACAGGGTTTTCAAATTGATATTCTTAATTATCATTTCATTTTCATTAATCTATTGTCAGGAGAAAAAAGAAAAAGAAAATGTAAAGGAAACTGCCAAAGTTGAAGAACCTTCAGAAAATGAAAGGTCCAAAAAGGCTGTTCCAGATTATTATACTAGCGGAATTCCGGTATATGAGAAGTTTGAAGATTTTGAGCCTATTTTAAATATTCAAAACGATACCACCTATGTTATCAATTTCTGGGCTACCTGGTGTAAACCCTGTATCAAGGAACTCCCGCATTTTAAAGATCTGGATTCAATTTATAAGGACAAAAAAATGAAGGTCGTTCTGGTTAGTTTAGACTTTCCAAAAGATGTTGACACCAAACTTGTATCATTTGTAAAGGAAAATCAAATTGAAGATAAGGTGGTTGTCCTACTGGATGGTAAGTACAATGACTGGATAGATAAGGTTTCTCCGGAATGGTCTGGTGCTATTCCAGCCACCTATATTTTTAACCAGGATAGTAATGATTTATTCCAGGGCGCTTTTGAAAACACAAGTGAACTTGTTGAGGTTATTGAACCATTTTTATAAACTAAATACATCTAATTATGAAAAAGACATTTTTGCTAATAGCTGCCGCTTTATTACTGATGTCCTTTATCGGTTATGAAATCTCTGATAGATCAAATGTTCCAGGGATAGAGATAGGAGATAAGGCACCCGAATTTAAACTTAAGAACATCGACGGCAAGTTCTATTCTTTCGACAATATTAAAGACGCAAACGGAAAAACTCCTAAAGGTTACATTGTTGTGTTCACCTGTAATACCTGTCCTTATGCCATAGCGAATGAGCAGCGTCTTATTGAACTTCACAACAATTATGCTTCCAAGGGATATCCTGTGGTCGCTATCCAGCCGAATGACCCTTCAGTTCAGCCGGGGGACAGTTTTGCGGCCATGAAAGAAAATGCCAGTGAAAAGGGCTTTCCTTTTTTATATCTTTTTGATGAAGGGCAGGAGGTGTATCCTAAATATGGCGCTACCAAGACGCCTGAGGTATATTTAATAGATTCAAAAAGGATCCTGCGGTATCATGGAGCGATAGATGATAGTCCGCGGGATGAGTCTGGCGTAAGTCAGAAATTTGTTGAGGAAGCCATAAAAGCAATAGAAGCCGGGAAAGATCCGGACAACAGAACTACCAAGGCCGTGGGCTGTAGTATTAAAACAGCTTAGTTATAATAAATAAAAAAAGGATCAGGCAGGTTTCATTTTAAAAATGTTACCTGCTTTTTATTTCAATACTAAAGGAATTTTCTATTCATCCTGACCATTTTCGACTTCATTAATTGCTTTTATTGAATAGATCTTATCAACTATATTCAGATCGATCTGATAAAAGCCTTCAGTAACAGGAATATCCTTGCCAAAGAAAAGCGCCTTCCCATTATAGGAATCTGTTGCACCCCAATTTTGGTTCCAGCTATTTCCATTTCTGAATTTTAGAACTCCATCCTTTAGTTGAATTTTAATCTGCCAGATCTGCTTATTTACATCTATTAGATGCATGGGTGTGGATTTTTCCCAGCCATCTGGTAAAGCAGTACCTAAAATTCCAATATTTGAAAAATTTAAATTTATATCAGAATTATAGTCGTTGAAATATTCCATGAGTGCTTTGGTCTCATTTACTCTGTAACCGATCATGAATATTAAATTGTCGGTTTGATTTAGAATCGATTTTAAAATAAATTTATACTCTTCATCTGCTCTTATCTGTTTGCCAATTTGAATTTCCTGGATTGTGATCTTATCATTGAACTGTGTATTGAGAATAAAATCATCATTATATAATTCCAATCTCGGATAATACGGGAAGTTGTATTTACTGAACAATTCATTCAGGAATTTTGTTCGTTCTTTTTTCAAGTTATTGTCCCATTCGGTCCAGATGGAATAATAAGAGGTAGTTTGATTTACCAGGATACTTTGTTTAGGATCAATAATATTCTCCTGAGCTTTGGCAATTATAGACGGACTGTTCGTCTCATAAAAAAGAAAGGATGAATTGAGGTATACTAAGAGATAGGGAATTTCCTTATCGGTTACCTGCAGATCATCATTCATTTCCAGCGCTACGATATTTCTTTGCTTCATCAAACCTTCAAGAGTATATTCATACCAGCTATATTCACAATAAAGGTTGGTGTAGATCTGAGATATTGCCGTATTAAAATTAGCTGTTTTATCTCTTTCGATACTTTTCTCATTAAGATTGAGGGCAATCAGGATTCCAATGATTATAAGAAGGATCTCGCCTAAGGCATAGGCCACGTATTTTCTTAGCTTATCTTTTTTAATACTTAAAGCTCTGAGATTTTTGAATACTCTACTCATGTGCCAGCCTATTTGAACAAATGTTTGTTAATAGCTTAAAATGCAGGTAAGGGAGATAGTAAAAGTGGCGTATTCAAGTTTAATGCATGGTTAAGTTAAATAAATTTCTGCCAACTTAGCCGATTCCAAATCTTATTCTTAACCTTAATCTGAATAATCACAGGAGTCGTCATTATATTAAAATCAATGGTTTATGAGTTCTGGAATAATCTTATGATAATAATGATCAAACCTGCCAGGAAGATCGAAGTAAATATCAGCTTATTATTTTTCGCCAGCCAGTTGGGAAGGAAAATATCAAAATTATCCTTTTGAGAGTTGGAGTATTTGCGAGCTATCAAGGTTAGAGGGCAAAATTTATTAAAGATCATTAATACAATACCTTCTCCTATGACCAATCCTACCCCTATCCAGGTGAACGTTGTAATTTTATTGAATATCCCGGAATATAAGATGTAGAAGATCACCAGGACGAAAAACATCCAGATAATGGTATGGATCAGTTTAATAATCAGAAGTTTGTTTTCCTTTGTCTTTATCGTCACATTACCTCCTTTAAAACATTAATCTATTAGGCTTTAATAGGTGAGACCTGGTTTTTTATGTAAATAGGTATCATTCTTTAACTGTTTAATCATAAAATCTGCGACATCTGCACGAGAAATTTTCCTGGTGAAAATGTAATGACCTTGATTTTCTCCATGTTTATATTTGCCTGTTCTTCTTCCGCTCACAAAGTGACCGGGTCGCACGATGGTCCAATCTAAATTACTTTCCTCAATTATTTTTTCCTGATTGGATTTATCAGAAAAATAGAAGTAGAGGATAAATGGGATTAAAAACAGGGTGTAGTATAGGCCTAACTTAAATTTGCTGTCGTTGATTCCCAGGGAAGTAATGCAAATAAATCTTTTGATATTTTGTCTTTTCATTTCAGCGATGATATTCTTGGTGCCTTCAGAAAGTATGCTGGTCTTGATGATAAATTTTTTATGCCCTAAAGCAGATAAAACTGCTTCTTGGCCTTTAAACGCATCACCGAAAGTCTCTGGTTTCAATACATCTCCCTTTTTTAATATGAGGTGAGAATGATTTAATTCAATTTTTTGTGGATTACGTGCTAGCGCAGTAACCAAATATCCCTTTTCGATGCTTTGTTTAATAAGTTCCTTTCCAGTTTTACCCGTTCCCCCGATAATTAGAATATTCACGGTGATCGAAATTTAAATGTTATAAGATCCACAATTGAAGAAACAATTTCCTGATAAATTTAGGATTAAAGCAGATGTCTAAAAATAAGTAACAAACCTTAAAATTGGTTTATTCTTATTTCTATAAACAATTTAGATGATCGACCTATATTTGAACTCAAATGCAATCTTATGCAAAAACCTAAAGCCGCCTCGAATTGAGACGGCCAGATATTTTATTATAAATTATCATTAGTTCTGCCTAATTTGGTTGCATCTGGATCTTAGGATCTATGGTAAAGGTTCTTTCGCTCTCGCCATTTATACTTAAAACCAAATTGTAAAGCTCCAGACCTTCAACGTAATCTGACCTAATATCTCCTATAATTGTTCCTTCAAGATTAGGATCTGTATAAGTTCTGGTTAATATCATCGGCCCACCCTCAGGCTTGCGATAGATTTCAATAATTTCAATTGTTTCTTCGCTGTTTCCATTCAAAGTTTTTCCACTCCAGAAGATCCTCCTATTTTGATTTACCAGAGCGATATGATTTTCAGGGCTGCTAACGGTTGAGGTAGAGTTACTCCTGCTGTCGGTAAAAAAGACCGTTTCGTTTAGATTATCCTCATTAATATTTTCGGTATCAACCGTTACAGTGACGTAAGTATCTTCGCCTTCATCTTCACCCTCCTCACAATTGAGAAAAACATGTAAATACTCAGCTGTTGTTCCATCGTCATTAAGTAAATCCTGGACCTGTATCCAGCTTAAAGTACCTGTTTCCATATAGTCTCCGGCACTTCCATAGTTACCTGGCCAGTCCGTTAAGCTTATTTCATAATAAAGATAAGGTTCACCTGCGCTTATATCATCTCCGGGAGCAGGTACTGCCAGGCAAATGGGCTCTGCATAAAATTGTCCGTCATTTCCGGTTACAGGAATTTGTCCTAAATATAGTGGAGTACCTGAATTTGAAGTCCCCAGGTAAAGATCCAGACTATAATTTGCTGTGTAATGTCTGCCAGAATCTGTGCAATAGTTTGCAAAGAAGCATAGGGTTGAAAGTTCTGTTGGATTAATATCAAAAAATACATAACCATACAGATTTACCTCCCGGTCATCAAAGCATAACACAGGAATATCAACATAGGTTTTAGATCCAGCCCTAAGATCCCAAGAAATAGGAAGCGGTTGATCTACAAATACGGCAAATTCACTACCCGTTTTAGGAGCTGCCCAGATAATATCTCCGGGTGATCCGGCGTCATCGCTCAGAACCAGAAAATCGGTTAAGGTAACAGATACTGTTGTCGCGCCTGTTGGCACTGGAATCTCCAACTCATCATTATAAGCTGTAAAAAAGCCATTTTCATCGTTCAATATTTCAGCAGTTACATCAATAGGAGTATCAGAATCCCCATAGATAAGTGATATTTGCGCAAATGCAGGGGCTTCCTCTGAACAATCCGGTATATCATTAACCTGTTGTCTTTCTGCAGCGCGGTTGATCATATCATTTAAAACAGGACCTAACGATAGTATGGCAACATCCTGCGATATTTCAGGATCAGTAACTGGTTCATCCTGATTACAGGAAGAAAAAAACAGGGCGATGATAACTGTTATAACCAGGTGTAATTTCAAAGTTTTCATAAATTTAAATTTTAGATTTCTTTAGAAAGCGGGCTTCTTTATCACCTGCTTTCTCAAATGAACTTTCAGCTTAAGGATCTATTTCAAATGGAATAGATCTTTAAACATTTTTGATAGATACTACATGAGCTTTCTGGAAAAAGCACAATTCCGTCTTTAAAAATTACTCGGGGGGACTAAATAATAGGGGGGATGCTAATTGTGACCTTTATTTTTCTTTGTCATTAATTTTCAAAAAGAAGCCGGTTTAATCCATTTCTTCTTAGGAATTCAAAATTCCTGTTTTTGAAATATATAAGTCAATAGTCATCCAATTTAGCTAAGAAGAATATATCTGGGAAATTTTTTAGACCAACTCCCTACTAAATCGCTATAATACTGAAAATGAGCAGGTTTTAGCTTTATTGAATTGTGTGTTTTAGCTGATTAATATAATTTTAAAGGAGAAGAAGTTCGAATTTTTTATGGCAAAAAAATTTAATTGAATTGTAATCCTTTAAAATATTAATGCTTCTAAAGAACGGTGGAAGTCCGTTTTAAGAAATAGGCTAAAAATTATAGTTTAGCACAAAATTTAGCTGAAACATATCCACTTTATTAAAGAATAGATTTGGATTATCTGGGATGTCTCCATTCCCGAATTTTTGGACAAGTAATATTTCTGGTTTCAAATTTTTCCAATTCTTAAATGAGAAGAAAAGGTCAATATTTACCTGAGTATAATCTGGCATCGCATATTTATTCGATGCAGGATCGAGAACAGAAGGGTTCCAGTGTTTTCCTAAGCTAAAAATTGATCTTACCGCTAAGTTTTCATTAAACAATTTGAAATGTTGGTCATAGTAAGCGACCAATGCATGATTGTCTGAAACACCTTCACTGCGTTCCCGTTTTTGAAATGTGAATATGAATTCTCTTCCCCATTCCCTGGGAAAAAGGAATTTTCCACCAGGAAGTATCCGGTTATAGGCAAGCGATAATGAATTCTTCTTAAACCAGTTATATTGTATCTTTAATCCTAGCAGATCTGATGAATTATCCTGAAAGTAACTTAAAGAATCCAGTTTATTTCCTCCATTATTAATTTTGGTTTGATGTAGCCATTCTCCCTGTATATCAATATGATCGGTTACCTGGTACGTTGGTTTTAAATAAAATGAATTTGATACATTTTCTATAAAATAATTCCAGACCTCAAGCTTCAGATTCTTGGAGATTTCCTGGTCTATATTTGCGATCAGTAAAAAATCTGAATCAGTATTGTTATTGTCATATTGAGAGCCTTCTCCATCATTATTCCTGGCAATTGGATAGGTGCCCAGGCTTCTTCCGATCTTAAAAAACTCCCCGGTAGAACGAGGCGCCATAAAATTGAATGCTGCCATTTGAATTTTGGTATTTCTATTGGAATCAAAAGCGTAATGAACGCCCTGAAATAATGAAGGGATCATCCTGCCGTCCTGGCCATTTACCAGCGGAGAATTAAACTTCATTCTGCCTAATTTGATAAAATGTTGATCATTTTGGTAACTGGCATATAATTCTCCTAATATAAAAATCGAGTGGTCTTCCAGGTCCAGCCGGTCAAAAAGGCCCTCTTCGTACCTGCTTGTTTTCTGAGTTTGTAGATCAGGTACGGTAAGATCCTGAATTCCGAGGTTCCAGGTGGTGTATAAGGCGGCACCAATTTCAAAACCCTTAAAGAAATTCTTTTTATAATTTAAATGACCACCGGTGGCAAGAGCATTATAGTCTTTGAGATCTTCAGTATTATCAGTAAGCATATAAAAGCTTCTCCACTGCCCGGATAATTTTCCATAATTTTTCGCCTCTTTTTCTTCCTGTGAGAATAGCTGAAAGGATAAAAAGATCAAAAGTATCACAGTAATTTTCTGAAGCATTATTTGATCTTTTGGAGGTTGTAATTCTTTTTGTAGAATTCAATTATTGGAGGGAAAGGTCCCCATTTGTGCTGTTCTGCTGAAAAATTATCTTCCCACGGTCCATAAGGCGTAGAAACAGGTTTTAGCTTACGATCAGGAAAATCCTTTTCCAGATCGCTTTTATGAGGTCGTGAGAAGCTATTGATATAGCCTGCGAGATGATAGGCCTCTTCGTCAGTAAGTTTTGGATCTTTCCAGGTAGCCTGTTCAAAAGGCATATTTGATTTAATGAATTGAGCTGCCGTCAAAACCCTATGCATTCCTGCTCCATCATTAAAGCTGTCTGGTCCCCAGAGTGGAGGATAAAGATAGTTATTGGAACCATCATTCAATTTTTGACCGGCTCCATTATCCCCATGGCAAACGGAGCATTCTCTAGCATATAATTCTTTACCTTTTTTCAGGTCAACCGCAACTCCAGGGATCTCAATCGCCGGAAAGCCCTTGAATTCTTTTTCTCTTTTTTCAGGAAGTCCTTCGCTAAGCCACTTCATATAAGTTACAATAGCTTGCATCTCTTTTGAATCATCGCGCATTTTCCTGCCGTTCATACTTCGTTCCATGCAACCATTTATACGATCTTCAATAGTCCCTTCCTGATTTGATCTACCTCTGAATTGAGGAAACCTATCAACCACACCAACCCAGGAACCAGAGCCGGCCTGCGTTCCAGCTCTTAAATGGCAATTGGTGCAGGAGAGATTATTACCAGCTAATCTCATTTCGGGATCTTCAGATTGTGGACCCATATATTTCGAAGTTTCGGATATTAGCAGGTAGCCGTATTCTACTTCGGGATCCATAAAGCCAGAAGCATAAATGGAATCAGGGTTTTTCGGGTTCCAATTTTCCGGGGCGATCTTATACCCGGTAAAAATAGCTGGTTGAGTTGTGTAAGTGATCACTCCTATAAAAACAATAATTACAAGAACAGTTACCAACAAAAAAATTTTTGCGATAGATCTTACCAGTGTACTGAAATTACTCATTAGCTAAATATGAAAAAGTTTATTTTTAGTTCTGTCAAACTTAGACCAATAAAGCCCATACAGCAGTAACAATTGTTACAGTACTGAACCAGAAATAAGGCTGGAACTGCAATTCAAATAGAGTTTTTTAATAACAAATTATCCTATAAAATTTATTTTAATTTTCATCCTACGATCGATTCCTTTGAATAATGTAAATTATCTATGCTATCGCATATTAAATCATTGAAAACCAGTTAAATATAATTTTAAGTCATGCTTTTAGTGAAAGAATAATGATCTGGATATCGGCTTAATTTCGTACCTTTTCTTTGCGATTTTGGATTTTGAGTTTGTAGGGTATTTAAAGAAATTCATTTGAACTCATGCATATGATCTACTCCCTCCGGGTGGTTTATTTATTGTTCAGTTAAAATCATAGTTAAAGACCTTTATTATTTTGCAATCGTGGGTAAAAAGCTTAGAACTATTGGCCTGCATATCCTTTTCTGGATTCTGGTCGTTTTGTATTTCGCCTGGGGATTTGGCCTTGGTCTTGATCCTATGAAGTCTATTTATAACGCGTTGTTTTTCCTGCCGGGACATTTGATTATGGTGTATAGTCTCTTATACTTCCTGGTTCCAAAATTCCTGTTAAACAGGAAATACTGGCAATTCTTTCTTGGCCTGGTGATTTTAGTATTTATCTGCGGAGTTTATACAGTGATCGCACAGCTTTCAATCTCAGCAGATCCAAGATTTCAGGGAGCGACCTTTTCAGTAGGAAGAAATATTCTTCCATTTATTCATATTGCCGGGATAGCTGCTTCGATAAAACTTCTGAAATACTGGTACCTTCAGGGTAAACAAACTCAGGAAGCAGAACAACAAAAGACGATTGCTGAACTAAAATTATTGAAGGCACAACTTCATCCGCATTTTCTATTCAACACATTAAATAACCTTTATTCTCTAACTCTGGAATATTCGCCAAATGCTCCCGAGATCGTGCTTAAATTATCGGCTCTGCTCCGGTTCATGATCTATGAAAGTAATTCCCCCAGGATCCCATTATCTAAGGAGATCGATCTTCTGCAAAACTACATTGCATTGGAAAAGTTGCGCTATGGGGACAGGCTGGACATATCTGTGAACATTAGTGGAGATATAGATAAGTTCCAGATCGCACCTTTGTTATTGCTCCCATTTTTAGAAAATGCCTTTAAACATGGGACAAGCAAACAAATTGATCAATGCTGGATCAGCTTTAATCTGGTTCAAAAAGCAGATTTAATGCGATTTAAACTGGTAAATAGTATAGATCAGGATTATTCTCATATGGACAAAATGCCCTGTGGTTTAGGCCTGGAGAATGTGAGAAAAAGACTTGATATTTATTATAAGGATAAGTATGCCCTGAACTGTCAAAAACTGGAGGAAGTGTTTGTGATCAATTTAAAACTTGAACTTGAATTACTGGAAGATCAATATCTGGATAAATTACACCTAACCAAAATAGTTTAGAAATGTCATGCAAATGTATAATCGTAGATGATGAACCTCCGGCAATTAAAGTTTTAGAAAACTATATATCTACTATCGTCCAGTTAGAGCTTCTCGCAACGTGTAAGAATGCTTTCGAAGCCTTAGATGTACTGAGTTCGCAAAGGCCAGATCTCGTCTTTATGGATATCCAAATGCCTAAACTCATGGGGACCGAATTATTAAAGACACTCCCTTATCCACCAAAGGTTATATTTACTACAGCTCATAAGGATTTTGCTATAGAAGCCTTTGAACTTGACGCTGTAGATTATTTACTTAAACCTATTTCTTTTGAGAGATTTTTAAAAGCGGTTAATAAAGTTCTTCAGGTAAACTATCCATTACCAGAAACAAGGAACTTCGGGATTAGCTTTGTGTATTTCAGGTCAGACCGGAAGATGATGAAAGTTTTTATTGATGAGATCCTTTATATAGAGAGTATTCGCGATTATCTAATTATACACCTGGAAGGCAACAGAGAGCTTCGCGTAAAGTTAAGTCTTAACCAAGTGATTGAAATGCTACCGGAAATCAAATTCTTAAGAATACACAGGTCTTATATAATTTCTATAGATAAGATAACCGCTTTCACCAAAACAGACGTTGAGATTGGCCGTATAGAATTACCTATAGGTAAGAGTTATTGCAGTTCATTTTCCAAATTAGTGCCAACCAACGCTAATCTCCCTAATGGAGTAGAGGAGAGAGAATAGATCTCTTTTTTTTCTGCAGGAGATTTTTTTAGTGCCGAATTTTGATCAAGAGAAAAGTCCGGATTTTCATACCGGACTTTTCCAACCTGCTTGATTCGACTATTTTAGTTTTTTGATCTCTCGAAGGTTATTTTCAAAAACATATTTTCCTAGTTCACCTCCCTGTCTTTCTCCAACCACAATGGCGTTTCTAAAGTGATAACCTATATAGATCCTTGAAAGAGCATTATCACGCGCCATTTGTGAAAAGCTACTTAAATGCCGGGTTGTGCCGGGTAAGTTGTAAGGACTAATTAGGTCCAGATCACAATGATCGGTGTTAAAATAAGCTCTGAAAACTGCGGCTGCAGCACCGCCATTATAAGAATGGGTTGAAGGATATTCCGGGGTAGGAGGAGTTGTGAAGGTTGGAGTCCATGAAGCATCACCGGTTGTTTCGTCGATACCGTCTGAATCTCCTAAGCGAACAGCAGTAATAGGTCTCCATAAATTGAAATGATATTTACCATCAAAGGAGGCAATGTAGGAATCCATTTGTGACATTTCAATAAGACCGATCAATCGTGCAGCTTCCCAACCATCCAGTTTTTTCTGAACGATCAGTGCCCTGGCGACCCTGTTGTTGAAACTTGAAGTATTCTCTATATAAAAGGCTCCGATCTCAGTTTGTTCTTCGGTCCTGGCGGGACAGGAAGTACATCCAAGCATTTTTACTTCATTGTAATCTTTTATATAATCTGCTGAATTTAACGGAAAAGGGGCCTGGTCCCTAAATTGATCACCAGATTCTATCCCGAAAGGCGTTAGACTTCCCAAATTAGGAGCATATACGGCATTCGCTGGCCATACGGGAGGGTTTGCCATAGCCCAAGGCATGAAATCTGAACGATATTCTCCCGGTTCAGTATAAAGTGGATAGCCAGCAAAGGCCAAAGGAAAATCCCCGGATCGTTTTTGCAGAATTGCCGCGGTAGCTTCCTGCCCAATGGCTATGCCTCTTGTTTTGAGATCTGAATCTTCAATATTTGATAAAATGCTATTCAATAATGCGTCTGCTGTAGCGGTGGAAGGAGGGAATACCTGAGCCATCATATCCCTGGCTGCTTTAGAAACGGCGGCGTCAGCTATAGTATGAATATTCTTCTTTGTAATATCACTGGCATCTACTTCACTATTATCCAGGGCGTAGGTTTCATACTTTGGAACCACATTGTTAAGTGCATCATGCATGGCCAGAGTAACCATCACGTAGATCTTCACTTCAGCGGGTTGCGGTAACCTGTTATCTATAGACTGACTCAGCAATTCGTTCCATTGAATTACAACATCACTACTATAGGATTTGATCATTCCGTTATTAAAGTTTTCTGAAGCCTCGCTATTGGCAGAATTCAGAAGATTAGGATCGGTGGATTCCAGTTCATCCTTTTCACAGGAAACCAGAAGAAAAAGGATTAGTAATCCGTTTAGAATTTTGGCAGTTGTTTTCATGATTTCGAATTAATTGATTCAATTAAATGTATCCTGAAATACAACTGAAAAAGTTTTTCTTCGGTGGAGAAGGGCTTCCAGGTGTTAAAGAGTTGATATATAGCGACTAAGATTGTAAAGAAAGGCTGTTGGACCGGGTTAAAGTAATTACATCTGATAGCAAGTTGACTAAAAGTACTTCAGTAGTAAAAGCATAAAGTTTTAAAACAATAATTCAGGACCTGAATTTGTCAATTTGATATTTTTATACTCGCCATTGCCAGCCTGCCTATTGAAGGAGCACCTATAAATTCGATCTGCCTGGTATTGAAGATGTTGGTCATATTAAAATTTAATACCACATTTTTACTATAAAGATATTCGGCGCCAAAATTGAATGTGGTAAATCCTCCTAAAGGACCATAATTGAAGTTTTTTGGTGGTGTTCTGGTACCAGCACCATCTGAACTTCCTATCTGATTGCCGCTATAGAAGTCATATTGCTGTATAATTCTGGTTCCTAAGGAAAGGGAAAGTCGGTCCTTCAAAAGCTCGTCTACGGTTAGCTGTGCAACAGCTCGATGATTTGGCGCATTTATACTTTTTTCATCCTGGGTTATTTGTCCATCCCTGTTCGCATCATTTTCCTCAAAATCGGCATTAAGCCAGGAATATTTCAAAGCCAGATTAATAGAGGAAGCTAGGTAATAAGTAACACTAAGGTCTAAACCATAAACTTTAGCCTTGCCATAATTAAAAAAAGTAAAAAAGGAAGCACCCTGTAAGGTATCATTGCTTATTGTACCTGCAAAAACCGGGTTATGGTTTACTTCAATTCCATTTAATGAAAGGGCTCTACCGCCAACTGGTAATGCCGGAGTAATAAAATTCTTGCTAACGCCGTAATAAGCATTGGCATCCAGCCAGATCTTCTGAAGAGGTTGCCCTTTATAACCTATTTCCCAGGTTTTCACTTCTTCAGGCTTTAAAGGCTTAGTGGTTAGTACAGCCCCGGGATCATCGATCAACGAATTATTCAGGATATATTGAATTCCCTTCCCGCCATTACCGAAAAAGAAATCGCGAATACTGGCATATTGATTTTGAATTGAAGGCAGGGCATAGGCCTTAGCCCATCCCAGCCTTATGTTACCTCGGTCAAGATCTTTCACCAGAGTAAGTTTAGGAGCAAATAGATCTTCAAAATTTTCATTATTGTCATATCGAAAAGCTCCAATAATTCGCAGGTCTTTCAGAAGTTTTTTTTCGAGTTGTAGAACAGCACCGATTTGTGATATAGAAATATCACCGGCTTCCCCTACCAGCGTAGTTCCATCATTTATGTTGGGTTGGGAATTTTCGAAATCCAGACCTCCAACAAGAAATAGTCCTGCTTCTGGAAAGTCTGTATGGTACTGAATATCTGCATTAAACCTTCTGCTCTTTTCTTTGAACTCAGACCCACTTAAAGCTGCCTTTTCTGCTTCATCGGGAGGTAAATATAATGGCCCCGGTTGGGATCTCATCCAGAATATCTGGGTATACCCGGCAAGGGTATAACTGTTTCCAAGTGTTCCCCAAGTGTTGTAAATATTGGCATAGAAATGCGGACTTTTATACCTAGCTTGTAGAAAGCTATACCCAACATCTTTCATTTGATTGCGGCCGCTGGTGGTGACTTGTAAAAAATCATTGGTACTAGCTCCACCTGAAACTACAATTTCGGTGTTTGCATCAAGATTATAATAAAGATGTGCTTCACCTCTAAGATGGCGGAAATCAAAATCTACATTATGCTCAGGGACCCCTTGGGGAGGATTGCCCACATACACACTATCTATGAAGTGAAACTCCCGCCCACTGGCATATTCTCCGGTTATTTTCCAGGCCCAGCGATCATCGATCTTTTGAGCATGCCTGAAACGCCCACTAAACTGTTCCTGGTTTCCTGCGCTAAGTGATACCGAAGTTCCAGGATATAAGCGAGGATCTTTTGTAATGGTATTAAAAACTCCATTATGGGCATTAGGACCAAACAAGGCCGTTTGCGGACCCACAACAATCTCTATTTGCTGGATATCATCCTTAATTGTAGTACCGTTATTAAATACTGGCAAGCCTCCACTTAAGGCCGCGGTGCTAATACGACCATCTACGATCTGAAGTATTTTGTTATTGAACGCGCTGTTCAATCCCCTGGAATTAAAGGTTATTCCATCGACGCCATAGCGTGTAAATTCCAAACCTTGTATTCTGGAAATAAGCTCTCCCGTATTAGATCCTGCAAAAAGCCCAAGATCCCTGGACGTTATTACCTGAATAGAAGCAGGAGCACGGGTGATCTTTTGAGGACGAAGTAGTGAGGTAACCATAACTTCCGGAAGTGTATCGGTTACCGCGTCTTTAGCCTGATCTACATTCTGAGCCAAGATAATTTGCGATGAAAGAAACGAGAAAATGAAAAAAACAGCTGATATTTTCATAGGTAATGTTTTTTAAATCCAAAATTCTAATATTTAGCAGAGTATTATCCTTACCGCATAAAAACAAACCCAAATTGAATATTTCAATGTGACTACACAATTGAAGGTTCAATTTGGGTTCTATTCTATTGATAACAGCGCTGGCTATTGCCAACGATTTATATTAAAACATATTTGGATAACTATATTAAATGTAGGATTTTTTTCGTCATGAAATACATTCAGTTATTGTTTTAACTCTGTAAATCAGTTGTTTATGTTTTGTGCTCAAAAGAGCCCTTGAAATTAAATAAGATCAATATTTAGGAGTGTAGAAATAATTATTTTAACTGACCAGCAAGAATGGGTTTTTTTGGTGTAGCATTATAAGCGAAATCTTTTACGATCCATTCAGTCGCGCTTATAATCTCTATCCTAATCCATCCGTAATGAAACTTCCCATCTATCAGGAACCTTAAGCCCAGGTACTTTTCACCTTTGTGCATCCAGTCTAAATAGCAGCCTGATTCTCCTCCAAAACATTCATCAATATTAAAAATAGCTCCCGGGGCATAGAATTCACCATTATTGAAACCGCCAATGAAAATCTTTGCATCAAGATCAAGGGGCATAGGATGCGTATACCAGGGAGCTAATGATAAAATCCCATTATTAGGATTATCAGATGCGATTCCAAGCCATTCATAACTTCCATCACTATTGAATGTTATAGAAAAATCAATGATATTATCATCATTAAGATCGATATCATAATTCAAAATCTTATTTTCAGATTTGAAATCTGGTTCAATATCAGTATAGATTATTACAGGTTCTTCATCCACTGTTGGCTCTTCCTCAACCGGTGCACCATCGTCTACTGGTGGTTCATTTTGAGCAGGTGGTTCTTTATCAATAACCGAGTTATTATCGAGTCCTTCGAAATCCTCAGAATTAGAACAGGAGATTATAAGCCATAAACCTATAACAAATAAGGTTTGCCAATTCGTAAGATAGGAGAACATAGTATTAAATTTTCCGGCATTCAGGGTTGCCACCCGTATTGTTTTCATTTAAAATCATTTATTTAACATGGCTGCATTAAATAGCTTCTGAGAGCTTGGATTATCTTCCTAGATTTGATGAAGATGAATTCAAATGCCTTTTTCCAATTAATAGTACAGGTAGATAATTCTATTCTTGCCGAAAGTTTTCTCGATTACCCTTCCCTGGCTGTCATATTGATAATTGTAAATTTCTTGTTTATCGTAACCTGTTTCAGTAAGATGTTTAAAATTCATAGCGGTAGGAAAATAATTTTGTGCGACCTGTCGTGGAATGATCTCTAATTCCCAGAAAAGGTTTTTATCATTCGTATAGCCTTCAAATTTGGTAACGAAATACAAGGTGTAAATTCCTGTTACGTTGTAATCTCCGTATTGCTCGATCATCTTTAGGTTACCATCGTCAAAATAATAGTAGACTAATTTCTCTTTATCTAAAAAGTCGATGTTTGTTTCCTTTTTTTCAATAATCTGGCCTCTGGCATTGTATTCAAATTGTATTTTAGACCTACCGCTCCACATTCCATTATACCTACCGACCTCTACAATGCGGTCACCCTCCCAATAGAAATCATAAACATCATGACCATCTATTTTGAGTAGTTTTCCGGCGCTATTGTAATAAAAGGAATCGGTAAAAACTTCTGGACTGGACTCGGGATGACTATAATTGATCTTTAGCAAGTTTCCATCAGGCCTGTAATAATATTGAGCCCAATAATTAAGTTTTCCATTTTCGTATTTTTTAATGATCCCGGGATATCCTGGTAATTCAAACGCAGTATTCGCTGGTGATGGCTCCAGAGGTAGATCATCTATATCCTCTGAATTTGCATTTATTGTTTGCGGAACATCGTCATCACTGGAACAGTTTGTAAAGATTACAGGGACTGTCATTAATAAAATGTATGTTATAATCGTTTTCATTACTGATAAATTTTCAATCCAGACTATTAACTGAGCTATACCTTTCAATGTTGTTCTTATTTAATTATTCTACCCTTAAAACAGACAAGATCAAAAATTTAAGAATTGATTTATTTGAATGTCATAATGGTTGTTAAGTGCTGATTTTCAGAATCATAACTTGTAAATTATCACTAAATTTAATCTATGCTTCTGAAGTAATTTTTTTAAGTCGACAGAGAGATAATCAATGGCGACAAAGGCTAATTTACCGGCGATAAAAATTTTTGATAGCGACAAAGGTTCTTTATGTCTTGAGAAAATGCGTGTATGTGGATATGGCTTCGAGCTTGTGGCTTAAATCAATACATTTAAATAAAATATTGGTATAGATGTCATTACGGGAGTTTATACTATCAGATAAGAAAGAATATCGTTTTTGGCGACACGTCTTATTCTGGCTTTTATGGGGCGGTTACTTTACCATAACCCGCTATTTTAATCCTATGGTCTATCAAACGACAGGGAAATTTCCTGATTTTTGGAAGACTGTAGTGGAAACTTTCTTTTTTCTTTTTCCTCAAACATTTATTGTTTATCCCGCACTATATTTTATACTCCCGAAATTTGTATTCAAGCAAAAATTTGGTCGTGCATTTTTATGGTTCTGTGTTTTTTATTTGGTTGGTATTTCTGTAAATGCATTTTTTCTAATATTTGTTCCCTGGTCAAAAATGCCTTGGATCCCTAATGCCGAGCTTTTTTTAACCACCAGTACTTTCCCGCAAAAAATCTTCATGGCCTATCTTGGAAGTATTTTGGGCTTACTTACTGCAGTGGCATTGGCCTCAAGCTTTAAAATGTTCAAACATTATTATTTAAAATCTCTGCGGAACCAGCAACTGCTGAAAGAGAATTCAGAAGCACAACTTCGTCTTTTAATGGCACAGGTTCAACCTCATTTCATGTTCAATACCCTCAATAATATTTACTCCCAAGCCCAGGAAGAATCACCTAAAAGCGCAAAAATGATCCTGGAGCTTTCCCATATCCTGAGGTATATTCTGGATGAAGGCAAGAAAGAAAAGGTTCCTTTGGAGAATGAATTACAAATGGTAGTAGACTATCTAAATCTTGAAAAGATCAGGTATGACAAAAAACTGGATCTTCATTATGATCTACCCGATAATGTCGGGGATAAGAGCATTGCACCATTGCTGCTACTTCCTTTGGTTGAAAACTGTTTTAAACATGGAGCTAGTAAAATGATCAATAAACCCTGGATCAATATAAAAGCTGAGCTTAAGCAAGATACCTTTTACATAAAACTGATGAACGGAAGAAAGGATAAAGTCATTCCTGGAGAAAAACGACCCGGGACAGGCATTGAAAACGTTCGCAGAAGGCTGGAGCTTTTATATCCTGGTAGACATATCTTTGAGATTAAAGAAGAGCCGGATGTTTTTATTGTAGATCTCAGCGTTGATCTAAAAACAATTAATTCGGAAGCCATTGAAATGGAAACAGAAACACTTCTCGCATATGAAACCTAGCGAAAACATAAAGCCAAGATGTCTCATTGTAGATGACGAGCCGCTCGCAAGAGATGTGATAAGACGTTATATTGAAAAATTACCGTTTCTGCAATTAGCTGGAGAATGTAGTAATGCGATTGATGCCTTTGTATTTCTGCAATCAAACGAAATTGATATTCTTTTTTTGGACATCCGGATGCCGGAATTACTGGGGACAGAACTGATGCAATCTATAAAAGAACCTCCAAAAGTAATTTTCACCACCGCTTATAAAGAATATGCCTGGGATGGCTTCGAGCTGGATGCAGTGGATTATCTGCTTAAACCTATACGCTTTGACCGATTTCTTAAAGCGGTTAATAAAGCGTTACCGGGCTATGAAAATGTTTTGTTCGCAGATGTGTCTAATGAGCCGGAAAGAAAATCTGGAGTCGATGCCATTTACCTCCGTATAGATAGAAGACAGGTTAGAATTATCCTGGATGAGATCCTGTACATAGAGAGCGCGAAAGATTATGTGAAGATTTTCACTTATGATAAGATGCATTTATGCAGGCAAACCATTACAGCTATTGAAGCTGCAATCAATAAAAATGCATTTGTGCGTATCCATAGATCATTTATAGTGCCGGTTAATAAAATCAGATCTTATACCCATGAACTGGTTGAGGTCAATAAAAAGGAACTGCCTATAGGAAAGTTTTACCTGAATCATTTTCTAAAAACTATGGAATCCCGGGTTTCCTAGAAAATATAAAACCTGCCCTTTCATGAGCAGGTTCATAGACACATTTAAACGAATAAGTTGTTCTTGTAACTTTTACTTAAGTTTCTTCAACTCCCGAAGATTATTCTCGAAAATATAGTTTCCCAGTTCGATCCCATTGCTTTCACCTGCATCAACTGAATGACGGAAATGATGACCAAGGAAAATACGCGATAGTCCAGTCTCATGAGATATTTGTGAGAAACTCTTCATGGTCCTTTCAACACCAGGCACATAATAAGGGCTGCTTACGGTAAAGGAGTAATCATCGGTACCAAAGAACAGTCTTAAAATTTCAGCTGAAGCTGCCGATGCATAAGACATGGTAGACGGAAACTCATAGACGGGAGGGGTAGGGCGAAGCGTGGCCCATCCTGGATCTCCAACAGTTTCTGAGTTTCCATCTGAATCACCCCGCCGTATGGCTGTAATTGGTGCCCAATATTTGAAAAAGTCCTTTTCTTCAAAGGAAGCAATATAAGAATCCATCTGGCTCATTTCTAAAAGAGCGATCAAACGGGCTGCTTGCCAACCATTTAGATCTTCTCTCATAATTAAATCCCTGGCGATACGATTGATGGAACTGGAGGTGTGTTCAAACCAGAAATCACGGATTTCGGTTTGTTCATTTGTTCTTTCAGGACAATTGCTACATCCCAAACTTTTAACCTCATTGTAGTCATCAGTGTATTCCTGAGTATCTACAGTATATGGAGAACCAGCAAGAAACTGGTCGCTGCTTTTTATTCCAAACGGAGTTAGATCTCCCAGATTAACTGTATAGACAGCGTTAGCAGGCCAGATTGGTGGGTTTGGAAACATATAGGGTGGATAATCTGCCTGATAAGTTCCAGGTTCATTGTCTGGAGCGGAATAAGCAGTAAAGATAAAAGGAAAATCACTCTGTCTTTTTTCTAAAATTGCAGCAGCAGCAGCTTTACCTATTTCCATCCCTTTTGTTTTTGATTCCTCATCCTCAATACTTAAATAAATATCGCTTAATAGAGCATCAGCTGAAGTTGCTGAAGCGGGAAACATAGCAACCAATACGTCCCTGGCAGCTTGAGATATGGCAGCATCAGCCAAAGCCTGGATATTCTTTTTAGAAACGTAACTGGCATCAACCATGGTATTATCCAAAGCATATGTTTCATATTTTGGCACAACATTATTTAATGCATCATGCATAGCTATGGTTACCATCGCATAGATCTTCGCTTCAGGTGGCGGAGGCATTTTTTCATCGACAATGGAACCAAGAAGTATGTTCCAGCTAATTAGTGTCTCACTATTATAGGACTTGATCATCCCATTGTTATAATTCCTAAAAGATAAATCCTGAATAGAAGATTCATCAGGTTCATTCGACGGTAACTCATCTTTATTGCATGAGCATAAAAATGTTAGTAAGCATAGAGCTAACGGAAGGTGATTTTTTGTTTTCATAATATTTTACAATTGATCCTGGAAAGGATTGTTTATCTAACTAAAGTTAGGGTAGGAATACTGCTGCAAATCGATTAATAGACGGGACAGACATGTTTCAGGATAGAAAACACTTTTGTAGAGATAAACTATTTTCGGAGGAATTACATTTTTACCGAAGGGATAAATAATTGGGTTTAATTATCCTCAGGAATGTTTAGTATAAATCCTTTTTTATGAAGATTTTCAATCGAAATCCTTGGGTCGAGTTTAAGGTAGTTTCTTAGGCGGGATATAAATACGTTCAGGCTCTTACGATTAAAGTAATCGTTTTTACCCCAAAGCAGATCTAAAATTTCTTTGTGAGAACATAGCTGATTCTTGTTTTTCAGGAGGTATAAAAGAAGATCATTTTCCCTTGTAGTAAGGGAAAAACTTTCACCATTAATCCTCAATTTCTGGTTCTTTGATTCAAAAATGTATTCTCCAATTTCATATATCTCCTTATTCTCATTCAATTCCTTATTTCGGGGTTGAAGTCTGGAGATAAGAACTTCAATTCTTGTAACAAGTTCTTCTTCATCTATGGGTTTTTTCAGGTAATCCATGGCTCCCATTGAAAAGCCTTTGAGAACATCTACTTTCAGGGACCTGGCAGTAAGGAATATGAACGGGGTTTGAGTATTGGCTACTTTTATTTTCTTCGCAAGAGTAAAGCCATCAATATCTGGTAGCATCACATCTAAAACGATCAAATCATGAATATGTTCCTCTATAAGATCCAAAGCTGCTGTTCCTGTTTTGGCCCAGGAAACATCGAAATTCTTGATCTTTAAGTATTCAGACAACAAATACCCAAGAGATTCATCATCTTCAACCAGTAAAATCTTATTTTTCCTTTTCATGTAGAGGGATTAATATAGTGAATTTAGTACCAGTGTTGAGTTTGCTTTCAACTTTGATCTTGCCGTGGTGTCTCTTTATTATTTCTTTCACGTAACTTAAACCAAGTCCGTAACCTTTTGTTTTATGAAGGTCTCCTTCCGAGACCCGGTAAAATTTCTTGAAAATAAGTTTCTGGTCTTTTTCTGAGATACCTTTCCCTTTATCAATAACTTCAATTTTAAGTTGCTGATTTTGGGTTGATGTTTTTAAGAATATTTCAGGCTCATCAGAATATTTTTTAGCGTTATCCAGGAGATTTGTTATTACATTCTCTAAATGAGAGGGAGCAGCCTTCAGCATAAACTTTCCGGATTCCACATCATAGGAAAACTTGAAATTTTCCAGTTCTGCAAGCATTTTAAAATTCTCACACCATTCCAGTAGTGCCGGCCTCAAATCCATCAGTTCGAGTTCCATGAATTTTTTTGATTCCAGACTGGCCAGGCCCAGCACCTGTTCAATATGTTTATTTAACCTGCTAACCTGTTTTCTTATTTCTGAAATTATAGGTTTTTGCTTTTCATCAACATCCTTTTCGAGGATCTTAGTGGCGATGCCAATAGAAAATACGGGAGTTTTAAACTCATGGGTAAGGTTATTAATGAAATCATTGGTAATTGTGATAAGATTTCGCTGCCAGAAAAACATCCTAAGCATCCATATCATTACAAAAACGATGATAGCAAGGAATAAAAATCCGGGGATGAGCAAGCCTTTTAACTGCGAAAGAAAGTAAGTATTAAGGTCTTGAAATTTGAGTTCCAGGGTTAATTTTTTATCCAGAAGATCGGGTAAATATCCAGTAAGGATTATAGGATATTTAATAACAGATTCATCATTTTCAAACCTAATCGGAGATTCCAAATTAACCAGGCTATCTTCAGAATACAATTGATAAGAAAAATCTGTATCAATTCTATTATGCTTTAACCTGTCTTTAATGAAATCATAGGTAAAATGTCTCGAAGCATCCTGTAAACTATCTTTGCTCAAACTAAAATAGCCTTCGTCCTGGTAAGAATGCCCAATTAAAAAACTTAGTTGATTTTCATTCCCAAAATCCTCTTTCAGATCTCGAGAAGTGTTTTCAAGTTTTTGGTCAAACTGTATTTTGGCAAGGTTCAGTCCAATTCTTAAGAATTGGTACTGCACTATGAACAGCCCAATGACTGAAACTATAAATATGCCTATATAGAAGATCCTGGTTTTCAATATAGATCCTATATTACTAAAATTTTTCTTTCCGACAGAGCGTTTATTTTTTATTAATTCTATTAACCTTTCATTAATCTTTTTCACTTATCGTTACTCCAATGGTGTATACTTTGGCTCTAAATTGTGCTACCAAATAACCTACAACTTGAAAGTAATTATAAAAAGATTCCAGACCGTTTTAGTATTTCTGATTTTGAGCATTTTGCTGTCGTCTTGGAATATACAAGCCCAGGGCTGTGTTGCCATAAGGCATTTTTCCTGCGGAATTGGAAATGAATTGGAGGCAAATCAATTACAGGCTGGAGATGTGTTATTAGGAATGAATTACCGTTATTTCAAATCTTTCAGGCACTTCAAAGGAACCGAAGAAGAACCGGACAGGGTTGCAAATAATACCGAAGTTATCAATTATTCTCATTCCTGGGATTTTAGCATAAACTACGGGTTAACCAATAGGTTGTTTGCTTCAATAACATTGCCACTGGTGCTCAATGAAAGATCGTCCCTTTATGAACATGGAAGGGAAGAAAGGAATAAAACATTTTCACGTGGACTTGCTGATATCAGAATAGGTGCAGGTTACTGGTTATTAGATCCGGCAACACATATGGATGGAAACATTTCTTTAGGACTTGGTTTGAAGCTCCCCACAGGGAATTACAATGCTTCTGATATATTTTATAATGTAGGACCTGAAGGTTCTCCCCAAGTAAGACCTGTAGACCAGTCTATACAGCCAGGAGATGGAGGATTTGGATTCACTACCAGTCTTCAGTTCTACCAAAATATAAATTCACGATTGTTTGTGTATGGTGGAGGTTTCTATTTATTCAATCCAAGGGAAACCAATGGAATCAGGACATTCAGAGAAACTTTGAATCCAATCCTGGAAAACGAATCCATCATGTCTGTTCCAGATCAATTCTCTGTAAATACAGGTTTTGGTTATACGGTTTCAAATAGCCTTTCTGCATCTCTAGGAGTCCGATATGAAGGTGTTCCTGTGGAAGATGTTATAGGAGGCAGCGAAGGATTTAGAAGGCCAGGGAACGTAATATCTATAGATCCAGGGTTATCAATTGCATATCAGAATATACTGTTCAACCTTAATGTTCCGGTGGCGTTGCGAAGAGAACGTCCACAAAGTGTAACTGACCGTGAAACCGAAATAGCTACCGGCAATCCTAGAAATGGTGATGCCGCGTTTGCCGATTATCTTATAAATTTTGGTATATCTTACAGGATACCCAGAAAGAATAAAGTAGAAAGACTGGAATCTACTACAGATTATCAAATAGAATAAAGCCCTTAATAATGTTTTAGTTGGAATTGAAGCTCTGGTGGCCCCCAGGGCTTCTTTTGTTCTATGATTCAGTCGAATGTTTAGGAATGAAGAAATTATGTAACTATATTCATTTTCTACCCATTGAGGACCAATAAGTTTTGGTGAACCTAAGTCAATTTACCTTGAGAACTTTTGAACAGAAAATCTTTTTCTCTCTCTTAGAATTATTATATAAGCAACAAATAAGTTTGGAACCCAACTCAACCAACCAACTATAAGATAGGCAGTAATAAATTCCCCTGTTATTGATATCAAAACTGGAAGCCAAATTCTTAGGGTAACCGCAGAAAAGCAAATGGCATAGCTGTAAATCATAAATTCTTTGTGTAACTGAATTTTACGATTTTTAATTGAATGATATGCTAATAAGGTAGTGGTTAACCAAATAATTGCACTTAAGGAAAACCCGATTACATTTGATATTCCACCGGTTGCAAATTGAGCTATGTAAAGTCCACATAATCCACAAATTAAAGCAGCTAAGACATAAATTTTTCCGATATTTCTATGAAGTGAAATTCTCTTTCTACGTATTCTAGAACTAAACTGAATCCATCCTATTAGCAATGCCAGTCCCCCAAGAATAATGTGCCCATAAAAAGCATAATTCCAGGTAAGATCATTTAGGAGCACCTGGGTTTTAGATGATAATAATCCAAATTGTCTATCTATAATAAAATACAAAATAGGGTATAGGCCAACTGAAATACTCAGAAACCCAAATAGCAACCATTTTGATCTATGAATTATTCTACTCAACCTAAAATACAACTATAATTTTCCTTGCTTAAATTAGTTTAATTATATCAAATTTCACAGGAAATTTTTTCTTGATACAGTGTAGATGTCCTCTTTGTCGCTAATTGGAGGAGTTGGGGAGTCGGATTTATCGACTTAGTATTGGTTTGTTGGTCTAGTTATTTATTTTCTTTCTAGCAGTGTCGGCTATTGGCAAATAACGGTAGTGGTAAGTTTTGTGAAGGCTATTGTGCAATTCAAGGTTCTTTTTGAATCTGTATAAGTAGGTAAGCTTGACTTAAAGCAGTTAATTCCCGGGGTCCGCTTTCTTCGAAATCCACAATTATTTGATTACCATTTCTATAAATGAGATTTATACTTATTTGGCTACAGCAATAATTAAAAAACTCTCCAATTACGATTATTAAATGGTTATTTGTAAAGTCAAAATTTAAATTCTTTAGATTTTCCGCACGATGAGGATTTACTCTTTCAATTTCAGGGATGAAGTCTAACCATTGATTTTCATTTTCAAAAACTTTAAACTGTTTTTGAATTTTTTCTTCTTCTGAATAACTTAAATGATCGTCTTTAATTATTTCGTAGGGAATCCCTTCTCTAACCTCATCTTTAGAACAACTGCTAAGTAGAAATATTGAAAAGAGTATTATCATCATATTTTGGATTTTCATAATCTTATCATTTAATATTAGATGTAAAATCTTTGATTTGGTTGCTTCAAAATTTGTTGCCACGTTCTTGGAGTTCTCAAGCTGGCGGAGCTAGTCAATTTAATTATTTTCTTTCTAACGGTGACATCTGCTGGAGATCAAACATTATTTTTAATCGCAGTCCTTACTGTAACTTTTTTCCAAAATAAAAAAGTCACCCATTTTAGGGTGACTTTTTCTAAAGAAGCTTAAAATTTTAATTTCCGGAAAATATATGTTCAAAAGGAGCATACTCCAATTGGATAACAGAGGACTCTGCATCTTCAAATTCCTGAAGGACCTCCTTGTAATCGTTATTTGTATTTAAAACAATTCCATTTCGGTGAGCTTTCAGCGTAGAAAAGAATTTTACTTCAAACCAAACTTTATTTAAGATCTCCTGTTCATCAGCGGTTAAAGGTTTTTCTCCATCAATGATGAATCCCATTTTCTTTCGGACTAAACCTTGAATTTCTTTTTCAGCTTTGTCACCGGTAGGCATATTTCTCAATACTCCAATCATATAAATTATTTTCCCGAAATAAACATTTTCTACATATTCATTTCCGTATTTTAATTCAAATAGTGATGGATCCTGTGCCATTTCTTCACTAAGGGATTTTCTTTCTTCAGATCGAGGAAGAAAACCGATTGTGCCTTCTTTATATTTATAATTCATTACAAGAACCTCGCTCTCCTTAACCGGGTACTGTTCAATGATAGATTGGTAAAGATCTGAGTTAACTGCCAGTTTCGTAGCAAAGGTTGTGTGGTTGAAGTTAAAATGGAAATAATTGTAAAAATACCGAAATGGATGAATTTCTTTGATAGGATCTGTACTGTTCTGCCAGATAGGGTTGTGGAAAAAAGACTCATTTAATTTTCTATAATTTGCTTCAATATTCGAAAAAGGATTAGCCAGCGGAACCTGGTTATCGGTTAACATCGTTGAACCAAGACCCTCTGTGTAAGGATACACTTCTTCCAGAATGGTTTCGCCATCTTTCTTAATAGTGACTGTTCTGGTTTCTGCAGTTTTATCGAAAACTGTGATACTTGCACTGCTATCGTCGGCACTGGTAAATTCTACCATTACCAGATCGCCTGCTTCATAACTATAAACAGATTTTCCTTTCTCACTATATACTATTTTTTCAGAAGGCAGGCCGTTCTCATAATCCGTCTTAAACCACAGATCACCTTCCGGTGTATAATATTTAGACCAAAGGGGTTTATTATCCTCGCTCCGGCTAACTTCCATATACAAATGTTGCTGAGGATAACTGGAATATACCTTTGCTGTCTTAATATAACCGTTCTCATAATATTCAAATTCAGAATGAGGAACATCTTCATCGAAAGAATAATCAGTGTATTGAGCCTCCTTGATCCAGCCGTTAGGATAATTGCTTATAACTTGGAAATAATCATCAGATTCTATAGAATAATCGGTTTGGGGAATATTGTCTTCCTTCTGGCAGGAAGACAATAAAACAGTAGATGCCAATAGCAGCGATCGAGAAATAAAATTGTTCATTTAAAGGTTAAAATTATTGGGTTTTAAAAAACAGGTAACGGAAAAAATTCCATTTTTGGTCCTAGAAGGACCAAAAATATTAAATAATTAAAATTTTACAAGAAGGGATTCTAAGATTTGCATTTTTAGGAATTAGTAAATCGGGTTTAATGGAGTTCGAAGATTTCTTTGGTTATTTATTATCACGGTCATAGCTAATAGGCAGAGTGAGGGATATGGATTGTCGGCTTAATATTGATTTTTTGGTCAAGTGAATTATATTATTTCTAACGGTACCGCTTATTGGCGATGAACTGATGTTGTATTATGTTTTAATAAGCTTTCCCTGTAAAAGGATATTTTAGAATCTTTGTTCCAAGTCCAGTAAAATAAATTTCAGTTTGATCATAAGACCAAAATAGGCCTGTTAAAGGGCCTGTGAGAGGATTCCACATATCTGGATGTCCAATATCGTGTAAAGATTTTCCTAAATGATTTTTCAATACCCACTCCTGTTGCTTCTCTTCATTCATGCTCGATTTTGCAGAAAATACTTCATATCTATTTCGACCGTTCATATCTATCACATAAATTTTATTTTGTATCAATGATGCTACCCATATATCACCATTCGGTCCTCTTTCAAGGTTATCAGGAGATAGAATGATAGAGAATTGTTCTTTATTTTGAATTGTATCATTCTTTATTTGGAATCTTAAAATCCTATCTAATCTCAACTCTGCCACATAAACATATTCTTCTTTTTCATCCATTGTGATCCCATTTGCAAAGAATAAACTATCTGCCATCATTTTTACATTGTATGAATCTTGCTTTTTATCCTTTTGCAAACGAAATAATGCACCGGTTGGAATTGGACTTGCAAATGCTTCATCCAGTGCCTTTGTTGTTCCATTTGGATTTTCTCCTGATTGTGTAAACCAAATATTTCCTTTTTTATCCTTATAAATATTGTTGACTCCATACGTATGCTGAAATATGACTTCTGAAGTTTCATTTACGATATCTACACGGAATATTTTACCAGAGTTTATACAAGAAACAAGAATATGTTTGTTATCATTTTCCAGAAATACTCCTCTAGCACCACCTTCTAGGTATCCAGCTGCTCTCATGTTTCCAAAGGGTTTAGTAGAACCATTATCTAATAATACATGAAGACCATCATTGTTATCAGCTACAATGATTTTTCCGTCTGGAAGACCTACACCATCTTCAGGTACGTTTAAATTGGTAGATTTTGGAATAGAATTTTTCTCTGAGTAGTTATAATGAGGAAAGTTTTTTTGAACTACAGTTTCTTTTTTCTCCGTCTTACTGTTTTCTTTTTGTTGATTATTACAGGATATAAAGAATAATAAATGGAGAATTAAAAATTGTCGGAAAAATTTCATCATCTAGAATTAGGTTTATTATAAAAATACATTACGGTCTGGGTTATCGCCAGTTAGCAGAGTAGGGAACACGGATTTGTCGGCTTAGTATTGGTTTGTTGGTCAAGTTAATTATTTTCTTACTAATGGTTGCCGCTTATTGGCGATGAACCGTCTTAAGTTTAATTTCTCTAAATTTTGATGTTATAACCAGAAAGAACAAAAGAGAGGAATAAGATTACATGAACCGTGGGAACTAGAGATTCCGTCAACAATGATAATCCCCTCTCTTTTCTACTTTAATTTCGTTTAGTTCTGTGAGACCTGGATCTCGTTTTAAAGTCGATGAAAACCAAAGTAGCTGTTCTTTCCAATCATTCTTATATGAATAAAATTAAACATTTTTACGGAGTAGACATTAGTAAATCGTTCTTTGATGTAATTGATCAGGATGGAAAGCATGATCAGTTCTCTAATGATGTAAAAGGCTTTAAATGCTTGCTGAAGTTTATTAAGAAAGACAGTTTGGTAGTTATGGAAGCCACTGGTTATTATCATTACAGATTAGCTCAGTATCTGTATGAGAAAGGTATAACGGTGTCGGTTGTGAATCCACTTTCGGTGAAGCGTTTTATTCAGATGAAGCTCTCCAAGGTCAAGACCGATAAAAGTGATGCCAGAGCGATCGTGAATATGCCCAAGCCAATAAAGTTCCTTTATATACGGCTAGAAATTCTGTTCAGGCAGAATGTTTGCAGCTTCTGAGTCTTCAGGATCTTTACCTAAAACAACGCACTGCTGTGAAGAACAAGATCCATGGAGAGAAAGCCCTGGGAATCCCCTCAAAGACTGTAAGTAGATCGCTTACCCGAATGCTGAAGCAATTAGAGAAGGAATTAACCCAGCTGGAATCAAAGTTGGAATCATTAGTCAGCGAAACTCAAAAGGATCAACTGGAGCAGTTAACCAGCATTCCAGGAATGGGAAAGAAGACGGCGATGCTATTGATTGTAATTACTGATGGATTTAGCAGTTTTGAGAATGCGCGGCAACTTTGTTGTTATAGTGGGCTAACACCAACGATCAGACAATCCGGAACCAGTGTAAGAGGGCGTAGCCGAATCAGCAAAGTAGGGAACCGGAAACTGCGAAACCTGCTATTCCTCTGTAGCTTTACCGCTTGTAAACATAACAAGGCCTGCAGCGAACTTTATGAACGCATTGTGGAACAAGGAAAGAGTAAGAAACTGGCACTGATTGCCGTGTGTAACAAGCTACTAAAACAGGCTTTTGCCATAGCCAAATCAGGAACTTATTACCAGGAAAATTATATGTCGAAATTAGCTTAGAAGTACTTGGATTTTACCTTAGTTCTTTGTTACCTTTTAGTTGCACCTACTACTAATTTTCCACTATCGCCAAGACCGAAAATTTATTGTTTGCTAAAGTTGTATCAATTTCGAAACGAACTTTATCTTCTGAAAAATCAGGATTAATGTTTTTTCTTATTAATGAAGTAATTCGTTTTCTTTCTTTTATAAAGGTTACTTTATCTAAAGATTGTCCTTCTTTGAATTTGGTTTGCTCAACTTCCTTTTCTAGTAGCCGTCTGGATTTATTATCCTTGATGTCGTAAACTATTTTTTCTAGTTTATAATCTTGTTTAAAGTCTTCTTCAAAATTTGCTGTTTTTTTATTGGAAGAACAGCCAAAAATGAATAAGGTACTGATTGTTAAAATAAACGTGTTTAAATTTTTCATCTTACTGGTTTTCTATCAATTTACAATTTTAAAATGAAAATGCTGGCTGGTGCAATTAAAGGTAACGGTCCCGGTTATCGCCAGTTGGCGGAGTAGGGGACGCGGATTTGTCGGCTTAGTATTGGTTTGTTGGTCAAGTTAATTATTTTCTTTCTAACGGTGCCGCTTATTGGCGATGAACCGTTGTTGTGCTATCGTTATTTTAGACGTTTTTGTTTTAAATAGGCTTTGATGTCTAATTATAACTGATAGGATTCTTTATTAATTCCTTAAAGCCTTTCTAAGTAGAATTAGGATTATCTTTCTGCATCATTACAACTTCACTGGTGTTTCTAAACGATTTATTCGATCGGGAAATTTGGATTAAAATCTATTGTAGAATTTACATTTTCTAGATTTTGACTATTAACCAGGAACATCAGGTACATTAACTTTTAGTTCTCCTTTACCTTTACCAAAAGAGAAATTTATAAAGATCCACCAATCTTTATTCGAATTCAAATTCAGATTTTCAGGTTCCGATTCGGATATTTTGAGTACTTCATTGATTTTTTGATATAATTTATGAATGCTTTTTTCTTCGATCTCAACCGTTAAACTTAAAGCAAGATCAGAAAACGTGTTAAAATTGATTATATAACCATCAGTTTTTGAAATGGCATTTTTTAAGTCTTCAATTGCTTCATTTCTCTGTTTGTTTGTAAAAACTCGCCAGTTTAATTTGTTTTGTAACCGGGCCATTAATTATATTCATTTTTGGTTAACAATTATTTGAACTCTTTTTTATAGTAATTACCTTATCGCCTTCTTCCACAAAAGTTCTATTGTGATCTAAATTTACGGAAAAACATAATGTGCCATTTCAGTATATAATAATTATCCAATGGGCCGCATTGATAAATTACTTGCTTCTTTGGTGGAAAATTGGACGATCTCTTTTCACTAGAACTCCAATCCTCTAATTTATTTTTTTCATTGGAAAGGTTTGCTTTTGCTTTTGCCCATTTCTAATTCCTGAAATTTCCGCCACTAATGAGTCTGCATTAATTTTAGTATATGCAATAACTTGAGGAAAGTCGTGCTGTTTATTTTCAAAAACCAATGGATTTTCTGTGTTGATTTTGTTAGCAAAACGAACCGGCAAAGCGTCATTTTGATTCTTAACTATCGGAATATAAAACAGAATGTTTTTTTCCTGAACCAATTGAATATTTTCAAATACAACAGTATCTCTATTCTTAATTGAGTAGTTAATTCCAGATAACCCATTGTTACTTTCCTTGCTCCAGGTTTCATAAATCTTTCCTCTTTCAGTAAAGTTTTCCCAAGTTCCGATTAGCCATGCCGCTTTGTCAATGTCATTCGTTTGCTTAGGAGTCCAGGCGCCCAGGATAACCAAGCCCACAGCTACAATAAACAATTTCATTCCCGTTTTCATGGTTTTATCCCATTGAATGAACTGCCATTTTATTGCCTTCGGTGTCAATAAACATTCCGAAGTAACCCATTTCAGGACTGATTTGCGTTTTTTGAACAATAACAGTTCCGCTAGCACTTTCTACTTTATCCAATACCTTTTGTAAATCTTTCCCACCATTCAAGAATGCAACAACTCCGCTGGTCGAAGGTTTATAATCTTCGCCTTGTACGATTGCTCCCGAAACGTTTTTCCCATCAGTTGGGAAGAATCCCATTTTAGTACCAAACATTTTGGTTTCCTGGATGTCTAGGCCTAAAATAACTTTGTAAAATGTTGTTGCCCTGCTGAAATCTGTAGCGGGAATTTCAAACCAATTAATTAAATTTTCCATTTTCTGATATTTTTACATTAAGGTGTAAAGTTGCAAAGCCTTAAAAACCTAAAATTGTAAAAATGCGACAAGGTTAATCTTTGCCGTAGAAAAGCGAAGACATTTTCAAATTGTTCCCGTAAAACTCTTTAGGTGTAAATCCAGTAAGCTCCTTGAAATCCTTTATGAAATGGGCTTGATCGTAGTATTCGTTTTCGTAAGCCAAAGCTGTAAGGCTTGTAAAATTTTTGGTCAGCAACATTTTAAGTGTTGACTGTAATCTAATTGTTTTTGAAAGTTGTTTTGGGCTTAAGCCAATGGCCAATGAAAATTTCCGTTCTAACCGTCTACGGTTGATATTGGTTTGCTTGGAAAGTTCATAAACCGAAAGTTGTCCATTACCTGTTAAAATCGTTTCGACGGTTGATTTTACAATGCGGTCAATTGTTGCGGTGTTTGTAAGTCGGTTGAGTAAGAAGGTTTCAATTAGTTTTATTTTTTGAGAAGTCGTAGTCGCTTTTAAAACCCTTTTTTCAATTTCCAGTCCGTCATTTCCAAACAATTTTTCCAAAGAAACGGCTGTATTTTCCATTTCCTTTATGGGAATATTGGCAAAGGGTAAAAATCCGTTGGGATGAAAACGAACGGAAAAAATTCCTGTTTTGCCTGTTGGTTCAATTTCAAGGGGTCTTGTAAGTTGCCCTATCACAAAGCATTTAGGTTGGATTAAACTGTTCCCTAGACCGATATACTGTTTATACAAATCCCCGTAATGAAAAATCATTTCCATACAGCCGTCAGGAACTATAGTTTGTTTTTCGGGAGATTCTTCTCTCGGACTTTCCAAGGTCCAATAGCATTTGACGAGTGTCGCTAAATCATCGCTCGGTTCAAATGTTAGGTAAGTCATAGTACTGTGCTTTTGTTATATTCTATTCCAAATTATTTTTGGAATCTCATTTATCTATATTCTTCAATATTTTTAATTAAGTCAGTACAGTTGTCAATCATAACTTTATAATTATCTCTCCTCGTATATGCCCCATTCAATTGAATACTATTCAATAGATAGGTGTCAGATTTCAATGACATAATATCATTTGTATCATAATTAGACATATCTGGTATTGTTTGAGATAATCTATTAATTATATTTTGAGTTGAAGTTTGAACTAATAAAGCTTCTTCTTTTTCAAATGCATCATATGAATTATACAATTTGATTATTTCTTCTCGGAGCAAATCATTTTTAATTATTCTCAAGTGTGAGCTTGAACTCATTTCAGTAAATGTTGCTTTGGTTGGGATATAAGGTTGAATTGGTCTCCATTGGTATTCAAAGAATTCTATTACAGAATCACTTTTAGTACCTCCCCGGATTATATCTAGAAAAAGATCCTTAGTTCGTGCTTGTATTTCTAATTTTTTATAATTCTTAGTCAAACCTATAGAATCTTGTTTTAGTTCAATTATAAGATTCATTAGGTAATTTTGCTCTAATTCATTTTCAATATTTGTTTTCTTCAAGTCGTTAACTTGTACAGCTATTAAAATTCCAATAACCACAAGTACTATTTCTCCTATGGCATAAATCAGGTATTTGCTGAATTTATTTTCAGAGAGTATTTTTTGCCTAATTCTACGAAAGAATTTTATCATTAGAGAATTGTTTGACTGCTCTAAATATATAATAATTAATCAATTAGGTTGACCTCAGAAATGAATGAGCTATAGAAAATCGCTATTTAAAATAATGAAGCACAACGGTTTGCGGTTATCGCAAGTTGCGGGAGTAGGAACGCGGACTTGTCGGCTAACGCTTTTGTTTGTTAGAAACCTAATTTACTTCTTTTTTGTGAAACCCGGAATTTGAGATGAACCGCTGTTGTGGTGCGTTTAAAGTTGTTGAATTTTCCAAGTAGATGTATCTAAATACATTAATCTTTTTTCTTCCCAATTTCCAATTTCTTCAAATTCAAAATAAAGCTTATTATTTTCCCATTTTATAAATTTTATATCATCCATCTGTACAGGACCTTCTATATTTATCATTTTTGAAAACTCACCATTCATTCTATAAATATTGTAATAATCATGTAAAATAAAATCTCCGTTTGGTGAAACTTCTAAGTCATGATATTGTGGTTGTCTCTCTGCTTCAATGATTTCAAAATTATTTCCTTCTAGTCTGTAGATAAAATCTGATGTTAAAACTATAATTTCATTTAAAGGATCAGAGCACTTTACTTCTTTAGAAGATCCTCGAAATTGTCCGACAATTTCTAAATCTTTATTTGTCATTTTAATCCAAGACCAAAATTTAGAATTCCAAACACTTTCAATATCATAAATTTTTTCTTGATATTCTCCAGAATAAGGTTGGTTGATAATTTCTACTTTCACGATTCTTTATTAAATGCACCACAACGGTCTCGGTTATCGCCAGTTGGCGGAGTATGGGACGCGGATTTGTCGGCTTAGTATTGATTTGTTGATCAATTTAATTATTTTCTTTCTAGCGGTACCGCTTATTGGTGCTGAACCGTTGTTGCCTGCAGTTTATGGTAGATTTATTATTTCAATAGTTTTTTTCTTCTTTGCAGAATCTTTAATTCGAACATTAATCCTCTCGTAGCGCCAGCTTTCATTTTCTCTTTCTGCGGTTAAATCTAATTTTCCATTTCCTTTTGAACCAATAACTTTTATCGTTGAATTTACTTTTTGGTTATCATCTGAAAAATTAACTTCTCCGTTCAAAATACTCATTTTGTCTATTGGCTGTATTTCTCCAATGTTTTCTAATATCCTCTGGTCAGAGTTAGCCTTCTCAATTGCATTATTGTAAAGTTCTGGATCTGCATATGCCTGGGTTAAATCAGTTGCAATTTTTCCCATTCCGGATGATGTAAATAAATAGAATATAATTCCTATAACAACTACAATTGGAATCAACCATTTTAGACTTTTACTCATTTGGACATTAATTTATTGGAGATTTTAAATTCAGTTCTTTCCTGGATTTTCTAAAAATTGCTGGCAACGGTCTCGGTTATCGCCAGTTGGCGGAGTAAGGGACGCGGATTTGTCGGCTTAGTCTTGGTTTGTTGGTCAAGTTAATTATTTTCCTTCTAACGGTGCCGCTTATTGGCGATGAACCGTCTTAAGTTTAATTTCTCTAAATTTTGATTGTATAACCAGAAAGAACAAAAGAGAGGAATAAGATTACATGAACCGTGGGAACTTGAGATTCCGTCAACAATGATAATCCCCTCTCTTTTCTACTTTAATTTCGTTTAGTTCTGTGAGACCTAGATCTCGTTTTTAAGTCGATGAAAACCAAAGTAGCTGTTCTTTCCAATCATTCTCATATGGATAAATTTAAACATTTTTACGGAGTAGACATTAGTAAATCATTCTTTGATGTGGTTGATCAAAATGGAAGGCATGACCAGTTCTCTAATGATGTAAAAGGCTTTAAAGGCTTGCTGAAGTTAATTAAGAATGACAGCCTGGTAGTTATGGAAGCTACTGGTTATTATCATTACAGATTAGCCCAGTATTTATATGAGAAAGGTATAACGGTATCGGTTGTGAATCCACTTTCGGTGAAGCGTTTTATTCAGATGAAACTCTCCAAGATCAAGACCGATAAAAGTGATGCCAAAGCGATCTGTGAATATGCACAGGCTACAAAAGTTCCTTTGTACACAGCCAGAAACGCCATGCAGGCAGAGTGTTTGCAGCTACTAAGTCTTCAGGATCTTTATTTGAAACAACGCACTGCGGTGAAGAATAAGATACACGGAGAGAAAGCTCTCGGTACACCTTCAAAGACTGTTAGTAGATCACTCGTCCGAATGCTAAAGCAATTAGAGAAGGAATTAGATCAGATTGAAACCAAGCTGGAATTCTTAGTCAGGCAAACCCAGGAAGATCAACTGGAGCAATTAACTAGTATTCCAGGGATGGGTAAGAAGACAGCGATGTTGTTAATTGTGCTTACAGACGGATTTACCAGTTTTGAGAATGCCAGGCAGCTTTGCTGTTTTACCGGGATCACCCCAACGATCAGGCAATCCGGAACCAGTGTAAGAGGACGCAGTCGAATTAGTAAAGTAGGCAATCGAAAGCTTCGGAATTTACTATTCATGTGTAGTTTCACTGCTTGCAAAACTAATAAAGCTTGCAGGGAAATTTATGAACGAATAGTTGAGAAGGGTAAGAGTAAGAAACTGGCACTTATAGCTGTGTGCAATAAGCTCCTGAAACAGGCATTTGCCATAGCTAAATCAGGAACTTCTTACCAGGAAAATTATATATCGAAATTAGCTTAGAAGTACTTGGATTTTACCTTAGTTCTTTGTTGTAGCCAGTTAATTCTTACTAATTGTTGATTTTAGCAATTTTATCAATTTATCAGAATTGTTTTTTTCAGTTTTAATTCTTTCAAGCTCTATAGTTGTGTTACCTTTTGGAATTATGAAATTTCGTTCAGTTTGAGAAAGTTCGTTTATAACGTTGGATAATAAATCTTTATCCCCCTTCATTAAAGATGATTTGAGAGATGTGATTTTTAACTCAATATTGGTCATCTCATTGTGATAGTATTTAATATTATCAAGGTTTGCTTTGTATAGTTTTAAAAAGAAGAAAGAAAATACTTCTATAAAAATTATTATAGATAATCGAGGAATATAAAAACTTAATAAAGGTGTGATTTCTTGAAACTCTAAGGTTGTGGAAATTACGGTAATCCATAGTACAGCACCAGCAACAACAGTCAAAGCAGAACCTATTCCTAAATTAATATTAGCTCTTTTAGATAATTGTTTTATTTCGCTAATAATTCTAAATTTTAACTCGTGCAGATCTCTTAATAATTCATTGTACCGATTGTGTTCTATTGCTAACTCACCATATTTTTCGTTTATAGAATTTAAAATTTCTGAAGTGAGATTTTTATCTATTTTATCACTTAGAATATCATAAAGTTTTTCTTTATCAATTTCAGTTAAATCAATTTTCTGATTTCTTGTCGAATTTATTTCTGTTTTAAATTCTTGAAAGATCTTATTTAAACTCTCATTAGACTCTTCTCTATTTTTAAAGTTTTTTCTAATTAAATTTTTTATTTCTTCAAGTTCATATTCAACATCCTTAGATTCTTTTAAATTACTTTTCCCCGATTCTAAATATTGAAAAAGAAAGAAAAAAACCGTAATTGTTAAACCCGCTAATGATAATATAAATTCCGGCTTATTTAGAATAGCACTTAAATCATCTGTTTTTTCATAGTTTTCTAAAACAAAAAATGTAAATATTAGAATTAATATGAGTATTAAGGGAAACCCAGTTTTAAAAAAGCTATTAAATATTCTTTTATAAATTTTAAAAAAATCTTCCATATTTGTTTTTAATTAATTGGCTACAACGGTCTCGGTTATAGCCAGTTGGCGGAGTGCGGGACGCGGATTTGTCGGCTTAGTATTGGTTTGTTGGTCAAGTTAATTATTTTCTAACTAACGGTGCCGCTTATTGGCGATGAACCGTTGTTGTTGCCAGTTTTATATAGCACAATTATGATTTTAATTTCTCATAAGTAATTAATTATCTTAGAACTTTATAATTTATAAAGCGCATATATTCTATTTTTATAGAACCTTTCTCTTTATTAACGAATAAAACCGATATGAAATTTAGTAAATCTATATTTATAATATTGTCATTTTTTCTAAGTATTTCTTTTTATGGTCAGACGAACGATACTTTACAAAATGGGAATATTTCAAATTCTCAATTTTATAATTCTAGCCGCTATTCAATAGATCAACCTTTTGTACCAAAGAATTTGAACATGAAGTCGGAAGCTCAAAATCTAGTTCTATATAACGAAACAACAAATTTATACGACGTTTATCTACATACTGATGATAGTTATAGCTACAGTGGTTCAAATAGTATTTTTAGATCTAAGACTAATTTTGTTACTACATTATTTTTAGGAAGTAATTCTGTAATGGAAAATCATAGTGTTTTACCAAGTACCTCTTTATTATTAAGCGAAGACGTTAGTTATCCAGTTCGTGACTCTTTTAATCCAAATGGAGCATCTAATTTTTCTGAGGCTATTTTAGGTGGAGTATTTGGCTTATTATTTAATTAATTGAATACTTGAAATTTTCTTTTTTTCTTTTGGTTTTTATCTTCAGATCTCAATTATAAAATTGGCTACAACTCGTTATATCCATCGAATTCTATTCGAATATCATAAAAAATTACGGGATAATAACAGGTTTCAGGCTAAGTTAGCGAAAACAAATTGCTATTACGGTTAACTCTAAATAATCTTGACAACAGCATACAACTATTACCTAAACTTTTAGAAAATATCATAAAAGTCTTATGGATGTCTTCACCCATTACAAGAAATAAGGTTTCTTAATCACAATGAGGTTACTAAATAAATCAGGATATTCTATTTTACGACATTCTAAGAGATGCTAAGATCAGATCTCTCATGTACCTTTTTCAGCCTCTTTGATCTTATCGATTTCCTTTAATATTTCATTTGCCTCATAAGCCTTATCATCGCTAAGGCTGCGATTTGAGGTAGATAATCTATGAGATTCTTCCAGCAGTTTTTTGTATTCTAACTGCAACTTTTCAATTTTTGATTTTTTCTTAAATAATCCGAACATTTCTTTTTTTTATTAAGATACGGATAACCTATTTAAATTATGGGTAACAGAATCTTTCTTTTCCGGGATCCTTTTGTGTTCGTTAATCTTAATTGGCCATAAGTATAGGTGGTAATTAAACTACGAGATCCAACCAATACATGAATTATTTAAATTAAATATGATTTAAGTCATATTTATTGAGCTATTAATTAGATAACTTCAATAACAAGTTGATGTTCTTTTAAATATTAACCAAATAATAAGGTTATGAAAAAATTACTAATTGGATTGTTGGTCTTAGGACTTTCTCCACAGTTATTCGCGCAGGTCGAGGAGCTATCTGAAGTTACGGTCTATGCGACAAATTACAAATACCTGAACGATGTGAATTCTGAAGAGGTCGCTTCGATTCCGGTTAGGGAGCTTGAACGAAAAGTTGCTAATTTCGATGTTAAAGAGTCTGAATTTTATCATGATGATTATGATGAGTATATCGTTAGCTTTTATATTCCAGAAGGCAAGATTTTAGCTGCCTATGACAGAGATGGAAAAATACTACGTACAGCCGAGAGATTTAAAAATGTTAATCTTCCTTTAGCTGTTAAGAATGCTGTTGTAGGTAAGTTTCCTGGATGGAGCATAACAGAAGATATATACGCGGTAACCTTCTATGATACCAGAGGAACCTTTAAAAAATACAAACTTAAACTGGAAAATGGCGAAAAAACACTTCGCGTGAAACTTGATGAAAAAGGAAATTTCCTTTAGATAAGCTGAATTTCCTTTAATCATAAAAGACATCTGGAAGATCTTTATTAAGCGAATCTTCCAGATGTTTTTTTTGGTATGGATATAAACCGGATTTGAAGCTGGATCACGATAAACGATATTTACCTTAAAGTGATGATAACCGGTTTTTTGATTAAGGAGTCCAGCTAAATGCAGGATCCTTTTGAAAAATATTTCTCAACCTTAATTCATAGTGATAACGTTATTGAAATTATGGTCAGAACTGATTTTTAGATTTCTATTCTTTCCATTATTCATAATTTTTATTCTATAAGTTTTTTCCACCTCTTTCTGAACATCGTAATTCACGTTATAAACTACTTTCAAAAACTGACTTTGTGGGTATTCATTCAATACAGATTTAATTAGATTTTTTGGAAGACTGATATTCCTGTAGCGTTCAGTAGTTTTTACAATTTTTCCATTCCAGTCATAGTCTGCTAAAAGGAATCCATTGGTACCAATAAACTTAACGGTATAAAGTTCTTTACGTCCATCAAATTCATCTAAACTCTTTACATCAAAAGACGCCGCTTCCTTTTCCAGAGAACTTACATTATCTGAAACATCTGGTTCTTCAACTTCCTCAAGATAATTTAGGTTATAACCAGAAATTTCAACTGCTTCTAATTTTACTTCATTATTCTCGTTATTAATGGTTTGTGAGAACCCCAGGTTGGTAAGACCTAAAACGAACAGACCGAATACTAGATTTTTCATGACTCATCTTTTTATTAGGTTGATAATTATTGATTGGTCAAAGATGGCGTAAAGTGGGAAGCACTACTTAACAGTCATGTTGTTATTGCTATAAAGTTTTATTTAAATGCTTGTACACATAATTTGAAGTCTATAAATTATGTTGAATTTGCGAGGAGTAGGGATTTTGTTTCATTAAAATGATAGGGGATAGGCTACTTTTTAAGATCGAATTTTCTTTCGAAATAATATTGACAATCTGGGAATCCAACCTTTTCACAAAGAACCTTGTATCTGGGATCATCCTTCAACATTAATAAATTTGGATCAGTCTTTAACCATATTAAATCTACTTCGTGATTTTTTAAGGCTCTATTCAGCCAGTAAAAAGCTTTATCGTTACTTCCAAGACGCGCATAATAATGTGCTACAAACACGTTAATTTCAGGTTCCCCGTTATTGGCCCTTTCAATAACCTCGTTTAGGTATTCCATGGATTTCTCTTCATTGTCAAGGTAATAATAGGCAATAGCGAGGTGAATTACCATAGAGGCATAGCGTTTACTCGAAATTTGTAACGCAGTTTCCAGAACATCCTTTGCCTTTTCATAATCTTTCAAAGCGATATAAATGTTACCGAAATGGTCATTGTTTGGTTCAGAGTTAGGAGATCGAAATAATTCCTTTTGCATGATATATAAGGTTGTATCTATCTCTCCTTTAAAATAATAGGCGTAAACTACCGGCCAACTTCGACCACTATTTTGTGGATTTTCTTTAAGCCGATTATTTTCGCTTTCAATTACCTTATCATACCGTCCTAGCATTAAATTCAGAAAATCGGAAAAGAAATTTTCACCAACCTCTTTTCGATATTTAGTTAACATAGAGTCCGCAACCTTGAAATTCCAATTGTAAAATTCCTGTTCAGCTCGTGTACGCAATAAAGTCAGATTATCAGGATCCAGCGCTAATGCTTTCCTATAATAGGGTGCGGCTAAACTATCGGCTTTCCTTTTATTCATATTTCCAAACCAGGTACCCATGATTGAGTAAGTCCAACCTAATCTTTCGTAAGCCTCGGCAAATGTTGAATCTAATTCAATGGCCTTTTTAAAATATTTTCTTGAGGCCTTAAAGTTCTTTGCTGAATTATTAGTCATAATAAACTGACCTAGTAAATAACTCTCGTAGGCTTCCATATTTTGAGTCATGGCTTTTTGTATTTCCTCCTGTTCCTCTTTTGTAACATTGGCATCTAATTTTTTGGCCACCATTTCGGCGACCTGAGCCTGCACTTTAAATATTGAATCGTAAGTACCTTTATATTCCTGTGACCAGAACATTTGCTCTGATTTGCCATCGATCAATTGTAGATTCATTTTAATGGAATTTCCTGACTTCTGAAATCCCGATTCCAGAATATAACGAACATCAAGTTCATCAGCGATCTCGGTTATTGTCTTTTCATTTTCTTTATAATTCATCACTGATGTAAGCGAAATAACCTTATTAATGCTTCTGATTTTTGATAACCTCGAGATGATTGCAGCGGTCATTCCATCACAAAAGGCTTCATTCTCCTGGCTCCCGCTCATATTTTTAAAAGGCAGAACAGCAATGGAATTGTCTGTTTCATCAATAGGCAATTCCCTAGTCTTAATATCTTCCTTTTTTGAGTCTATGTATTTATACCAACCCAGGCTGGCAAGTAAGAAGAATACCATAATGACGATGACATATACTTGATGTTTTCTGCTTTTTGTAGAGGTAGGTTCGGGGTTGTTAAGAAATGTTTGAATATTATCGTTATCCCTGGGATTTCTGAATTTTACTTCTCCAGGAGGATATCCAAAATATTGGTGAAAGCATGTATTAAAATATGTTGGGCTGCTAAATCCTACCTTATAGGCAATTTCAGAAGCTGTGGCCACATTATCCTGTAGCATATCCATAGCCTTATCCAGTCTGAATTCCCTGATAAACTGGCTGGTAGATTTTCCATTAATCGCTTTTAGTTTCCTATGCAACTGGGATCGGCTCACTCCAATTGCAGCCGCCAACTCTCTTACCCCAAAGTGTTCTTTTTCCAGATTTTCTTCCAGGATCTCCGTTAGTCTTTGAATAAACTTTTCATCTATGGATTGTTGGCCGCCCATCCTGGGATTTACTTAAAGGAATTAGTTATTTCATTTTCATTGAAATGGGACATAACAAGTTACGGAATTTCGGGTCAAATAAGATATTCATTATTAGGTTGTTACGATGTGAAACTCCTGTTGGTAAAATAAGGAGGCTGATCTAAATCATTATATAGCTCAAAAATGAAATGCGATAGTCAGTGGTACCTATATGGTTAATGGAGTGAAAGTAACCGGATTTCCAAATTCTACTGAGGTTATCAGAAATTGTGCTAAAAACGGAACTTTATTGCCTATCGAAGATAAAGCGGTATTGTTCGCAAGATTTTTAATTCTTGAATATTTCAAGTTTTAGCATATCGTAATCTGAATTTAATTCGGTGAAGTCTACCTCTTGATTTTTAAGATGTTTGTCAAAGAATGCAACTACTAGATCATTAGTGATCTCAAGCCCCAGATAAGGATCTATACTACCAGCCTTACTAATTGCATTTATAGGAATCATCAACGGGATGTCCATGAAATTACTATGAAGAGTGTTTAGTACCCTTGCTTCATAAAAAATATCCTTGCTTTTATTAATGTAAGCATGAGAATTAAGATCTTCCTTATCTTCTGGCCAGTCGGCAGAAATATATAGGAATGGATCATTGAAAGATGTATTCACAATTCTTCCCCATTGAACACCGTCGATATTAGCACCGGCTTTTATGCGCTCGTCTACGAGCAGAGCATTACCAGCTGCACCTCCGCCACGAGAATGTCCAAAAACACCAATATTGTCAAGATCTAATTTACCTTTTAAAAAGCCTGAAGCGTTTAGGTCCTCCAATTCTGATACCACATCTGAAATATCCTGGGACCATCGCTCCACGATTTCTCTTACAAAATAACTTTCCAGACCTTTCTTTACAACAGGATGGCGTTTTTCGAATTTTATGTTTTGCTGAAAAGCCTCTCTAACAGGTGCAAGCTTTTCCCAGGTCCCGGATTCAATCTTTCTGGCATATTCATAATCAAAATATACTTCAGATCCATCGGGGAAGCTAGAACCGGTACTTTCATAAGTGTGATTTAAAGCAATAATTATATAACCGTGACTGGCAATCTCAGTCAATAGGGCATAATATCCATTGGCTTTGGAATTATAACCATGAGAAAATATTAGCACAGGAAATTCTTCATCGGCAACCCTAGTTTCCCTGTATACTTTTGTTTCAATCTTATCTAAATAATTGAAAGCAGCATCCGGAAGGCCATATTTCTGAGCAAAACCATGACGCCCGCCTTCATCGATGTATAGATCTTTTTGATCGTTGGTTTCTTTGGAAGGATACCAGATTTTGGCCATTAATTTTCTGCGATCTGAAGCATCTTCAGTTATAACTTCATCACGGTCTATATTAAACAACATATCCCTTGTTCCTACCTGGTATTCACCTTGTAATTCAGGAAGTTTAAACACAGGAAAAATAGAGGGTAGGGCAATGGCAAGAGCGAGCAATAAAGTGAATCCCATTCCTTTTAAAACTCTTAGCGCCTTTTTGGAACGTTTTTGTGTTTGTCTAAATGCGCTAAAAATTGCAAAGAGACAGATAAGGTATCCCGGCATCATTTGCCAGCGAAATCCTTCAAATATCAAATGAGTAAAAAGAAAACTTATTAATCCGCCAATTATCCAATATCTGTTTATCTCGATCCTGGAAAAGAAATTAAAAATTAGAAATAGGGTCGAAGCCAATAGAAGTAAAATTTCAAAAACCTGCATTCTTTAAATTTTATTGATTTGTGCCTACAATGTTAGATATTATCGGGCTTCAGGGCAATGTAGAAACCATATCAAAATGTGCATTCTACCTACAAACCTTAGATATTCTCGAATCTGAAGTCAGTTTTTGAAAATTTGAGAGGAAATGGATACGATTTGAAACTACTGAGCAATTTTTGACTTTTGCAGTTTACCCACCGAGTCTTTTTTATAAGTTCTGCTAATAGGAAGTGTTTGATCTTTAATATCTACTGAAGTAGTTGTGAAAGAAGTTACATACTCCAAATTAATTATAAAGGATCGGTGAATTCTTAAAAATTGATCTGGAAGATTCTTGTTCAGGCTGGTAATCTTTTCCCTGGTTATCAATTCATCGTTAGAAGTTACGATCTTCACATAATCGTTTAAACTTTCAATATAATAGAGATCCTTAAAATCGATTAGGTGATTTTTTCGATCTGCTCTTATCAAAATTTTTTCCTGTTCGTTTTTCTCTTTATCAGATTGTAATTTCTCCACTAAAGTTTCCTTTTTTTGAAACTGCATCACGAGTCGAACAAAACTTGTTGCGAAGACTATCAGGTAGAGCATAATTCCAAGGGTGAATATAGAAATACCTTCGAGGCTTACAACATTGGTGCTGGTTTGCGCCAGCATCACGAAAGTAAATAGAGCTACGAGCATTTCCAGATATAAGGAAGCTATTATTAAGTAAATAAAATATAAGATGAATTTCCCGTATCTCTCTTTTAGAAGATACCTGGGAACGAGGAAGAAATTGAAAATATAAGTGGTAATTACTACGATGGGGAGTAGAAATACTGAAAAATAAAATGCCAGCTTATAGCTTTTCCAACTGAATCCAAAAAACAAAGTCAGGAACAGAAGGATTATACCCCAGAAAACTGAATGCAGTATGTAGCGATTCCTGAACAACCTATTTAAAAATTGAAATGAATGTAAAAACCATTTTAAAGATCTTAAATCAAAATCTAATTATATTTGATTGTAAAAATATCAGATTTAGAGTTTTTAAGGTATGATTGATCTGTTTTTTAAAGGTGGGGCATTATTTATGAGCATTCTATCACTGGTTCTATTGGCGATAATCATTAGTGCTGTTCTTATCAGTATTCCTTTTTTCAGGGAAAGAAACAATCATTCAGACAAATTAATCAGAATCAATAATTATATAAAATCATTAAGTCTTTTTGCATTGATCTTCGGAATACTTGGTCAGCTTATAGGTTTGTTTTCAGCCTTTAGTGCGGTGAAAATAGGATCTGTGGAAGCTTCTCCAGCCATGATGATGAAAGGATTTGAAGTTTCTATGATATCAAGTATTTATGGGGCATTGATATTTATTCTGGGAATTATACTTCATGGATACTTTAGAAGATTCAGGAATTTAGCGTGAATATTGTAAGCTCCAGGTAAGAGACACATCCCTACATATCGAGAACTGACTTAGTTTTTATTTTCCTGATTTTAAAACTACCTTTTTTCTACAACAGCGCTTATTTGCGATGAGTCGTTCTTGGTTATAGAAATTTGTAGTGCATTTCTAATTTTAGAAATTCTCTGTTTATTCTCTTCCAGTTTCTCAATATTCGATCTATATGTTTTGATGTTCTTAATATTGGGAAAGGACAATCTTTTATTGGCAAAAGACTTGGTGAAAACTAAGTTCGGATAATTTAAAATCAGGATAATAAGTTGTGTTGTATTCGTTCTTTCAACTTCAAATCCAATTTTCTTAGCCGTTCTCTGATTCAGTACATAGGTAGTCCCAGTAATTTCTAAATTTGGTTTATCCTTGTTCGATTCCATTAAATTCAGGATCCCGTTTAGATATTCAAATAGAATATAATTTCTTCTATTTTTTCCATTAGCATCTTTATTTAAAACAAAGTAATAATCAAACAGGGTACCTCCATGAATGGTAATCTGATTCTCTTTTTCTTTCTCTGAAATTAAAAGTGAAGATTCGTACCGTAATTTTCCATTTTTTATCATCGATGGCATATCGAAAAATGAAGCTATTACTGAAAGTACGATCCAGAAACTTATTGGCGCCAGGAAATAAAATTTAAAATAAAACGAAATAAGAAAGACTGGTATTAGAATCGATAAAACAATTGAAATCAACTTTATATAAAAGTTTCTTTTTTGTTTTGGTGATAATTCAAAGTATTTATTTCGCAAATCTAATTTCTGTTTAAGTAGTATTATAGTCGGTTTAGATCAGTACAAGAAGCAATGAAGGGGACTTGATCCGGACATCTTTAAATCAACTTATTATTGGTTCTATTGGTCAGAAAAATGATTTTTTCCTAGCGCTGCTGACTATTATTAATATATCTTAACCCATCGTACATAGCTTTTAAAGGTACAGAACGATGGTTTTCTTTTTCAAAATATTTTATTTCAACATTTAAGGGTTCTTCTGTGTTCTTTATGATCGATGAATAGAGATAGTCGTGTCTTTTTTTATTCCTCTCGTAATTCGCCTCTCCCTGGTTGGCGGTAGCTATATAAAGTTTTTTCTTCAGTGATAATGGTGAAATAGAATCAACTTTATTATTCATCATCTCTTCGCTCCACCATATACTTGGGTCTATGGAAATGTAAGCATTGAAAACGCTATTTTCATCCATATATGAATTTAGGGTAAGCAGACCTCCTAAAGAATGTCCAATGAGGGTTCTGGAGGCCTCTGTTCTGTAATTTTCATCAATATAAGGGATTAATTCTTTCTCAATAAAATTCAAAAAATCTCTTCCACCTCCCATAGTATTTGGTCGTTTGGTCTTGATTTTGGTAACAGTAAAATCTCGTTCACGGTCAACATTCTCAATGGCGATAATAATACTTTCTGGCATTAAATTGTTTCGGTTCCTATCGGAGCTCATAAAATGTACTATTCCAGCTGCTGTTTTGAAATGAGTATATCCATCTAATAATATGATAACTGGATATTTTTTCGTCTGTTCAAATGAATCATTATAGGAATCTGGCAAACTGATTAAACAAGTTCTTTCTTCATCTAAAATATTCGATTTAATGACAAACTTATTTCCTAGTACAATATCAGTTTTATTTTGTCCTATTGTGGTTTGCACTCCCGAAAGAAAAATATATAAAATTACAAATGTCATGTTTTTCATTATTTGCATTATGTTTTGATGGGACTCGATAATTGCAAGTTGCGGAGTAGGGTAGGTGGTCGTGACATTTTTAGTAATGGGTTAATTTTGATTTGTTTGTCTACTTTCCAATACAGAAGTTTTCAACTCCTAATTTTGCTGGGCTTAGCTAAAAATGAGGTGTAATCCAGGTACAAAACCATTTCTAACATCTTAAAATAACTACTAAAATGTTGCATAAAATACAGTCATTAAATAATATTAGTAAAATAAGGCATTGAGCTAATATTGAGTTTATACTTCGAATTGGCTCCAAGTAGGACCCATCATAGAACAACTACTTAAAATACTTCCAGGTACAAAACTTACATTAGAAGCCTTACAAGATATGCCATAGACCTAGAGAATGAACAAATCAAACAAGCCCTCTTAAAAAACAAAAACCTTCCAGTGACTAATCTTTGAAAATGGAGATACTAGAAAACAACTAATCGCACGAAGTAGGTGCCTACTCTATAAAGCCGGAAAAACCAACAATAAACCACACAAAACCTGAAAACGAAATAATAACTGCAAGTAATGTAAAATGGGGGTGGTTATCCCTTGTAAGGAAATTCAAGTTCTGTGGGAGCAAATCCTGGAGAGACTCAACTGAAGCTTTAGTTTCAGGATTCTTATTGAAATTTTATGAAGGATTTTCACAACACCACATATTTATAAACTGAGCTAAAAACGTTGTAAAATCATATATAAACAATAATCAATAAAAATTTAATTTCGAATAGTTCGGTTTGTTCGAAACCATAACTATTTTTGCCTGGATTTTACTGTGGGTGAGTTAATAATTATCGACAATGAGGAGAAAAAACAATTCGAAATGAAAGAAAAAATATGCAGAGAAAAAATGGACTTAGTTGAAAAACTAGGTGTGCATTTAGAGAATAGAGAACAGTTAGCTCCATTTGCGGCACGTATTTTAGCTTATATCATTCTTACAGGTAAAATAGGTACCACATTTGACGATATGGTGACAATCCTTCGCGCAAGTAAGAGTACTATTTCTACACACCTCAATCATTTACAGGATTTAAAAAAAATAGTGTATATCACAAAAACTGGAGATCGCAAAAGATATTTCATTATAAATAAGGATTTGATTGTTCAGTACATCGATGCTATGATAAATGAATGGCAAGAAGTTAAAGCGTTACATTTAGAAATAAAGAAATATAAAGAGACGATTAACACGCAAAAAATTATAAATGAAGAAGAAAAATTCGATTTAAATTTTCATAATGACTATATCAAATTTTTAGATGAAGCAAGTATGTCAATAAAACAATTAAGAGAGAACCAGTTTAATATTTAAAGTCAGATTAAAAATGAAATCCAATAAACTGATAATCATCTAGTCACTAAGTGTATGCTTAGTCATTGTAAGTTGTAGTGATAAACAAGAAAACCCACAAGTTTCTCAAAGGCCACCTGTACCTTTTCCAGTAACACAACTGCAACCTAAAACAGTTACAGGATTTACAGAATACCCGGCAGCCAGTGAGGGCATAATAAACAGTGATGTTAGAGCTAAAACATCTGGTTACATTCAAAAAGTATTGGTGGACGAAGGGCAAAAAATTACGAAAATGCGAAGTGTTATATAAGTTAGAGACACAGGCGTTGAGTCAAGGTGCTGCAGCAGCAAAGCACTTATCAATGTGGCACAAGTAAAGGCAAGACTCAAAAAGAAGTTGCACTTGCACAGCAACAGCAAGCCTTACTTGAGTTTAAGAAGACCCTGTTGATTGCCGGGAGTGAAGTATCTAATGCGTTGTTTACCTTTGAATCTGAAACTAAAAAATTCGAGTTTAGAAAAAATGAAGTTGAAGAAAGTTACAACAATTAGTTTCGCTTGTAGACTAATATGAAGCGCTGCGCGGCGGATGGAGATAATATTAAATACTTAATAAACCTTTTTAACCAAAACTATGTACTCAATCCTAGTTGCGACAAATTTTTCTAAAACATCAGACAATGCTGTTCTGTATTCAGCATCATTAGCTCAACTGTTAAATACAAAACTGGTGCTTTTTAATGCTTTTAAGTTGCCCTCACTCACAGCACACAACGAACCAAAAAAATAAAGAAACAGATACTGGCAAAAAAGCTTACTGATGGCCAAATGATCAAAATACCAAAGGCTGAAAAAACCCGTCTGATTTTTACCTATTCGAACAATCGAGCGGCAAAAGATGAGCACAACCGAGAAAGAGGATTGCAGCGCCTGGAAAAGCGGATAAAATCTGGAAAGCTCACCACAATCCAACATCAACAATAAGGGTTACAATAAATATCTAAAAATGCAGGGAGATGTGACCATTGAAATTGATTATGAAAAATTCTGGAAAGACAACGCCTGGGATGGATTGAAAGGCTACGCAACCAATACAGAACTATCAGGTCAACTCGTAGTCGAAAATTATAAAAACTTATGGCATATTGAAAAAGCCTTCAGAATGTCAAAGACCGATTTACGAATACGGCCCATTTACCACAGATTGCGTCACCGGATCGAAGCCCATATCTGCATCTCATTTACGGCTTATAGTATTTACAAGGAATTGGAAAGGCAGCTCCATGCCGAAAAATCTACTATATCACTAAGAAAAGCAGCAGAACTCACACATAATATTTATCAAATAACTTATACCCTTCCTGATTCTAAACAAACTAAATCAAAGTTCCTGAAAATGGATGATCAGCAGGCTGAATTATATCAAATCATCGAGAAAAATTTCTAGGGTATTGCAACGCTGAAGATAGGAGAAAGCGGTCAAAGCCGTACAACTTACCCTAGAAGGTCAGGCGCATGTAAGCCAGGCGCATAGAGCATTTCTCGGTAAAGTCGCTACAATCTTTGTCAACAACATCAGTAGGGAGGCAAAGGTCACCACTGATAAATGGAAAGGAGACAGATCCATTGCAAAGGCCTATGATATCGATTAGATAGAAATTAAGAATGGAACCAACTTTAGGGCCCTGCATACCATGATACCCCAGATAAAGTCATGGACTCATCGTTGAACAACCTTGATATCTACAGGTATTTCAACAAGTTCTGCTTTAGGAGCGATTCTTTCCAAAGCAAGGAATCCTGATAGAAAAAAATGATCAAGGCCGATAGAAAGGCGTATCAGAAACAAATTATAAGTAACTACTGGCCTCTATAAAATTTAATTCTTATCAATTATCCAAACTTATATCCTGAAACTCTAACACCCATGAGTAATCCCGAATAATCATGAGAGCCCTTATCAATGCCAGCAGCACCGGCAACTACAAACAGTGGTGCCAGATGTTCACTTCTTGGATGGCTTTCTCTTGCTTTCGGTGCATTCTTCCAGTTAATGAGCATTTCATTTCGCTTTTTAGCATCATTTATCTCAACTGTCTGGGTGAGCCAATCATCGAATTGCATTGAAACACCTGTAGCTGAAGAACTACCCGATATAAACCCTTGCATATTATGGTAGCTCATTCCTGAACCTATAATCAACACACCTTCATTTCGTAAAGGTTCAAGCACTTCGCCAAGGTTTATATGCGTTTCAGGGTCAAGGGAATTGACCAGGGAAAGCTGAACCACCGGAATATTGGCTTTTGGGAAAGCAATCATTAAAGGCACAAATATTCCATGGTCAAAGCCTCTTTCATAGTCTCTTTTTGTTTTAAAACCGCTTTCTTTTAACAGATTTTCAGTCTGTTCAGCCAATTCGGGATTACCGGGAGCTGGCCATTTTAAATGATATGTAGATTCAGGAAAGCCATAATAATCATATAGCAAATGTGGATTTGAACCGAATTGCAGCGTCGGCAAATCCTCTTCCCAATGTCCTGAAACAACAAGAATAGCTTTTATCTTTTGGCTGTATTGCTCACCAAAATTTTTAAGGTATTTCCTTAACCGACCATATCCAATAGGGTCGTCCATGGCATTTTTAGTTACATGCCACGGACCACCACCATGAGGTATAAAATATACGGGTAACTTTCCCATTCTGTATCTTTTTTTTTCTTATCGCTTTAAATGCAGTTTCCCCACTTATTAGTTGGTCGAGCCTCGTGTTTAAATTGTTTTAGTGCATTGCAGCAGGTTTACAAACGCTGAAGTATTCAAAATCGGTGCACAGCGAAAGTAAACCAGATAATTTCATTGTTCATACAACACTTAAATGGTACAGTGCCTCTTCTACAGTAGCCGATAACGAATAATTATTTTCTTCATTGACAAAAATTTTATTTGCTATTTGTAAAACCAATTCTTTCATGGGGTACTTTGACAAAAATTCCTTCTGATTCGGCAAAAAGCACCCCATCTCCATCAAACATTTTTCCCGCGATATAGACTTTTTTACCTTCAGTTTTTTCGATTGTGGCAGTCATATACATGGTGGTTTCAACCGGTAATGGCCTGTGATAATTTAGCGTCAAGTTCCCGGTAACAGCAGGCATATGATTTAAAAAGGCTACCCCTCCCATGGCTTCATCCATTACAGATGCAATGGCACCACCGTGAACAATTCCAGGGGCTCCCTGGGTTTCAACGTGAAATAAAACCCTGACGTAGAATTTCAACAAGCTTTCATCATGATAATATTGTACATCTATGTAATCCTGTTGCTTCCCTGAAACAAATGAATATGTGTACAAACTCATATCATAAGGTTTTAAATTTTGAAATTCATCAGGAATTTTCATGTTATTCATTTTTACGTGTGATTTATCTCAAATTAATGAATCCCCCGAGGCAAAGTCTCGGGGGGATTCTGTTGGTCAAACAATTACAATTACAAGAAATTGTCGGTGTTGGTTCTGTCCATGTAAGTGAATTGCAACATCCAATGTGGATAAATTGGGTCTAATTTACTTAATTCATCCAGGCGGCTTACTTCCTCGGCACTCATTTCCCATTCGGTTGCTTTAAGGTTATCTTCCAGTTGGTGGGGTTTGGTGGCACCTACCAGGACAGAAGAAACCACTGGTTTTCTGAGCAGGTAATTTAATGCTGCCTGCGCAATACTCGCGTTGTGATTGTTAGCAATTTCTTCCAGGGCATCTACAATAACATAACCTTTTTCCACATCTATCGGGATAAAATTTTGTTCTTCTTCTTTAGTTCTTCTGGAATCTTCGGGCATGGGTTTGTCTTTCCTATATTTTCCTGTTAGGAAACCACCTCCCAGCGGCGACCATGGGGTCAATCCCAAACCTTGATCTTCGAGCAGCGGAGTCAATTCATATTCCACATCTCTGGAAATCAATGAATAGATGGCTTGAAGTGACACAAATTTTTCAAAGTGATTTTCTTTAGATATAGCCAAAGCTTTCATTAACTGCCATGCTGTGAAATTACTGGCGCCAATGTACCTCACTTTTCCCTGATGCACCAAATCTGATAGAGCGCCCAAAGTTTCTTCAAGGGGGGTAATAGGATCGAAACTGTGCATCACATAAAGGTCAATATAGTCGGTGCCTAATCTCTTTAGGCTATTATTACAGCTCTCAATAATGTGTTTACGGGACAAGCCCACATCATTAATGTCCTTGCTCATCCGCCCCCTTACCTTAGTGGCAAGCACTACTTCGTTGCGTTTCTCTTTTAGCGCTTTACCCAGAATTTCTTCAGATTGACCGTGGGAATATACATCGGCCGTGTCAAAAAAGTTTACACCGGCATCAAGAGCCATATCTACTATTTTTTTGCTGCCTGAATAATCTAAATTACCGACTACTTTCCAGTAGCCCTCGCCGCCAAAACTCATAGCTCCTAAGCAAAGTTCGGATACCATTAAACCAGATTTTCCTAATTGTCTGTACTTCATAATTTTGTTTTTAAGTGTTAATTATTAAATATATTAATGTAAAGCCTTTAACTCAAATATTTTTCTGTACGCCTCATAATCAACACATATTGAGGAAATTATAATTTCATAGGTTTCCAAAATGCTTTGATAATTTAATGAGCTGTTCTTTCACTGATCATCGCCAGGCTTAATAACCGATTGATCGAGTATGCTCAATTTGATTTTTCCTGTTTTTTTATTTGATCTGCATACTATATGCTAATTCTGATACTCAATAAGTTTCAAAATATCCTTTTCTATTTTTTCAGGTTTATCAGTTGGGGCAAACCGTTTTACCGGGTTACCGTTTTTATCGATTAAAAATTTGGTAAAATTCCATTTGATACCGTTTCCGAGAAAACCTCCTTTTTTTTTCTTGAGATAAGCGAAGACCGGATGGGTGTTTTTACCGTTTACATCAATTTTTTCGGTAAGTTGAAAGGTAACACCGTAATTAATTTTGCAAGCTTCCTCGACAGTATCGTTTGTTTCAGGCTCCTGGTTCAGAAATTGCGCGCTGGGAAATCCTAAAACAACCAACCCTTTGTCTTTGTACTTTTGGTGTAGTGCTTCTAAACCGTCAAATTGTGGGGCAAGGCCACATTTTGTAGCCGTATTAACAACCAATATTGTTTTACCTTCGAAATCTTTCATTTCAATAATTTCTCCAGTGGGCTTTTTAACTTGTAACTGATAAAATTCTGATTCCATAGCATTATTAATTATTACAATAAATTTTTTTAGCAAAAAGCTATCTTCCCTGTTTCTCCCATCTACTGAACTTTTAAATTACTTGTTATATCTAACCGTAGTTTCCGTCTTGACAATAAATTCTTGATTACTGCCCCACTATATACAATCACAATATTAAATAAAAGCGTATGGAGCCGAAAGTATTCTTAGTTTCATTGTCCTGAACAATCTAATGGGCAAGCTTGATTTGTTTGGGTACAATTTTATTTAGAACTCAATAGGTACTTCTTTGGACATACAAAAACGATTTCCCAGGATTTTATTTGAATAATAATTATAGAGGTAAGTATTTAATTTTCTAAGTTAACAAATAATCCGTCAATTAATAGTTCTGAAATCTCTATACGTTTTTGTGAATTTTCCATTGAGTTTAAATGATCCTTTTTAACCTTACACATGCCTAGAAAAATAAAATTTAGCAAATCTTTGTTCACTGATCTTTTCAGTAGTTTCTCCTTTCGTAATTCTTGAAAAATAGGACCCATAATTTTCAAAATGGCAGTATGTTGGTCATACTCTAATTCTACCCACAACCTCCTATGGGTATTTTTAAGTTGTTGAATAAAAAGAAAGTTTTCACAGGTAAATGTCAGAATAAATTTAGCTATGTGTTTTAATTTTTCTTTTTGCGTAATATTATTTCTTTCATTAATATCATGCAACGATTTTATGAATATAGCCGATAAATTTTTTGTGACCAGGATAAGTAACTCATTTTTATTACTTACTGTGTTATACAAAGTTTTTTTTGAGATAGCTAGACTCTCCGCGATATCATCCATAGAGACTGATTTTATACCTTGCTGGTAATAGAGTTTACATGCAACCTCCAATATCTCCTCCAATCGGGTCATTTTATTTAATTTATAGTATTCATCGCAGGCTTTTTAAAAACCTATTATAGTTAATTGTTTCAAATAATTCAGGAATTACCAACTTCAAGGCATAATAAAGTTAAAGATATTCTCCGATCAAAATCCATTGATTCGACAATATATTTATATTTGTCTAAAATTAGACAATTTTATAAATTTTGTCAAATGAACAACGACTTAATAAAGGCACATATTATAAATTCATCAAAAAATGTATTTAAAGAGCGTGGTTTCAGCCAAATTACGATGAGTGATATTGCAAATGCATCTAACAAAGGAAGAAGTACTATTTATTATTATTTTAAAAATAAAGAAGAAGTCTTTGAGGAAGTTGCCTTACTTGAATATTTAACTATTATACAGCCTGCTAAAACAAAAATTGCTCCCTCTCGCAGCATTGAGGAAAATTTAACAGGATATGTCGCCGGTAAACTCAATAGCCTATTCAAAAAAATAGAAGGATATAGATTTTTAGTTGAAGATATAAAACAGAATCCCCACCTCAATAACTTAATATATTTTAAAATAAGGCATTTAGAAAATGAAATCTTCACAAACATTCTTACTTGGGCTTTGGAGAATGATGAAATCGCATCTATAAGCGATGATGATATTAAATTTTTGGCAATGGCCATGGGTACTGCCCTCAATAGTTTAGAAAAAGAAATGCTCCTATATGGTACCGTGGACAATATGGATATTAGATTACAGTGGCTGGTTAGCCTGCTTATAAAAGGTCTAAAATATGATCAATAAATTAAACTCACTATTAGCTAAACGTATGCGTCAATTTTATCCCATTCTTTTGCTCTGCATCACTTTTATAATATTTCAAGCTTGTAAAAAAGATGAAAAAACACAAGAAATTCAACCTATCGACGTAAAAACAATCCTTGTTGGAGAGCAGTCATTCAAAAATAATAGTAATGTCTTATCTGCTACAGGAAGGATAGCTGCAGATAAAAATGTGAAGCTTAGTTTTCAGGTATCTGGAACTATCGAGCAATTCCCGGTTAAGATGGGCGAATATGTTAAACAAAATGATCTCATCGCTAGTATAGATGCTACAACTTATCAAAAGCAATATGAAACCCAAAAAGCACAGGCAGATCTGGCTGAGGATAATTATGCCCGGGTAAAAGAAGTGTATGAAAAAGGAAGTATTGCAGAAGTTAGAATGGTAGAGGCCCGCTCTAATTACCAACAAGCACAAGCTGCTGCAGAAGCAAGCTATCAAAATGTAAAACACACCAGCATCAGGGCTCCTTTTAGTGGTTATGTTGGGGAAAAAATGATGGAAGCAGGAGACTTGGCCTCACCCGGCCAACCTGTTGTCTATTTTTTTAATATTGATATGCTTAAAGCAATTATCCCTATTCCTGATGACGAGATTAACCAGTATGAAAAAGGGGACAAAGCCGTAGTAAAAGTAGATGCGTTAAATAAAGAATATGAGGGTGAAATTACGGAAATATCTGTACAGACAGATAGTTCTAACCCCACATATACAGCACAAATAGGTATTAATAATCCTACCGGAAAAATTAAACCTGGGATGACTTGCACCGTTTCTATTTTAGAAAAGTTAGAAGCTAAAGAAGAGAGCTCTGCCACCATAATAGTACCGGTAGAAACCGTATCTGTAACCGATGGAAATGAAAACTTCGTATATGTAGTCAATAATCAAAATAAAGCCAAAAGGCGTATTGTAAAGACCGGAAAATTAACTGACGAGGGTATAGCCATTACAGAAGGTTTAAAAAATGGCGAACAGCTTATAACCTCTGGTTATCACAAACTCACCGAAAATACACCGGTAAATATTGTTAATAAATAATAAGCCCCTTATTTTATGAAAAAACAAGGTTCTATAATAGAATGGGCGATGCAGAACAAAGCTTTTCCCGTGGCACTGGCTTTTGTTTTTGTTGTGATTGGCCTGCTAGGCTTATTCAATATGCCACGAAACGAGTTTCCGGAGTTTACCATTAGGCAAGGATTGGTTATGGGATTTTACCCCGGTGCCAATTCAGAAGAAGTTGAAGAGCAACTTACTGCTAAAGTGGAAGCTTTTCTATTTAGTTACAATGAAGTAGATAAAGAAAAAACCTATTCTTACTCACAGGATGGGGCAATGTATATTTATGTAGAAATAGACAGTCGAGTAGGGCCAGACGAGACTTCGCAATTTTGGAATAAGCTAAAAAACGACGTTCCTGTTTTTCAACAACGAGAAGTGCCACCCGGCGTTAAGGGTATCCTTGTTAACAGCGATTTTGGAAGTACGGCCGCAATGATTATAGCGGTGGAATCTAAAACGAGGCCTTATAAAGATCTACAGCTACATGTTGAAGAAATTGAAGATAAACTCCGCCAGGTTAAGGGTATGGCCAAGATAAGCCATTCCGGAGGCCTTACAGAGCAGATTGCTATATATATAGATCAAAATGAGTTAGCACAATACGGTATTAGTCCAGGAGGGTTAATGCAGAGCCTACAATCACAAGGTACTGTAAGGCCAAGTGGAACTTTAGAGTCACCAGGGTTTGATAGGCCCATTCATATGGACGTTTTTTTAGAAAACATAACAGATATAGCTAATCACATTGTAAGTACCGGTGAAGATGGCAGAGTTGTCAGGATCAAAGATATTGCTGAAGTAAAAAGAGAGTATGAAGACCCAAATTCATTTATAACCACGAGCGGAACAAAAGCAATGATCATCACTTTAGAGATGGCTTCGGGCAACAATATTGTCCAGTTTGGAGATAGGATAGATGAAAAACTTGATTTAATTAAAAATCAGCTTCCAGAAGATATCCAAGTAAGGAAAATTGCTAATCAGCCCAGTGTTGTACAAGATGCTATAAGCCATTTTTTAAAAGAATTTGGCTATGCCCTTTTAGGAGTGGTCATCGTTACCTTGTTTTTGCTGCCTTTTAGGATAGCTTCTGTTGCGGCAGCAACTATCCCTATTACTATTTTATCTACACTTGCACTTATGTATATGTTGGGAATGGAACTAAATACCGTTACCCTTGCAGCACTAATTATTGTATTAGGGATAGTAGTAGATGATCCCATTGTTGTAATTGATAATCACGTAGAAAAATTAGATGAAGGACAATCTGTTTGGGAAGCGGCAAAGAATAGTGCCTTAGAACTTTTCCCCTCTGTATTTACTGCAACACTGGCCATATCTGCTACCTTTTTACCTTTGGTGTTTTTTATGTCGGGAACCGCAAAAGACTTCCTTAGCACATTTCCATATACCATAATGATCGCATTATTTCTCTCACTCGCCATCTCTGTATTGCTTGTACCCTATTTTAATACCTTATTCATTAAAAAAGGATTGCAGAACAAAAAAAATAATCAAAAAGAGCAGAAAAAATCTTTGTTAGACCGCTTGCAAAATATTTTTGATAGGAGTGTGGAAAAAGCGATGAAACACTATAAACTTACGCTTGTTGCAGGAATAGCATCAGTGCTTATAGGTATATTTCTTTTCTCCAATTTGTCGCAAGAATTGTTTCCGGTAATCGAAAGAAATCAATTTGCCGTAGAGGTCTACCTTTCTAAAAATAGCAGCCTTGAAGAAACGCAAAGCGTAGTTGAAGAATTTGAAAAGATTCTTGCAAAAGATGAGCGCGTTGAAGATTATACAAGTTTTATAGGTGAAAGTTCGCCACGTTTTCATATGGTCTATGCCCCAAATCTTCCAGCAAAGAACTATGCCCAAGTTTTGGTTACCACCTCCTCAGATGATGCTACAGTAGAAGTGCTTAAAGAATATGATGCGAAATACGCCAACATGTTTCCCAATGCATATTTAAGAATGAAGCAACTTAATATGATAGCGAAACCGGCACAGGTGGAAGTTCGGCTTTTTGGAGAAGATGTCAATAGACTAAAGGAGTATGGAAATAAGATTATTGACCTTTCTCGCAAAACCCCACAAACCATTTGGTCCAGGACTAATTATGGTGAAATTCAGCAAACCATCTCTATTGATATTAAAGAAGAAGAAGCGTCCCGTGTAGGCCTAACACGAGAACATATTGCCAACACTATTGCTATGAATATGGAGGGACTAATAGCAACACAAGTCTGGGATGATGAATATGGCATAAACGTTAAGATAAAATCTAAGAACCCAACCGACCAAAAAGTATCAACAATAAGGGAATTAGCAATAATTTTACCTAGAACAGGTACAAGTATTCCCCTACGGCAAATTGCGAATATCAAACCCGATTGGGAACAGGAACAAATTGTGAGACGTAATGGAATACGATGTTTAACGGTACGGATAGATATTGCTAAAGGAGCTGTTGCCAATGAAGTGCTCGCAAAATTACGCCCAAAAATAGAAGAATTAGAAATTCCTGATAATATTACAATTGGTTACGGCGGTGAATACGAAATGTCCCAGGAAAATCTACTACCTATGGGCATTTCTCTATTAATAAGCATCTTCATTATTTTCCTTATCCTGCTTTGGCACTTTAAATCTTTTACATATGCGGTTTTAAGCTTTATCACCATGCCACTCAGCATATTTGGGGCAGCATTAGGCTTATTGTTAATGCAGTATCCTTTTGGGTTTACATCTTTCTTAGGCCTTTTAGCACTTTGTGGAATTGTGGTTAGAAATGGTATTATCCTTATTGATTTTGCAGATGAATTAAGAAGAGATCACGGGTATTCAGTTTTCGAAGCTGCTGCCCAGGCTGCCAAAAGAAGAATGCGACCTATTTTCCTTACCTCTTCTGCAGCAGCAGTTGGTGTGACTCCTATGATCCTTAGTAGATCCACTTTATGGGGGCCTTTAGGTACAGTAATAGCTTTTGGCTTAATGGTTTCGATGGTGCTTACATTATTTGTTTTACCGGTATTGTACTGGTTGTTTTTCAGAAATAAAAAAAATGAAAGTGAAGCATCCCAAGAAAATCAAGCGAATTCCTAATATAACTATAGAAAATATGAATCCAAAGCATAGTTCTTATATCATAGCTTGCAGCCTGTTAAGCTTTCTATCCTTCGGAAGCTTGTTTGCACAGGAAACCTTAAATCTGGGGGAGGTTAAAAAAACTGCGGTATCTCATAGTAATAGTATAAAAAACGGAGAAATAAGAATTGAACAGGCTGAAGCAGCTAAACGTGAAGCAATTGCCAATTACTTTCCCCAAATTAATGGACAGGGGACCGTTCTTTACGGATTTAACAACAATATTATAGATCCTATCCAGAATATATTACCTATTGGTATTGATAATATCTATCTGGCCAGTGCTGGGGCAACAGAAATAATCTATGCGGGCGGGAAAGTTAGGAACTCAAGCAATTTAGCAGGTTTACAAGTGGAAACCAAGACAATACAGGCAGAGCAGTCTATAGATTCTGTACTTTATACAACCGAAGATAAGTATTGGCAATTAGTAAAGGTACAGGAACAACTAAGGTCCATACAAGCAAGCAAAATATACCTCACCGAATTGTTGAAACAACAAGAAGACCTGTTAGGAGCCGGACTTATTGCAAAAAATCAATTACTAAGAGTGAGAACAAATCGTAGTCGTGTGCTTTTACAACAAAGTAAACTTGCGAATATGCGGAAACTGGCATTATTGGACCTTGGCTTATATGTAGGAAAAATTTATGATACTACTACGGTTGCAATAGATACTTTGAGACAAGTAAACCCACCACAGCTTAAATATTCTGAACCAGATTTAGACTTGACCGGCAATGATAATTACCGACTTATCGAAAAGTCGGTTGAAGCCGCCAGATTAATGACAAAAATAACTAAAGCCGATCTTTTACCACAAGTTTCAGTGGGTGTGAATGCCGCCTATTTTGGATCGTTTTCCAATAATCTTCCTGGCCAGTTTAAGCCTATTGGGTTGGGAATGGTAAGCATTCCAATTTCCGATTGGTGGGGAGCAGGAAAGGAAAAAGTTCAGCAAAAAATACTTCAGGAAAAAATAGCTCAAAATAATCTGGAAGAGCAAAAAGACCAGCTTAAAATTGGTATTATGAAATCCTGGTATGATCTTATCGATGCCTACAAGCAAATTAATTATGCTCAAGAAAATTTGTACTATACCAACGAGAATTTAAAAGTTCAAAGGGATAATTACAATAGTGGCCTAAATAATTTGACCGATCTATTAGATGCTCAACAACAGGAAGAAGAAGCTGAGGCGGAATATATAAATGCTTATGCTAATTATAAACTGGCAGAATCTAAATACTTGTTTGTTACAGATAATTTAGAAGATAAATATTCTGAACACTATCAAAATTTCAATTAAAAATTTATCATGTTTAGCCACAATTAAATATGCATTTAAGATGCCTATATCATTCAAATTATCTTTTTACACGACCATTATAGCGCTACTTTCCTTTCACCAGGTCCAATCTCAGCGTCTTACGAGAGATGAATTAAAAGATACTATATTTCCTTCATTTTCAATCTATAAGGATACTTATTTTATAACAGGAGTTCCCACCCATACAGGAATTTCTAAAGAAACTGCAGATGCCAAATACCAGATAAGTTTTAAGCAATTAATAACAAGGCATACATTGCCTTTTAATACTCAGTTGTTTATTACGTACACCCAAAAGTCTTTTTGGGATGTATATGCATTCTCCAGTCCGTTTCAGGAAGTAAATTTTAATCCAGGAATCGGTTTTGGAAAACCTCTGTTCAATAACGGTGATAAACTGGTTGGTCTTACAGAATTTAAAATTGAGCATGAGTCTAATGGTCGCGATAGTTATTATTCTAGGAGTTGGAACAGTATATCCCTTAGCTACCATACACGAATTAGCAAGAAAACACTTTTAAGTATAAAGACCTGGTTTCCATTCTCCTATAAATCAGATAATCCAAAGCTAATAAAATATATAGGATATGGTGAAATAAATTTGGTTCATAATATTAGTAATGATTTACAATTGGAACTCAATGCTAAAAAGGGTAATCAATGGAACTGGAAAGGAAGCTTAAGAAGTCGCTTGATTTATTCAATAGCTAAAAGAACGAATCAGTACATTATGTTGGAATGGTTTAATGGCTATGGAGAAAATTTGATTGCTTTTGACAAATATAGAAGTATGCTCCGGATTGGATATATTATCAGGTCAACCGACCTTCAACTATTAAAACCTGCGCAGCTTAGGTAGGTTTTGTCCTTTATATTAAAATAGATTTTATGAAACAAAACTATAATATTGATTTTATTTATTTGATTCATAGCAACCCCCTTTTATCTAAAATTCTTAAATATATAGTTTTTTGGATAGCTTCCTACAGTCTCCTAATGTTCATTGCCCATCAAAATCTACTTGCAATGTACAGTGTGATAGGCCAAAAATTGGAAATTAATCAGGAGCTACCAGTAGGAGATCCCCCTGTTAAATTTACAGTTTTAATAGGAGTTATTTTTGGAACATCGTTGGCTTTGTTGGATCATTTACTTACAAAAATTTATCATCGAAATCACTCATTAGGATTAAATATTCTGGCTGGAGGGTTCATTTACTTTTGTCTACTTGCGGGACTTGTAATTGCTATTAGATCTGCAAGTGAGGTTTTTTCGAACTATTTTATAGAGAAAAATTCATTATCTGCAATAATCTTAGAAGAAAGTGGAGAACGTATTGAATATATTTTATTGATATATACTTTTTTGATGACACTCGTAATCAGTTTCTTCAATCAAATAGCTTCTAAATTCGGCCCAGGCTATTTGTGGTATATGATTCTAGGTACATTCCGCTTTCCTCGAGAGCAAGAGAGGGTTTTTATGTTCTTGGACTTAAACTCATCCACGAGATTAGCCGAAGAATTGGGCCATCTAAAATATAGTTCACTTATTCAGCATTCTTTTCTGGATATAAATAGAATTGTCAGGGAATATCATGCCGAAATTTATCAATACGTGGGGGATGAAATCGTAATTAGCTGGCCACTTCAAAAATTCCAAGGTAACTCTCCAATAGGTTTCCTTTTCTCAGTTCAAGATCAACTTAATTCTAGAGAGGATTTTTACTATAAACAATTTGGAGAGGTTCCTACTTTTAAAGCTGGAATACATATGGGTATGGTTACAGTTATAGAAGTAGGAGATGTTAAAAGGGAACTGGCTTATCATGGCGATACTTTGAATGTTGCTTCAAGGCTAGAAAACCTTTGTAAAAGCTACGATAGCTCATTGTTAATTTCCGGAGAGGTAAAAAATTCTATCCAGGATCAAAACAGGTATCATACAACTTCTTTGGGTCAAAAAAATTTGGAAGGTCGTGAGTCACCGATAGAGGTATTTAGTGTAAGACGCCACACAAATAAATATAAAAATTTAGATAAATGAAAAAAATATACCTTATCGCTTTTTTGGCATTTCAGTCTTTATTATTTAGCCAAAATAAAAAAAATGACAGCCTTCCTACTACACTGGAACTTTTAAAATATGATGGAGTCAGTACTTTCAATGGACTAACTACCACCTACACAAAACCTTTGAAATGGAAAAAAAACAATTTTCTGACAGCTGGAATTATAATAATAGGTACAGGAGCATTGTATCTAATTGACGAAGAGTCTAATATATGGTTTGAAAATCAAGAAAAAGATATTCCAGGAATAATAAAAGACTTCGGCTGGTATTATGGCAGTCCACAAAATAATTACGCAATAAATGGAGTAGTGTATCTGTACGGTTTGATAACGAAAAACCAAAAAATACGAAAAACTGGGGTTTTGCTAATTTCAGCAGCCTCTACAGCTGGCCTTATTCAAACCATTTCTAAAATAACTGTAGGAAGAGGCCGTCCTGGTGCCGGAGAAGGCAAAGGTTCTTTCAAGCCCTTTAGCAAAGAAGGTGGTTTCCATAGCTTCCCTTCTGGACACACCATTCTTTCCTTTACCACAGCCTATGCTATAGGTAAACAATTTAAAAATCCATTACTAAAAGCAGCAATTTACGGAGTGGGAATGATAGCCCCAGTTTCGCGGCTTTGGGCAGGAGCTCATTGGCTAACGGATGTGGGACTCAGCATGGCCATAAGTATTTTGGTAGTTGATACGATAGATAATTATCTAAACACAAAAAGAGATTACGGTCAAGGTTTTAAGAATAGTATAAGCTGGAAATTTAATATAGGTTTAGGAAGAGTAGGATTAATTGGGACTTTCTGATTTTTTAAATAAGTTTTTTTAATCAAAAATTGAAAGAATTTGTTAGAAAGATTTGAAAAAATACCCAAAGGATATTCTATCATTACGATGATTATAGGTCAAACTGAATATTAATAAAGGATATTAAATCATATGGAAAACCATGGTTATTAGCTTAGAAAGGATTTAAAAATACTAATATTTCAATCATATGAAGTTAACATACATTGCCCGTCTAAAATTTTTCCCCTTTTATTTGATCTCCCTATTACCAATGCCTATTTTATATTTCATATCTGATGTTTTATATATTATTGTTTATAAAGTTGTTAGCTATAGAGAAAAGGTAGTTCGATATAATCTTGTAAATGCTTTTCCAGAAAGAACTGGATACGAAATAAATATAATCGAAAAGAAATTTTATCACCATCTTTGTGATATTGCAGTAGAAGCTATTAAAACACTTACAATAAGTGAAAAAGAAATCAAAAAGCGATTAATTATACGTAATCCAGAATTGTTACTAGATTTTCAGAAAAAGCACCAGAGTATATTAATGTATGCCGCACATCAGGGAAATTGGGAGTGGTTAGTTTACTTGCCAATATATTTTCAAATTCCTTCATATACTTTTTACAAACCATTAAAAAATGGATATTTCAATGAACTGTTTTTAACTATAAGAGAACGATTCGGGGTAAAATGTATAGCGGCGAAAAAAGGATACAGGACTATCATAAGACAGAAGAATGAAAACCTATCCGTAATGAACTGTATAATAGGGGATCAAAGCCCCAAACGAAAACAGGCAAAAATATGGAAAGAATTTATGTATAGGGAAACAGCTTTTTTGACCGGTGCAGAAAAAATCGCCGATAGAACTGGACCCGCCGTGGTTTTTCCAAATTTTAGAAAAATAAAAAGAGGACATTACGAGTTACAGTTTCATATTGTCGAAAAGACGGAGACAAGCAGTATTATAGATAATTATATTAAACTTTTGGAAAGTTCCATAAGAAAAAGTCCTGAATTATGGTTATGGAGTCACAAAAGATGGAAATTGAGCTCATAGATACTCACTATAGGCTAAGGCTAAGCTTACATTATCGAAAATTAAATTTCTTAGCGGTTTTTTGGCACTTAGATGATCTAAGAAATAATATTTTTCATTTTTACCTTACCTTTTTCATTAGTTATAGCATTCATATAAAACATTAACGATTCATGCTGATAGTGGGCCCTGGATATTTCAGTGGTATCCAAAAAGGGTGAATTATCATAGGTCATCGTTAATTGAAAATAAAGTTTTGAATATAGATTAGCATCAAAATCTTCCCTGTAGAGTCCCTGTTTTCTACCTCTTTCAATATTATGCACAAGAATTTCCGAAAGCTTTTCAGAAAAATATAGCATGTGTCTATTAAATATCTCAGGATAATATTTTATTAGCTGCCTTAGCATAATGGAATCGTTAGTTCTTGAAGCTCTTTCAATATCCTCATCTCTGGCAAACATCCTTTCCACGGCGTTATCTATGGTTTCATCTAGATTTCTCATCTTTAAAAGAACTTTTTCCAACTTATAGGTTAGCACCTCTTCCAGCAGAACTTCCTTATTTTTATATTTCTGGTACAACGTCTTTTTAGAAATTTTTAGTTCCTGGGCGATGTCATCCATGGTCACTGTCTTGGCTCCGTAGTAGATGAAAAGATCTGCTACCTTCTCTAGTAATTCAATATCTTTCACCATTTGTTCTGGTTTTAAAAATTTTATTTAGGTAATTGGTTTTATAAAAATATTCCTTTTTATGCTTTAGTACAAAAAGGAGCTGACTGCCCTTTAACAGTCAGCTATTGCACTTTAATCAAATTCTAATTCCTGTTCAGGATGAATGTGCTCATAATCTGCTACCATCAGCTCCTCATAATTCTTTTCCTCTTTAGAAGAGAATTTCTCCTCCAGGCGTACAAAAATCATATATACCACCGGTACGATTACCAGGGTAAGGAATAACGATGATAATAATCCTCCAATAATTACAATTGCCAGACCATTATTCATCTCCGCAGCCGCTCCCGAGGCCAGTGCAATAGGAAGCATCCCGAAAACCATGGCAATGGTCGTCATTAAAATTGGACGCAGCCTCGCATGGTTTGCCTGGATTAAAGCTGTTCTTATTTTTTCTCCATGGTCCAGCCTATGATTGGCAAAATCTACCAGTAAAATCGCGTTTTTAGCAACTAACCCAATAAGCATTATTATCCCCAAAATGGTGAAAATGTTTAAACTTTGGTTGGTAAGAGCCAGTGCCCATAATGCTCCAATGAAGGATAGAGGAATAGAGAACAGCACTATAAACGGCTTCACGAAATCATCATACAGTACCACCATGATCATGTACACCAACATAATAGCTGCCAGTAAGGCAATTCCCAGCGTACCAAAACCTTCGCTTTGGCGTTCCATATCTCCGCCCCAGGTCCATTCCACACCTTTAGGCTGCTCGATATTCCCAAGTTTTTCTTCCCACTCCTGGGCCACTGCTCCCGTCGTTTTACCTACTGTTTGTGCCGAAACGGTTACAGAGGGCGAACGGTCGTAACGTTCAAGCAGGGAAGGGCCTGATTCATAATTAATATCTGCAAACTGGGCTAGGTTGATCCTTTGTCCACTGTTATTAACAAACTGGATATTTCTTACATCTTCTATATCATTTCTCGCTGCTTCATCAAAAATAATATTAATGTCATACTCGTTGTCTCCGGTTCTAAATTTATTGTCTGTATTGCCACTAAACGCTGTGCGCAAAGTTTGCCCAATTGTGGCTACATTTAATCCCAGGGAAGCCATTTTATCCCTGTCTGCACTTACCGAGATTTCAGGATTACCATCTTCCACACTTGTCTCCACTTCGGTGGCACCATCCACAGTCCGTAAGACTTCCTCAGCAGCCTGGGCATAGGCGAAAGCTTCTTCAAATGAATTACCAGTAACAGTCATTTGGAGTGGGGCTGCCTGGGCCCCCATTATTCCCACAGGGACGACAGTTACTTCAGCACCCACTAGTTTCTGCTCAAGATCACGTTGTAATTTAGCGGAAAAGACATTGGTTTTATCTTCTCTTTCAGATCTGTCAACTAAAGTAACATTGATCTCAGATTTATTAGTGGTAGCCTGCGCAGCGCCCATTCCTCCACTACTGGACTGGCCAACTGTGGTAAGAAGACTCTCCACCTGTGGCATGTCCTGCAGATAAGCTTCTGCTTGTTGAGTGATAAAGTTGGTTTCTTCAATGGAGGCATCTTTATCAATTTCTAACTGAACAAGAAACTCTCCCCTATCTGTTTCCGGAAAGAAATCAGATCCAATATAGCCCATTGCAACAAGAGCAATAGAACTTACAAATAAACCAATCACTACCAGAAAAGTCTTAATTTTATTGTCAAGAGACCAGTTCAGGATATTTGTTACTTCTGCAGTAAACCAGGAAATCCCTGCTTCGAACTTATTTATTATCTTTCCGAAGAAAGATTTATCGGTTATAAGCTCCAGTTTTCCATATCTGGAAAATAACCATGGCACCACCGTAAAGGAAACCAATAGGGACAAGAGGGTCGCAATGATTACCGTAACACAAAACTGCGCAATAATATTTGCCACAAGGCCGGTACTCATCGCAATAGGGAGGAAAACCACCACGATTACCAGGGTGATCGCTGTTACCGTGAACCCAATTTCTGAAGCACCGTCATATGCGGCACGGATTTTATTTTTACCCATCTCCATATGGCGATGAATATTTTCGATAACCACAATGGCATCATCCACCAGGATTCCCACTACCAGGGAAAGTGCGAGTAAGCTCATCAGGTTGAGGGTGTATCCCATCAAATACATTCCTATAAAAGTGGCAATAAGCGAAGTAGGAATGGAAACCATTACGATAAGGGCATTTCGATAGCTATGCAGGAAGAAAAGCATTATGAATGCTACAAGTGCAATAGCGATAAATAAATCTTTTATTACTGAATTTGCCGCTTCAAGTGTAAATTCTGAAGAATCATCTGCTATTGTTATCTGTACTCCCTGCTCGGCATATTGCTGCTCCATTTCATCAATTTTCTCCTGCACAAGTTCACTTACAGTCACCGCATTCGCATCGGTTTGTTTTTGAACCTGAAGTAAAATGGTATTTTGACGATCAATACGTGCAATCTTTTCTACTTCCTTTTGCGTATCCTGAACTTCGGCAACATCAGAAAGTTTAATATTCTGTCCGTTTTGAGAAGCTATTGTAAGATTTCTCAATTCCTCTACAGACTGAATTTTTCCAGAGAGCCGGATAAGCGTAGTATTCTCTCTGGTGGTAAGGTTTCCAGTAGGAAAATCCAGGTTTGAAGCACTTATTATTTGCTGCACCATTGGAACGGTAAGCCCGTAACCCTGAAGCCTGTCAGGATCCAAATTTACCCTGATTTCTCTTTCCTGTCCTCCCACAAGATTCACCTGTGCGACACCCCGAAGCCGTGAAAAGGCAGGTTCTATTTTTTCATCAATTAGATCATAAAGTTCACTTTCTGTGAGATTTGCGGTTACTCCCATACTCATTATAGGTAGATCTGAAATTGAGAACTGTGAGAGCGAAGGTTCCTCTACGTCATCAGGAAGATCAGAGCGAATGGCGTTTATTTTTCGCTGTGCTTCATTGAGCGAAAAATCGACATCCGCTTCGTTTTCAAATTCAATAGTCACCAACGACAGGCTTTCAAAAGATTTCGACTGGATCTTTTTAATGCTCTCAAGGGAAGACACTGCATCTTCTATTTTACGGGATACGGTGTTTTCCACCTCGGCAGGAGCTGCACCGGGATAAACGGTCATGACGGTAACCACCTTTACTTCAAATTTTGGGATCAACTCATAGCTGAGTTGGCTATAGCTAAAAAGACCACCAATAATTAGTAATGCGAGCATTACAATTACAAGGCTGGGCCTTTTTATAGATACTTCTGCTAATTTCATTTGTTTTTCTTTATTTTATGATTCTCACCGCTGCATTGTCAGTAAGATTGATTTGTCCACTGGTCACGATCACGTCACCCTCTGAAAGACCGTTGGTAACCTGAACCTTATCGCCATAATTTATACCTGTCTTAATGGTAGTAAGATGTGCGATACTATCTTTTACAAGAAATATTTTATTATCACTTACACTACCAACAAATGCTTTTCTTGGGATAGTCAAAATGTTATCCAGCCCTGCTTCGTTAAACACTGCAGTAGCATACATTCCTGCTCTTAAATTTCCTCCGGAATTGTCCACAGTAATTTCCACAGGAAACTTAAGGGCTCCATTAGAGGCAGGCGCAATGAAACTGATCTTCCCACTAATGGTATCTTTGGTCACGCTGGGTACCATTTTTACAATGTCGCCCCTTTGTAACTGGCTTACCAAAGCTTCATCTACCTCTACGCGTAATTTAAGGGAAGAAATATCCACTACTTCTAGGATTGGATTGCCCGGAGCTACAACCATTCCTACTTCCACCATTTTTTCATTTACAATTCCGCTGATTTTGGAGCGGATGTTGGTGTCTCCGGAGCTTATTTGTGCAGATTGATACTGTGCTCTCGCATTTTCTACCTGCAACCTCGCCTGGTCCAGTTGTGCTGCGGTTACACCTCCTGTTTTAAAGGCTGCTTCGAACCTATTCAAACTGGAAATGGCATTATCAAGATTGGCTTTTGCATTAGTCACGTTTACATTAGTCTTATCACCAGAAAGCTTTGCTACAACCTGTCCCTCTTTGACCCGGCTTCCTTCCTCAACATAAATTGCCACAACCTGTCCATTCATTTCGGCTGAAATCTGCACCCTTGTCTGAGGTTCATAAGTACCATTTACAGTGAACATTCCACTAAGGCTTTCTTTTTGAACGGTGGCAGTTCTTACAGCTACTTCTGAATTTTTCTGAGCAACTATTTCCAGTTCTTCTTCATTGTTTTTTTTATTGTTTTGCAGGATCAGGAAGAAAGCTACGGCGACGCCGATTAGCACTACAATGGTTATGATTGTTTTCTTTTTCATCTTAAAGCTTATTTTCTTTTAGTATTTCTAGTTTCCCCTGTGACTTTAATAGCTCCACTTCGGCTAATTTATAATCAAGGCGGGCATTGGTTAGGTTATTTTTTGCTTCGGCGAGATCCCTTTCAGCATCAAGCATGTCATTTAAGCTTGCCAGTCCCAATTCATAATTGTTTTGGCTGTCTTCGAGCACTCCCTGCGCAAGCTCTACATTTTCTACCTGGGTTTCGATCGTGAGAAAACTGTTCTCTAGCTGTGCCACAGCATTGCTGTAGGCCAGTTGTAACGCAAGTTCTGTTTCCTGGAAATCTGCCTGCGCCTTTTCAATGTCGATCTGGTTTTGTTTTACCTTGGATTTGGTAGCAAAACCGTTAAAAATGGGAATTCTGATGTTAATTCCAACAGATGCAAGATCCGACCAGAAAACGCCTTTATCTTCACCGTTCCAAAGGGGTACCTCATCACCCTGGCCAAGCCAGCCATAATTAGCGGAAAGAGATGCCGAAGGATAATATTCGGCAAGGGTCGCTTTTTTCTGCCAGTTTAAAAGCTCGATCTGCTTTGCCAACAATTGAAGCTCTGTTCTTTCAGTCATTTCCAGACTTTCATTGGGGAGCAATGAAGGCTGAAAATTTTGTTCTGGTAGTTTTATTTCCTGACTAATAGACATCCCGATCATAAATTTCAAGGTATTTTCACTCAGCTCAACGGCATTAATCATCCGCTGCCTGTTTGCGATAAGATTATTCAATGCTACTTTACTTCTGTCATAATCAATCTTTTTTGCCAGTCCGGTTTCATAAAGGCCTTTTACGATTTCAACAGTTTGCTCTGTTAGCTCCAGATTGCTCTCCAAATTTTCAAGCATTTGCAGGGTTTGATATACCTGGTAATATGCAGTTGCAACCTTTTCAATAATTTCTTCGTTCGTAAGCTGTGCATTCAGTTGATAAAATTCCTTTGTGGATTTAGCCGCTTTAAGGCCGGTAAATACCGCCTGGTCAAACAGTGTTTGCGTCAACTGCGCCGTGGCAGTCGAGTTCCATTTTCTTCCAAATGCCACAGCTATATCTTCGCCCGGCCTTCCAAAGAATTCCCCGGGCAGGATATTCTCCTGCAAAAGAGGATTATAAGATGTATTTGCACTTCCGTTAAGATGTGGCAGTGCGTTAGATCTTACTTCGGCGATTTGCGCATTGGCCTTAATAATATCCAGACGTGCTTTTTCTGCTTCGGCTTTATGATCTAAAGCATAAGAAACAGCCTCTGGCAGGCTTAAAATAACTGGTTCCTGCCCAGAAGTAAGGCTCGTTACCAGAAGAAAACATATCAGTATTTTTTTCATTTAAACTTTATTTTTAATTTCTGCTTTTCTGAAATCAGGCGCAAAGGTAAACAAAGGAAACTATGATACAAAAATAGTTTTATTGTTTTTTTAAATTAGTCTCCAAGTAAAAATGAAAATTTTTTTTTAATGGTGGAATGCCCCACTAGAACCGGTTGTTTTCGTTCTGATCAAATAGGATCATGTCAATTAAAAATGAAGAAATTTATGCCTATGATTTAAAAGGAAGTCATGTACTGACCCAAGATCATTTCTACTATATGATACAAACGATCTCATATATGATCGGGATCCAATAGCATCTGTCATACGTCAGGACGCTGTAGGAAACAGGTGTCTGAGCTGGTAGTCGACCTATCATTATCACCAAAAATTGTACAATGTTACTAGTTTAGTTAAGTTATCTGTAAGCTTCATTGATGAATTTCAAAAGAGATCTGGCTTTTCCTTTTGATATGGAAGGTATCAGTGGATTAACCTATAACGAAGAGAAAAAAGCATTCTGTTTTCGTTTATTTTCAGTTCCTATGAAAACCTACTTAGGAAAAGATTACACCGATAAACGTAGATTGCTAGAGCGGTTAGTAGCAGGCGAAACTAAGCTATGCGCCTCGCAGATTCAACTGAAAGATAATAAAACCTATTTACTGGCGGTTTTTGAAATTGAAAAGGAAAGGCATACCCTGAAACCGGATGTTATTGCCCAGGCTTCTTTATCCCTTGAATACCCGATTGTTGTAAAAATCGGAATGACAAAACTTAGCATTGGTACCAGGGAAGAGTTTTTATATCGGAGGTTAGCCATACAGGCTGCACGGAAAAGGGCAGAGGCAGGAGCTACTTTTTCCAGATCAGGACAAGGACGTAAAAGAAAAACAAAAGCAGTGCAAAGATTCCATGAAAAGGAAAAGAATTATGTTAGTCATCGCCTCCACCTATACAGCCGGAAATTAATTGATTTCTGTGTGAAACACCAAGCAGGAACGCTAATTTTAATAAACCAGGAAAATAAGATAGGCATTGCCAAAGAGGAGGAATTTGTCCTAGAAATTGGAGTTATTATGAGCTGACCACTAAAATAAAATACAAGGCTGAGAAAGCCGGGATTGAACTTATTATAGATTAAAGTTTTGGTTATGAGGGTGCTTGTACACCCGTAATGTGAGGCATTAGTTGCACTCACTAAATGCGTAAAGCATATACAACGGCGTGGGCTTTCTTATTTTATTTTCTTCGTGCATGGAACCTTTTTACAAATTCCATCTGGTTCTGGAACAAACACAAATATTTATTTTACGAGGAAGTCACAATTTATGGCCCCATATCTCCCATAACTAACCTTGCGCGTGGTTCCTGTGCTGTTTTTATAGTGTACGGAAAGTTAAGCGTAAAGTAAAAACAGCATAGGGGGCATACTTACTTATGCCACTGTTCCAGCCAATTGCAATAACCTTCTTTTATTTCCAGATTTTCCGAGAAAAAGATTTGATAGGATTCAAGTTTTGATTCAGAAATAGTTCGATAGATCCGAAATTTCTCTCCTTCGGTTATTTTGGAAGAGTAAATAAAATATCCCAATCCGGATAAAAGCAGGATCAGAATACTCCCAAATAACACAAGAATATAGTTGGGGATCAGACTGGCTCTTTCCAACTGGATATTGATATCTCTAAATAATTCATTTTTTAATTCATCAGCCTCTTCCTGTTTTTGAAGAAAGCTCTTTAGATTCTCATCAATAGCAGCTTTACTGATAGGAATACTCATTTTATTGAGCTTTTTGGATAATAAATCCAGTTTTAAAATAGAAACTTTAAAATCGGCCATTTCATCAGCCATCAGTTCCATGATCTCATCTAGTTTTTTCATACTCATTAATATTTAGTAGCCCATTCCCATACCCATACCGGTATCAAGTCCTCGCTTGATCACCTGTTTAGCCAGATCTTTAGCTATTTTACTGGCCATGTTTGTGCTAAGTTGTACGGTGTTATTCACCAGCTTTAAAGTCTTAGGTACTTCCCTGAGTTTACTGTAACAATTATTCTGAGAAATTTCTGCGATTAGTTTACTACCACTCATGGACCGGTGGACCTCACTTCCTTTTAAATTGGCGCCCTGATATTCGAACCGGAAGCCCTGCAGCTGATTGGATTTGTTGATACTGGGAATGACCTTTACATTACGTGCATTCATTTTTTGTATGTACTCATCCAGGGTTTTGGGCCTTGATTCCAGAACTTTGTTATGGATATGTTTAATGGCCAGTCGCTGCCATTTTAACTCCTGTAGCTTTCCCTGTTGTACTTCTCTTACCCGGGTTAGCCCTAATTGTTTGGCTACATTATCTGCGGCGATCTGACTTCGTTTTCCTATAAAGCTATCTTTATAAACTTCCCCTTTTAAGCTGATACGATTTGCATAGATGTGAATATGGGTATGTTCCTTGTCTTTATGGACAAAACCAATGGCCTGATTATTCTGGAGATTCATTTCCTTTATAAATCCCTGGGCAATCTTTTCTAAATCCTGGTGGCTTAATTCCTTCCCGTCTTTGATGGTTGGACTTACTATAAAACTCAGGGTATTTTTAGTACAGCGGTCATTTTGAGATTGAATGATCTTAAACTCATCGGTGATCTGCCCGGGCGTATCACCGGCCAGGTGTTGTTTGAGAACTACTTCTGCTTCTTTTTCCTGATTCCATCCATAGTCGAGGGAAGCCTTGGTGCTTGCTATAGACTGTCCTTTGCCAATCATTTTTTAAAGTTTTGAAGGTGCGTTCTAATTTCTTCAGCGAGATCTTCAACATTTTTCGCCAGCCGGGGATCACTTTTTTTAAACATATTACTGATTCGCATAAAATTGTTTTTATACTGGATCAGTAGCTGGTAGCATTCTACTTGTTCCGGAGTTAATCGTTCCACGATATTGATTTTAAAAGCGGTAGCCCGGAGATATTCTGAAAGGGAGATTCCTGCCCGGGCCGCTCTTTTTTTGAGTAGCTTTTTCTCGTAGATCGAGCAGCGTATCTGGATGTATTCCCGTTTCATTTTTAATATTTATTTTCTTTGCAACCTCCGGGCGCAAAGCAAGATTGTCATGACAATGACACATCTTGCTTTGCTACTCAAAACGATTTATGGCCACTGTAAATCGACTACCCACAAGCTAGTTTTTCATTAAGGTCTTTATAGTTTTTATAGCGATTACTCTGGTCTTTTAAGTGGGGATAATACTGAAATAATTTCTTTGCGTTTTTCTTCCCGGATTGATCATTATCCAGGTAGAGATCAACCGACGTATAGTTTTTGAAATAGGATGTTATCTGTTGTAAAAATGAAAGCGAGTTTAAAACGATGATATCCGAACCATTTAATTCCTCCGGATATATTTCAGCAATGGATAATAGATCAAACATTCCTTCACAGACGACCAGGTTATCATTTTCATTCTGGAGGTAGGTATAGCTTTTAGGAGAACTGGAAGTTTTAAAATAGAGACTGCGCAGTTCCCAGCCACCATCCTTATTTTGAAGTCCGATGGCATAATAAGATTTTCCCCGGCATTCGTACCAGACTTCCTTACAGTAGCTTCTGGCAACTTCAAGGGAAATACCTCTAGATCTTACATACTTCTTTAGGTAGCTCTTGGTGATCGGTTTTACTTGTATGATGGTATTACCGCATTCCTTTTCTGAAGTATCGGTTATAGTACCCTGGAAGCTAAATACAGGCAATTCATCCGAGAGAAACTGCAGTGCTTCTCCAACGCTGCAATTTGATAGTAGACACACCAGATCAATGATATTCCCACCTTCACCAATTCCGAAGTCATACCATCGGTTCAGTTTTAAAGACACTTTGAAAGAGGCCTGTGTTTCTGACCGAAGGGGACTCAGAAACCAGGCTTCTTTCTCCGTTTTCCTACTGGGGAAGTGGCCCAATTTTGCGAGGGTTTCCACGATGCAAATATTGCGGGCTCTTTCACAGGTTAGTTTTTGAAGTTTCATTTTTCTATAATTTTAGTTACCTACTTACCTTTTCCAGTCATAGCAAGGCTTTTCAAATAAAAATGCTAGTTACCTTTAGTTACCTATCTTACCTAAATTCCAGGTTTTAGGTAACTTAGGTAAGATGAATTAAGTTTTACTTACCTGGTCTTAAGCCTTGTCATAAAAGGGATGATCTAACTTTAGGTAAGTAGGTAAGTAGTATTTATGTTATTTCCCAAGGGCTCGATGTAAACAATTGTTTTGTCAAGAAACCATAGACCTGTCGTTTAGGGTGTTTCACTCGTTGAAAGTTCAAAGCATTCAGAGCTCTGCCGATAAAAACTACATTCAATCTTATATTGAGGCATGAAAGTTTAGCTAGAATTTCGGAAGAGGTATGAAAATCTTTTATATCCTGGCTCGGTTCAAAATATTTGGTGATTAATTCTTCTTCCGTAGATAACTGACGAAACTCGCGATTTCTTTCTTCGTTTTCCTCAATATCTTTTAGAGTTAGTTCCGGAGAAAAATCAGGATCAGAATAGGCCAAATGATATGCCTGTGACCAAATCTGGTTAACCTGAATTTCCTTGGAATAATTAAAATCAATTTTCCTAAGAAGTTTAAAGCATAACCAACGGACAGAACCTGTTTCGTCATTCAGGAAATTAGCCTGATTGGTTGAACCAATAAATGAACAGGTCCTAGATAGCGTTGAATTTTTTCTGTCATAAGGCAATCGTTCATTTATGAATGTTTTAGAAAAATATGCTTTAAGACTATTTATGTCTTTTTTGTTTAGCATGGAAAGTTCATCGAGGTTAATAATAAAATTTCGGGTTAACTGAATTCGGGCATCTTTATCATTACTAATGTCTTCTGCTATATATTTAGAGAGAGGGGGAGGACATATAAAGCGACACCAGGTTGATTTGCCTGAATTCTGTTGGTTGTGGACTAAAACTAGACATTGTTTATTAAAATAACTTTCCTCCAGGGCACATCGAATAGTTCTAACCAACCATTTTTTAAAATGATAGGCAAAACTATCAGAATCCTGAACTGGAACATAGGAACATAATTTGGAAATATAATCTTGGCCATCCCAGTCTTCTAATTCTTCAAAATATTTACTAATAGGATTAAAATGCGGAACAACATAGGATCTTAGAAAGATCTCAAGTTTATTGGGAGGAACCTCAATATTACATTTGGCCAATTCAATAAGAACTGAATTAACTTCAAGTTCTTCCCAGTTTTTAGAATTTTTCAGGGAGATTTGAAAATCCTGGCTTATCTCATTATATCGAATTTGGTATTTATCAAATAAATATTCCTCCATATAATCGTAAATGGTTTTCTTCTTGGGATTCTCGACCATATAGATATTTGGTGGTTTACTGTCCATAACTGATCAAGAAAATTATCTCCTGTTTCGGAAAGTATAGTTAAGCGCTTCCTGTTGAATTTCAGCTTTTGATTTACTGGGACTGGATAGCAGCCATTCATCCAGTTTTTCTCTTGAGAAGTAAATCATTTTACCACGAGGTTTTGAAAATGGAATGTCTCCGTTGGCAGTTAGTTTATACAGGTAGCTACGTGAGATACCAGTATACTCCGCAGCCTCTTCAATGGTTAACACATTCTTATTGGCGCGAACCATATTTTCTATTCGGTCAAGTTTTTCAAGTATTTGTAATGAGTCCATGATTAAAGTGTTATTAGTTAGAGATTGATTTTCGCTTTATGAGCGATTCATGGAGCCAAACTAGCAAGTGAAATAAAAGGGAAGGTGTGCTATGCGTGCTGGGTATACAAATCTATTTGAATGGTATGTAAGAGAAAATATGTGGCAGGAGGATAATAGGGATAATGGAGTTCGTATATTTATGAAAAAGAAAGACCTTCCTTAAAACATTGCATTCTAATAGTGAAAAATATACCATAATGTAGTTTATTTATATCATAATATATATATTTGATGCAAATAAGCGACATATGAATTCTAAAAAAGCATTAATTCTTCCGAGATATCAAAAGATATTCGCAGGATTAGGAGAAAATATTAAGCTTGCTCGTAAACGCAGAAAACTAACTGCTGAACAGGTGGCTGAACGAGCGGGCATCCATCGTGCAACATTACATAGAGTAGAAAAGGGAGATCCTTCCGTTGCAATAGGTATCTATTTTAATGTACTGAAAGTATTAAATCTTGAAAAGGATTTTGCTAATCTGGCAAATGATGATAAACTTGGTCGTAAACTTCAGGACCTTGATTTACTCTAAATTATGCCGGAAGGAAAAATCAATATATACGTGTATGCCGACTGGAAAGGACTAGAAGCTCCCACCGAGATCGGAGTACTTTCAACACAATTTGCTAAAGGCAAAAAGGCATTCAGCTTTGAGTACAACAAAGATTGGTTGAAGCGCAATTCTTATCAATTACTGGACCCTGAAATTAATTTTTTTTCCGGGCCTCAGTATCCGACAGATAAAGAAAATTTTGGAGTTTTCTTAGATAGTATGCCCGATACATGGGGTAAAACTTTGATGAAGAGGAGGGCGGCACAGGAGGCCAGATCTAGAAATGAAAAAATACCCAAACTCTATGAAATTGATTACTTGTTAGGTGTTTATGATGAAAGTAGAATGGGGGCTTTACGATTTAAGACCGATAGGAAGGGACCATTTTTAGATAACGATACTAAGAATCCAACTCCGCCGTGGTCCTCTTTGGGCGATCTGCAGGAGGCGGTAAATCACATAGAAAGTGATTCTGAAACTAATACTATCAGACAATGGCTTGCTGTACTGATTGCTCCAGGATCTTCTCTTGGCGGTGCCAGACCAAAGGCCAATGTATTAGGGAAAAATGGAGATCTTTGGATTGCAAAATTTCCTTCTAAAACGGATACAATTGACAAGGGGGCATGGGAATTCCTAACATATAGACTAGCCCTTGATTGTGGGATAGAAATGGCAGAATCGAAAATTGAAAAAATTACAGGACCTTACCATACATTTTTGACAAAGAGGTTCGATCGTGAAGACGGACAAAGAATTCATTTTTCTTCAGCAATGACAATGACCGGTAATACCGAAGAATCTTTAAAAAATGTTAGTCCAAGTTATCTTGATATCGTTGATGTAATTGAAAATTATGGTATTAATGTGGAGGAGAATTTACATCAATTATGGCGCCGTTTAATTTTTAATATCGCTGTATCAAATACTGATGATCATTTAAGAAATCACGGCTTTATAATGAATGAAAAAGGATGGGAGTTATCACCGGCTTATGATATAAATCCTTCTGTGGAAAAGGATGGACTAGCATTGAATATCGATGCAGACGACAATGCACTCGATTTAGATCTAGCCATAGGCGTTGGAGAATATTTTCGTTTAGGGGAAGATGATATGAATCAGATTATTGAAGAAATTTTATCTGTAATAAGTAATTGGAAACACTATGCAAAAAAGATTGGTATTGCCCAGAAAGAGCAATTAATTATGGAACCCGCTTTCAAAGTGGAACTATAAAAAGCCTTTATTTAAACTTCTGAAAAATGGCTTCTAATGCTTCATGTTGCTTAGAAATAGGAGAGCGGGTAGGAGCATTTTTCAACGTGTTATAATTGTATTTCTTGCCATCAGGTCTAATAAGTAATCCAGAGGTAACAAATAGATTTTTCAAGGTTATTGAATTGTGTGGAAATGTTTTAATTAGGTGATCATAAAATTCTCTGCAACTAGGACCGTCCATTTTTAAATGAATTCTCGAGCGTTTATTACCCCAATCCTCTAGTAAAACGTTTTTAAAATCTAGTAGGGAAGTTGCTTCCTGGTCAATTAAATCAAAGCGTACCATTTCATTATATAATTGAGTTAAATGAATATCCGAAATGGATAGATTGAAATTATTTGGAGACTTATCCGAATTAGAGATTATTTTTTTTAAGAAAGAAGATTTAAAATTTTCTCTCCAGGAAGTAAGGCAGAAATATAATCCTAGCAAATAGACTAATACTATTATAAGCTGGACGGCCAAATTTGAAGTTTGATTTGAATGATGAAAATTAGACATCAAATGCATAAAACTTAGTCCAGTAAAATGAAATAATAATCTTGGTTTTTCTACTGAATTGACTAAGCTTAAATTTTCATTTAAAAAGTGTGAATAAATTACGGGGAGATAATGAATAGCTAAACGACTATAGACGTATATAAATGCAAAGAAAGATAGATATGTAATTATATCAAAATTCATAATCCATTTGTAACTCTGGAATTAAATAGGCTGCTTCTTTTTTCTTTTTGTCTACGATTTTAGCATATACCTGAGTGGTTCTTATTTCTTTATGGCCGAGTACTTTTGAAACCGTATAAATATCTGCTCCGTTTTCAAGTAATAGTACTGCATGAGTATGTCTGGCGCTATGAAAGGTAATATGCTTGGTAATACCGGCCCGCATGCACCACCTTAGAATTTCTGCATTAAAATGTGCACCATACTTCAAACCTTGAAAAACCCGATCATTTTCTTTTCTTCTTTTTCCTAGTAAATTCCTGGCCTGACCTGAAATATACTGGTATTCCTGACCGGCAGTCTTTTTCTGTTTAAAAATAAGTCGGGAGCCTTCATCTTCATCTCGAACTTCGGCCCAGTTCAATTTATTAATATCGCTCCATCTTAAACCGGTTAAGCAGCTGAATAGAAATGCATTTTTTAGTATTTGATGTTTACATCTGGCTTTAGCAAGCCCCTGTAATTCTTCATGAGTTAAATACTCTCGGGAGGTTTCACCCTGGGCATATCCTTTGACCGTGGCAGCGAAATTTCTTCGCGTATAGCCATCATTAAAAGCTTGCCGTAAAGCTGCTTTAAATTTATTGTAATAAGTATACTTTGAGTTTTGAGATAGAGGAGTATTCGATTTTGTTCGGGATTTATGATTTAAAAACTTTTTGAAGCCTAGAACAAAATCTTCATCAACATCTTCAAATGTTATTTTTCTCTTACCTATATAATCCTCAAGGTGATTTTGAGCAGCATCCCAATTGTCGTAATTACCTTTGCTTTCATAACGATCCTCTTTAAGTTTATCATAATAAGTGATAAAGAGTAGTCTATCCTTATTTTTATCTTTTATACCATATTTGCCTTGTGCATATTCAGCCTTACGGATTGATAGCACCTGCTCGGCTCTCAACAGGACCTCAGCATTTTCTTGGCGTTCTTTAGTTGTCTTTGGTTCAATAATAAGGTATTCTTTTAAATATTCAAATTCCCTATTATGTTCAATCTTACCTTTATCATTCTGGATGAAGCCTTTATAATATTCAATATAAAGGCTATACTTTCCAGTCTTTAATTTTTTCTTTTTGAGTTTGATTTTCATAACTGGTTAATTTCTATAAATATAAGAAAAATAAATATTGAGGTGTAAAAAAATACACCTCATTGATGAAATTTAACAACGAGGTGTAAATTAAGTGTAAAGAAAGGTGTAAAAAGAAATTAGATTCGGAAAATATGAAAATAAAATAGAGGCTCTTAAGCCTCTATTTTAGTATTATTTGGTGTTATTTGATGTCATTTGGTATCAAATAAAATCTTCTGTTTATTTTCCAATACAAAAATTCGCGAAAATATTCCCGAGAAGATCATCGTTTGTGATCTCACCTGTGATCTCACCAAAATGATGCAGAGCCTGGCGGATATCGATTGCCAGTAGGTCTCCGGAAAGATCGGCGTTTAACCCGTCTTCTACCTTATTGATTTCTTCCAGGGCTTTTAGAAGGGCTGCATAGTGTCTTGAATTGGTTACTATAGTGTCACTATTGCGAAGTGCTCCGGTATTTACAAATTCCAGTAATCTGTCTTTTAATTCCTCAACTCCAAGATTGGTTTTTGCAGATAATAAGAGAAATTCAGCCCTTTCTGCATGACTGGAAATATCTTCCAGCTTTACTTTTAAGTTCTCGACTTCTTCAGGGGCAAGTCGGTCGGTTTTATTGGCGATGATCAATAATGGTTTCTGTGGAAATTTGTTCTTGATCTTTTCAATTTCAATTCTAACCTCCTGAAGCCTTTCTCTGTTTACCGCGATCTGTGAACTGTCTACCAGGTATACTACAACCTGTGCCTGGCTTATCTTTTCAAATGTCTTTTTGATCCCGATGCTTTCCACCACATCTTTGGTTTCCCTAATCCCAGCGGTATCTATAAACCTGAATCCAACTCCTCCAATACTCATTTCATCTTCAATTGTATCTCTAGTAGTTCCGGCAATATCAGAAACAATCGCTCTTTCCTCGTTCAGCAATGCATTCAATAAGGTCGATTTTCCAACATTCGGTTCACCCACAATAGCCACGGGAATTCCGTTTTTCAGCACGTTTCCTGTTGCGAATGAATCGATCAGTCTTTTTAGAACTGTCTGGATTCTGGAAACCAGATCTCTGAATTGATCTCTATTGGCAAATTCTACATCTTCTTCGGCAAAATCAAGTTCGAGTTCGATCAGGGATGCGAAATTCAATAATTCTTCACGTAACTTCTGAATTTCATTTGAAAAACCACCGCGCATCTGTTGCATGGCCATCTGGTGAGAAGCGGCATTTTCAGAATTTATAAGATCGGCCACAGCTTCTGCCTGGCTAAGGTCCATTTTTGCATTCAGGAATGCCCGTAGGGTGAATTCCCCGGCTTCGGCTGAACGACATCCTTTTCTGATCAATAATTGAATGATCTCCTGCTGAATATAAGGACTCCCATGACAGGATAATTCCACAGTTTCCTCACCGGTATAGGATTTTGGAGCACGAAAAACGGAAGCCAGAACTTCATCTATAGTCCTTTCGCCATCCATTATATTTCCCAGGTGCAGGGTATGAGTAGGTTGCTCGGCAAGATCTTTTTTGCTTTTCGCTTTAAAAAGCGGAGCAACAATTTTGAGGGCCTCGGGTCCAGAAACCCTTATAATAGCAATAGCACCGGCACCTGAAGGCGTGGCAAGAGCAACAATAGTATCATTCAATTTCATGTGGCAAATTTATAAAAGAAATCATTCCTAAGCCTAATTCTGTAACAAAGCTGATTTTTACTCGTCTTTTATATAGACACCAGCAATAACCATCAAAAAATTAAAAATGAGAGAAGACAAACAAATGTTAGTCATGACGCACCTGAGTCAGTTATTAGACCTGGTTACAGGTATAGGCGGATTTATAGTCCCCCTTATTCTTTGGCTAACTCAAAAAGATAAAGTAGCCGGAATGGATATGCACGGAAAAATGATCCTGAACTTTCAGATAAGTTTGTTTATATATTCCATCATATGTATTCCGCTGATCCTTTTATTCGGATTAGGATTTCTGGGATTGATCATCATAGGATTGATCGCCTTAATTTTACCAATAATAAACGCTTTGAAAGTCAGTAATGGGGAAATGCCCTATTACCCATTGACCATAGAATTTCTGAAATAAGAAAATTAAACAACGTCATTCTGGATTTATTTCAGGATCTCAACTTAGAAGTTATAGAATAGAAGCTAAAACCCCCCGACGCCTCGGCAAAGCTTGACTCAATAAAAATTTAATTAGTTGGTTTTATTCAGTTAGTAAGAAAAAGCCCGTTCAAATAAATGAACGGGCTTTTTTTATAAAAATAAAACTCTCTTAATGCTCCCTTATCTTTGTAATAGTAGGGAAAGTTTTTAGCTGTTAAGCATTACTGGCATTACCAGCATGGTTATTTTTTCTCCTGGATCCAACCCGTCAACCGGAGTTAGAATACCCGCTCTGTTAGGTAAGCTCATTTCAAGCATTACTTCATCTGCAGTTAGGTTGCCCAGCATTTCAATAAGAAACCTTGAGTTGAAACCAATCTGCATATCATCGCCTTGGTATGAACAGGTTAAACGCTCTTCTGCCTTATTGCTGTAATCTACATCTTCTGCAGAAATATTAAGCTCGGCACCAGCGATCTTCAATCTAACCTGGTGAGTGGTTTTATTCGAGAAAATAGAAACCCTTCTTACAGAGCTTAAGAATTGGTTTCTTTCAATCGTCAGTTTATTCGGATTTTCCTTCGGAATTACCGCCTCATAATTTGGGTATTTCCCATCGATCAATCTACAGATCAGCTGAGTTTCGTCAAATGTAAACTTGGCATTGGATTCGTTGTATTCGATCAATACTTCAGATTCACTTCCGGCAAGGATTCCTTTAAGAAGGTTCAAAGGTTTCTTAGGCATGATGAATTCAGCATCCTGATTGGCCTTGATATCTTCTCTGGAATATTTTACAAGTTTATGAGCATCGGTAGCCACGAAAGTAAGTCCGTCTTCCTTGAACTGGAAGAAAACCCCGCTCATTACCGGTCTAAGGTCGTCATTCCCCGAAGCGAAAATAGTCTTGGAAATAGCAGACGCCAGAATATCGGCTTCCACCACCGTGCTGCTTGGATCTTCAAGCTCTACCGGATTTGGGAATTCTTCACCATCGGCATAAGCAAGTGCATATTTACCGTGGTTCGAACTTAGTTCTATGGTATTGTTATCTTCAACTACAAAGGTTAGCGGTTGCTCTGGAAAGGTCTTTAACGTATCTAGAAGTAATTTCGCAGGAACTGCAATTTTACCTTCAGAATCTGATTCTACCTTTAGTTTCGCAGACATCGTGGTTTCAAGATCTGAAGCAGAAACGGTAAGTTCGTCGTGATTAAGATCAAAAAGGAAATTATCTAATATTGGTAATGTATTACTGTTGTTGATTACCCCTCCAAGTATTTGTAGCTGTTTCAGCAGATAGTTGCTGGATACAATAAATTTCATCGGCTTTTATTGATTTATTTTGAATCAATTACAAATATATTTTAATAAGTCAAAAATAACGGGTTGTTCAAAGAGTTTTTATTAACAGACTTGTATTGTGAAAATGATATAAGATGCTGTAAAATAAGGTTTTGAGGATTTAAACCGATTCAAAATTGTTAATATGTGCTTGTTAAAAGCTTCTCCGGATTCTGAGGAAGCTTTACTTTACATATTTCTTCTTTCTATAGAACCTGAAAGAAACTCCAAAAATGATTAATAATAGAAGTGGTCCCGTCAAATTGATCAATTGCCATTGTTCCCTTTGGGCAGCTGTCTTTTCCTTGTCAAGAAAGGCCAGGTTGATCTCTTTGGACCGTATGTTTATTAATCCTGTATCATCAAGCAAATAATTCACGGAATTTAGAAGGAATTCTTTATTCCCATAAGTGTTTCCGGTATATCGCTGAAAGCCCAATTCAAGTGGTTTTCCTGCCTGGATATCATTTTTGATCACATCACCGTCAGAAATTACCAGCATTTTCGACTCCTTACCTTCATCAAGCGGGTTCGAAATTTCAAAAGGCTTTATACGATTTTTATATACAGATTTGAATCTACCTTCCAGTAAAACAGCTAAAGGCTGCTCTCCTGCGTCATAAGTACTTATATCCGGTTTCTCTCCAACCATATTAAGGCTGATCTGCGTAGGTACTCCTTCCAGTTTTGTACGTGGAGAACTGCTTAAAAGAATCGTCTTTTTAATATCGTTGGCCAGCGTATCGATTGGATTTGCATATTCGAATTTTACTGCCTCGATATTGTTTATTATCGGGTGATGGTTCGGCGAACTTGTTAGCGGACTGTAGAACCAGGGATAAGGATTGAACCTGGTGTTATTTCCGTCTCCACTAGCAAGGATGATAGGGGCAGAGTAGAGGTCATTTACAATTTCGGGATTTATGCGAATTCCGTAGGAGAAAAAGTAATCCCCCAGATTGAGATTTCTCGGTAGGGCAATAGCTGTTCCTCTTTCATTGAAAAGACTATCTGTTTCCATGTTAGTAGTTTCAGCTAGCCAAAGCATTTTGCCACCATTCATTAGATATTGATCCAGCACGTATTTTTCATTTTCAGAATATGGCTGTGTTGGTTTGGGTTCCAGTACGAGGTCGTATTCCTTGAGATCTGCAAGTGTTTTTTCGGGATTGGTAGCAGCGGAATCCAGGGTGAAGGGAGCCATAAAGTAATACTCCTGGATAGTCTTGATGAAATCGGCGATCTTGGCATCCGGTAGTTCTCCACTCCCACGCATCACCGCGATCTTCTTTTCACGGGGATAGATCAGTTTGCTTAAACCGTCCGACAGCGAATATTCCAGTTGCTGTACCGAAGCGTTTACGCGTTCCTCATCGGTTGCTCCGATCTGATTTTTTAGCAGCGGAATTTTAACCGTTTTATCGCCATAATTTGCGATTGCCCACGGGAAAATAATGCTTTCACTATTCTTGCCATTTTCCTGAACATTCAGTCTTGCTGGGGTCATTCCCATTTTATAGAATTCTTCGGCAATGGCGTTGGCATCATCGCCTTCTTCAAGCGGATTTACAAAATTGAATTTGATATTCCGGTTATAGGCTGAAAATTCTTCCAGCATTTGCCGGGTCTCATTTCTCAGTCTTCTGAATTCCGATGGAAAACTACCTTCAAGAAAAACATCAAAAATAACGGGTTGTTCTACATCGGCAACAATTTCTTTAGCTGCAGGCGAGAGACTATATCTCTGGTCCTGGGTAAGATCAAAACGTAAATAGAATTCTGAAGCAAGAAAATTCACGGCTACAAGAATAACCAGTAAGATCAAAAGTGATTTTATCTTATTTGATTTTCTCATTATCGCCGGTTCTTAGTTGCTGAAAGATTGATTTCAGTCAGTTTCAGGAAAAGAAAAATCAAACTCAGGAAATATATAATGTCACGTGTGTCTATAACACCGCGGCTTATACTTTTATAATGAAAACTGATACCGAAGGATTCCAGGATATAGCTGGAGGCACCAAAAATATTAGTTTCTGCCAGTCCTTCGAATGCGTAATAGGAAATAAAGCAAAGAAATACTCCGAGTAAGAATGAAACGATCTGGTTGGAGGATAAGCTCGATGCGAATATCCCAATTGCCGCATAACAGGCGCCTAGAAAGATTAATCCGATATAAGAACCAATGGTCGCACCAACATCAAAATTTCCAACAGGTCTGCCCAACTGACTAATAGTTAAAACATAAAGCAGGGTTGGAATTATAGCCAGAATAACTAATACAACAACTCCCAAATATTTTCCGGTAATAAGCTTCCAAAGCCCTATTGGTTTTGTAAGCAGTATTTCCATGGTACCCATTCGCTTTTCATCAGCAAAACTTTTCATGGAGATGGCCGGTATCAGGAATAGAAAGATCCATGGAGCCAGGTTAAAAAATGGTTTAAGATCTGCAAAACCGCTATCCAGAATATTATATCCGCCAGAAAAAATGAAAAGAAAAAATCCGCACGCAATAAGGAATAACCCAATTACGAGATAACCTGTAAGGGAAGAAAAGAAGGATTGTATTTCTTTATTCAGTATTGCAAGCATACTAGTCCAGCGTAACTAATTTATCAACACTCCAGGCTTCAGGTTTTTCATTGAAAAAAACTTTCGTTTTTGCCCAGACATTTTTAAAGAGTTCAGAATTTCTATAGTTTTCAAGGGATTCTTCATCTTTCCAGTATGAATACGTGAAAAACTGGTTTGTATTGTCTTTTCCCCGATAGAGTTCTAAAAACAGGCAGCCTTCAAATCCTCTTATTTTAGCCTTATTCTCTTCGAAATTAGCCAGGAATTCATCGATCTTCTCCGGTTGAAAGCCCATTTTTACTATTCTTACAAACATCTATTCAAAATTTACAGTTATGGTATCTAGGTATTCAAGCCCAAAAAGACTTGCTGCACTTCCCACAGTACTTGGATTACTTTTATACATGGCCAGTTCTATGTATCCTGCCGAATTAAAAACAGCCAGTTTTTTACCATCTTCTTCTTTTCGTTTTTCTTTCTCTACATCAAAATTAATAGCATGACTGTAGGTCTCGTAGATCACATTAAAATTAACCGTCCTGGCACTTATTTTAAAAGCTCGTCCCTTCCCAACGGTTTCAAAAAGTTTTCTGGAAATATTTGTGATCACATTTCCGTAGTTATCAATATATATTACATGACCTAAAATCTGATTCTTATCTGAATTGATAATTGGTTCAAACTGTTTGAGATACTTGATCTGGCTTACACTTTTACCTATCACTTCCAGGGTACCGCCACGTGCGATATGGCAGGCCACTTTTACAAATACATCCAGGACAGGAAAATTAGTCTGAATTTTATCATGTATGTTGATCTCAACGATCTTTTCAGGTCTTATTTCTGAAGCTAGTAAAGAAAGGATTCCATTATTAGCACAGATAAAGTAATGTTCATCCAGTTTAACCGCTAAATGTTTATTCTCTGGAGTAAGTTCAGAATCTATTCCGATTATATGAATGCTGCCCTTTGGAAAACTCTTATAGGCGTTTTTAATAATGTAAGCAGCCTCGCTAATATGAAATGGAGAAACAGAATGTGAAATATCAACAATTCTAACATCACTTAATTCGCTATAGATAGCTCCTTTAACCGCACCAGCGAAATAATCTTTCTCCCCGAAATCGGTCGTTAAAGTAATGATTGCCATAGGCGATTGTTAATATTTTTTTAATCTGAGACTGGTTATTTTCCTTAAGTTTGTATAGAAGGCGAATATAATTTTATTTTTAGGGATTCGCGCGGACTAAAAGGTAAAAAATACCATAAATTCGGTTTCAAAATTAGGATATTGAAACTCGAAGGACAAATAAAAATGACCTGAAAAATCTACAATGCTACAACTTAAAAACCACAGCTTTTGAACGAACTTCTTATTGAACTCTCAGAAATTAGCCCTCGAGAATTTTTCGGGCAGCAAAATGAACACATAGAACTCTTAAAAAAGTACTTTCCAAAATTAAAGATCGTTGCTAGGGGTAGTAAGATACGCGTCTTTGGAGATGAAGAAATGCTGGAAGAATTCGATAAGCGATTTTCGATGTTGATGGATCATTTTGGGAAATACAACAAACTTGACGAAAATACTATCGAAAGGGTTTTGACCAGTGAGAGCGAAGAAGATTATGAAACTTCAAAGGAAAGTGGAGAAACCATAGTTCATGGAATTAGCGGAAAGGTGATCAAAGCCCAGACCGCCAACCAGAGAAAAATGGTGGAGCTTTCCAAAAAGAATGATTTGGTATTCGCTATTGGACCTGCAGGAACAGGAAAGACCTATACCGGGGTAGCTTTGGCGGTAAAAGCTCTCAAAGAAAAACAGGTGAAAAGGATCATCCTAACCAGGCCTGCGGTAGAAGCAGGGGAGAACCTTGGTTTTCTTCCAGGGGATCTTAAAGAAAAACTGGATCCGTATATGCAGCCTTTATACGATGCCCTAAGGGATATGATCCCTCATGAGAAATTAGAGGTGTTTATTGAAAAAGGGGTTATACAGATCGCGCCGCTGGCTTTTATGCGTGGACGAACATTAGACCATGCTTTTGTGATCCTTGATGAAGCACAGAACACCACTCATGCCCAAATGAAAATGTTCCTTACCAGGATGGGTAAGAATGCGAAATTTATGATCACTGGAGACCCGGGGCAAATAGATCTGCCAAGAAGAGTGATCTCGGGATTAAAGGAAGCGCTACTGGTTCTTAAGGATGTAAAAGGCGTTGGCACAGTTTATCTTGATGATAAAGATGTTATCCGTCACAGATTGGTGAAAAAGATCATTGCCGCATATAAAACTATTGAACACAACGATTAATTATTATAGAATAAACTCTTTATGAGTAATACGATAACCAAAACGAATTTCAATTTTCCCGGTCAGGAATCGGTATATAAAGGTAAAGTGAGGGATGTTTACTCGCTTGAAAATGACCTTTTGGTAATGATAGCATCAGACAGGCTTTCAGCTTTCGACGTGGTAATGCCAAAAGGAATTCCATATAAGGGGCAGATCCTGAATCAGATCGCGACCAAAATGATGGAAAAAACTGCGGATATAGTTCCAAACTGGCTGGAAGCTACACCAGATCCTAATGTGGCCATTGGTAAGAAATGTGAGCCATTTAAGGTCGAAATGGTTATTCGTGGCTATATGTCTGGGCATGCAGCCCGAGAATATAAAGCTGGAAAGAGAGAGTTATGCGGTGTTGCGATGCCTGAAGGGATGAAGGAAAACGATAAGTTTCCAGAACCTATTATAACTCCTGCAACAAAGGCAGAACATGGAGATCATGATGAAGATATTTCCCGTGAGAATATTATTAAAAGAGGAATTGTATCTAAGGAGGATTACCTTAAACTTGAAGAGTATACCAGGAAATTATTTGAACGCGGAACCGAGATCGCAGCAAAACAGGATCTGATTCTTGTAGACACGAAATACGAATTTGGAAAAACTCCTGAAGGAGAAATCGTCCTGATTGATGAGATCCATACTCCAGATTCTTCCAGGTATTTCTATAAAAAGGGATATGAGGAAAGACAGGAAAAGGGTGAAGCTCAGAAGCAGTTGTCCAAAGAATTTGTACGTCAGTGGTTGATATCAAACGGATTCCAGGGTCTGGAGGGGCAAAAAGTACCTGAAATGAGCGATGAGTATATCGAATCTGTTTCTGAAAGATATATTGAGCTTTACGAGAATATCACCGGCGATAAATTTCAAAAGGCTGATGTTTCTCATATCGAAGACAGGATACAAAAGAATGTGGAATCTTATTTAAAAAACCGATAAATTGAATTTATGCTAAGAAAGCAGATGCTATTTTAACAGATTTAGAATATTATTTTGCTTTTAGTTCATAATAACTTTTTTGATTCCTTACGATTTAATATTTTTAAAAACAGAACCGGTGTTTCCGGTTCTGTTTTTTTAATTAAACCAACTTGAATTATGAGTAATTATCACATTAAAAATCTGGAAGAGTATTTCCAGGTTTACCGTAAATCTGTTAGAGAGCCAGAGAATTTCTGGCAGGAAGTTGCTGAAGAGCATTTTGTATGGAGAAAAAAATGGGATAATGTACTTAGCTGGGATTTTTCAAAACCTGAGGTAAAATGGTTTGAAAATGCTAAACTTAATATTACTGAGAATTGTATAGATCGCCACCTTTTAGCCCAGGGTGACAAGACCGCAATCATATGGGAACCTAACGATCCTAAAGATGAAACTGTACACTTAAGTTTTACAGAGCTACATAAGAAGGTAAATCAATTCGCGAATGTTCTTAAGGAAAATGGCATTAAAAAAGGGGACAGGGTATGTATCTACTTGCCAATGATCCCTGAACTGGCCTTTGCCGTTTTGGCGTGTGCAAGAATCGGAGCTATTCATTCTGTTGTTTTTGCTGGTTTTTCTGCATCTGCATTAGCGACGAGAACTCAAGATGCAGATTGTAAAATGATGATTACCTCAGACGGTTCCTTCCGGGGGGATAAAACTATAGATCTTAAAGGAATTGTAGACAAGGCTCTGGAGCAATGTCCAGATGTAGAAACCGTGCTGGTAGCCAAAAGGACTGGGGCCGATATAAATATGAAGGATGGCCGCGATAAGTGGCTAAAACCTTTAATGGATGAGGCTTCAGATAAATGTGCTCCAGAGATCATGGATGCAGAAGATCCTTTATTTATTCTTTATACTTCCGGTTCCACTGGAAGACCTAAAGGAATGCTGCATACTACTGCAGGTTATATGGTTTATTCAGCATATACCTTCAAGAATATTTTCAAGTATGAGAACGATGATGTCTATTGGTGTACTGCAGATATCGGCTGGATCACTGGGCATTCTTATATAGTTTATGGACCATTACTGAACGGCGCCACGACGGTAATGTTCGAGGGAGTACCTTCGTATCCTGATTTTGGCCGATTCTGGCAGATCGTTGAAAAACATAAAGTAAGCCAGTTTTATACTGCGCCTACGGCTATTCGTGCCCTTGCCAAAAAGAATCTGGATTTTGTAGATAAATACGACCTTTCTTCTCTGAAAGTTCTCGGAACTGTTGGAGAACCTATAAATGAAGAAGCATGGCACTGGTATGATAATAATATCGGAAAAAGTAAAAGTCCGATCGTCGATACATGGTGGCAGACAGAAACTGGTGGGATCATGATTTCTCCAATCCCTTTTGTAACACCAACAAAACCAACATTTGCAACCCTGCCGTTTCCAGGTATTCAGCCTGTGTTGATGGATGAAGAAGGAAAAGAGATCAAAGGCAACCAGGTGGATGGTAGACTTTGTATAAAATTCCCTTGGCCTTCAATGGCCAGAACTATTTGGGGTGATCATGATCGATATCGTGATACGTACTTTTCGGCTTTCAAAGATAAATATTTTACCGGTGACGGAGCTTTACGGGACGAGACGGGCTATTACAGAATCACTGGTAGGGTAGACGATGTGATTATCGTTTCCGGTCATAATTTAGGAACAGCCCCAATTGAGGATGCGATAAATGAACATCCGGCGGTAGCAGAATCTGCTGTGGTAGGATTCCCTCACGAAGTTAAAGGAAATGCTTTATACGGTTTTGTGATTCTAAAAGAGGCAGGAGAATCCCGTAACCAGGATAATCTTAGGAAAGAGATCAATCAACAAATTTCAGATAAGATAGGACCTATTGCTAAACCAGATAAGATTCAATTCGTTGAAGGATTACCTAAAACAAGAAGCGGAAAGATCATGAGAAGAATCCTGAGGAAGATAGCTTCTAAAGATACATCAGACCTTGGGGATACTTCAACCCTTTTAAATCCTGAGGTAGTAGAAGGTATCATAGAGAAATCATTATAATTTGCGGCACACTAATTCATTTATAACGTTTGCCACTAAAAAATATAATGAAATTTTTCACATTACCCGTCTGTCTTCTATTTTCTACAATCCTTGGAGCTCAAAATGGTGGTGATGGTAGTATGCCATCAAATTCCATGAATAATGTGCGTGATGTAAGCCAGGTCTCTATGGATTTTTTTGATGAAATGAATCGAAGAGCCATGAATCCTGCCATGTTACCTGAAAATTATTCAGGTTCACCATATTTATCTGAAGATTTTAAACCAGGTATGGTGATTTCAGGTGGAAAGAAAATTCCGGGATATTTAAGGTTCAATGTTCTTTCTAATCAAATGGAAATAAAAGTGAATGAAGATTCAGAGGTGATCGTATTACCCAGAAATCAATTCAGTACTTATATCATTGATGGTGTTGAATTTTCATGGGAGAATAAATTAACTGAAGATGGATGGAAGAAAGGATATTTTATTAAATATTTTGAAACAGACGATCTTAAATTTTATGGCTTCCCGGTTATTTCGGTAAGAGAAGCCACGAAGCCTAGGTCAGGTTACTCAGCGTCAAAACCAGCGAATTATAAAGTCGATGTGAATTATTATTTGGGGAATAAGAATTTAAATTCGGTACGTCTCAAAAATAAAGATTTTGAAAAAGCATTAAAGCTGGATGGTGAAGCTGAAGAATATCTAGATAAGCATAAGCTGAAAGAAGTTCGGGATGCTGTAGAGTTTTTAGAATTCTATGATTCCATCTAATTCTTTATTTTAAATAGATCCTTAAGGGTCAAAGGCTTCTTATGTTTGATCCTTCCTAATAATTTCAGAAAAATAATCGCAGTAATATAGGCATCACCGGAAGCGGTATGCCTGTCTGTAAGATCGATATTATATGCTTCGGCAATTTCATCAAGGGAATATACCTTATCCCGGTCTATTAAATTGGTAGCGATCCTGGTACTTTTATAAAGTACGGCGGTGTCCAGTACTTTGTTCTTTAATTTCGGAAGTCCGTTTCTGGATAAGGCCTTATTCACCATTTTAATATCGAAACCTGCATGATGCGCTACCAGAACTGAATTCTGAATATAACTAAGGAATTTCTTCAGTGCATCTAATTCAGCAAGCTTTTCAAATTTTTCGTTCTGAATGATCCCGTGGATCTTAACTGTTTCTGGGTTGAACTTGGTTTGCTCCAGGAAAACTTCAAAATTATCACTGATCTCTATACTTTTATTTTGAACTCTAACTGCTCCAATACTTAAAATTCGATCCAGGTGAAAATCAAAACCGGTAGTTTCTGTATCGAAAACAACAAATCTGATGTTCGATATTTCCTCGGGTAGTTTGTCTTCAAAACTCTTTGAGTAATTCTGCCAGAAAATTGGAAGATCTTCTTCATCCTGACTTTTTTTGAACCAATTTTTGATCATAAATAATAGGTGGTTTCAAATCGAACTTTTATAAGTTCCTGAATTTCTTTAATGGTCTTAAAACAGCGCTTCAATTTTATCTTGTCTTCCTTGCCCAGGTCTTCAAGGTTAATGAACCTGCCATTATCTTTATTCCTTATTCCCTGCTTGGTCCTGAACTTAATGAGAGCTCTGGAAGAATATGCACAGGCCTGGTAGATCTCTTTATTATTAGGTTCAAGCTGTGCCAGTTTTTCAAACCTTTCTGAAGTATTGCTAATATTCTTTACCCGATGTTCAAGTATAAGTAACCTTGCAGCATCGGTTAGGGGCATAATCCCCCGTTTTTTAATGTCAAAAAGATCTTTTTTCTCTCCATCCTGTTCAACCAGAAATTGCCTGAAAAAACCTAATGGTGAAGGATTTCTCGAGGCCTGGGCAGCCAACCGGTTAAGGAAGTTCTTGTTGCCTTTTAATATATCGAAGATATGGTCAGAGATCGCATTGGTGAGTTTTACTTCTCCGAAAGAAATATCAAAATCAAAAAAGATCTGGCAAAGTAAGATCTCATCCTGTCCCGAAGTGGTCACCCATTCAGAAAACTGGCCCTTCCATTCAGATTTAGAAAGACAATATTTTGGATTCCTGGCCATCATCTCGGCGGGGCAAAATTCATATCCTATAATATTCAGTCTTTTAGTAACCTTGGTGGCTAGTTTTATAAAGTAGGCCCGGGTTTCTTCAAGTTCTTCTTCTGGAACATCTTCAAATATCAAAGCGTTGTCCTGGTCTGTATGTAATAATTGTTCCTTTCGTCCCTGGCTTCCTAAAGACATCCAGGCGAATTTAGACGGAGGAGGAGTTTCCATCTTTTCGATGCAACGTTGAATGGTTCTTTTAATAGTAGCATCATTCAATTCAAACATAATGTTGGAAATGTGGGTAAGAGGAATATTGCTTTTTAAGTAACCGTTAAGTAGGATCATGATCTTATTCCTGATTCTCTTCAGTTTTTTCGTACTCCCGGCTCTATTGATCGCTTTCATCAGAACCGCAGGATTGTTACCCTGGGAAACGATTATGTCATGCTCAGAAACTATTCCCTTAACCTTTGTATTTGGGGTGCCGTCTTTGGTAATGCAAATATGGTTGATATTATGCTTCATCATGGTGAGCTGGGCCTGGGCAATGGTCAGGCCTTTCGAATAACAGATCACCGGAGAATTCATGACCTCACTTATAGGGCTATTAATGGGTAATTTACCTGTTGCTACTACTTCTCTGAAATCAACATCGGTTACAATTCCAACAGGTTTCTCATCTTCAACAACTACGACCGATCCCACTTTACGGTTACTCATTAGGATTGCCGACTTCTGGATGCTGGTTTCCGGGGAAACCGTCACCATTTTTTTGATGATCGGGATCGGCTGTAATTCGAAAAGAGCTTCTCTTTTTAGGACAATATCCTCTTCATCAGCAAATAGTTTACCTTTTTGTTCATTCGAATAGGGATTCCTTGTGTTAGAAGCAAAGCTTTCCATAAGGAAATTACCAACATAGGGATTGCTAATGGCGTAAGGTTTAAAAACGTTTAGCGGAATTGCATAAATGACACTTTCCTCATCTGTGATCGCGTTTATCTGGTAATTTTCCTTTGCAAAAAGGGGCCTCAGACCAAATACGTCTCCTTCATCGCACTTGTCTATAGTTTCGGGTTCCTGGTTTTTATCTGTCTTTTGCAGATCTACGGCTCCCTTCTGTACAATATAAAAGTAATCATGCACCTTTTCATCTTTGGAAAAGATGGTTTGGCCCTGCTCAAAATACATGACCTTGATCTCCCTGGCGATCAGTTCTAATTGCGAGGTGTCAAGTAAAGAAAAAGGAGGATAATTACTCAGGAAATCCGCGATCCTCGAAGCGATTGAATTCGTCATGATTCAAATTTATCTGAAATATGACAATTACGAAATTAAATTAATCCTCAATTTCGATTTTATAATCTTTGATAAGCTTGTGAATAGCCTTTTCTGTTTCTGAAAGCTGGGTATAAACCGGGGCCTTATCTTCATTTACTTTTTTGAAATACGGAACTATTTCTCCTGTTTCATAAGTTTCAATTACTTTAGGATGTACGTAATAACTGCGACAAACCGCCCTGGTGTTTCCTAAACCTTCAGCTGCTGAATCAAATCCTATGAGGATATTCTTTTTATTCTCTTTTTCATCTTCTGTGTGACCAATCTCCATCAAGGTTTCAAAAAATATCTTGGTAGCAGACCAGGTCCTGAAATCTTTAGCTGAGAATATATCTCCACTTATTTCATGAATATAGTCATTGATCATTTCACTGTCTATGGTCTGTTTCTCTCCATTTTCATTATAGAATTTGAAAAGTTCCCAACCGGGAATTTCTTCACACTGGTTTATAAGATTGATCAACCGTTTATCTTCCACAGTAATAGAATGTTCTTTACCTTTTTTACCTACGAACTCGAATTTAATGCCGTCTTTAAAGGTTTTTACGTGCCTGGTCCTAAAAGTGGAAAGACCGTAGGTTTTATTATTTTTTGCGTAATAATGGTTTCCAACCCTGATGTGCGTTTCTTCCATAAGTCTAATTACCAGAGCAAGAACTTTTCTTTTTGGCATTCCCTCCAGCAATAAGTCTTTATCTACCTGTTTTCTTATTTTCGGAAGCATTTTTCCAAAAGAGGTCATTTTGAAGAACTTAGTTTGATTCCTGATTTTAGACCAAACGGGATGATACATATATTGTTTGCGTTCTTTTTCATCCCGCCCTACAACCTGTAGATGACCATTTGCAAGGTGGGTGATCCTAACATTTTTCCATGCCGGCGGAATTACGAGGCTTTTAATTCTTTTCAGCGTTTTATCATCTGAGATCTTTTCTTCCTTTTTATAATAGGCGAACCCTCGTCCAACTTTCTTCCGGTGTATGGATAAATGGCTTTCGGAAACATATCTAAGATTAGCTAGTTTCACAGCTTCGTGGGGATCAGACATTACCGTTTCAACATCATCTGGAGATAGCGTCATCTTTTTTCTTTAAATATAAGCGGAATAAGGCTCCTAAATATTTAAAGAACTGTGAAAACTTTTAGGTCTAAAAAAGAAAAACCCCCTGGTATCAGGGAGTTTAACACTAATTTATGACCTGTATAGGTTAGTCGAAGTAGCTAAAGCTATCTCCTTCCTTGATCTTTAATATAGATTCATAGATCAGGTTGATCACGTTTTCAACGTCATCTCTATGCACCATTTCAACAGTGGTATGCATATATCTTAATGGTAAAGAGATCAATGCTGAAGGGACACCTCCATTGCTGTATGCAAATGCATCTGTATCTGTACCGGTGAACCTGGAAGAAGCGTGTCTTTGGAAAGGAATTTTCTTTTCTTCCGCTGTTTCTATTATAAGCTCTCTAAGTTTATTCTGTACCGCGGGAGCATATGATATTACCGGACCATCACCAATTTTGTTCAATCCATTGGTCTTTTTTTCGATCATTGGGGTAGTGGTGTCGTGAGTTACATCGGTAACTATGGCAACGTTCGGTTGTATTCTGTGAGTGATCATCTCTGCTCCACGTAGTCCGATCTCTTCCTGGACAGAATTGGTTACGTATAAACCAAATGGTAATTCCTGTTTGTTCTCCTTTAGTAGTCTTGCTACCTGTGCGATCATAAAACCACCAATCCTGTTATCCAGTGCACGGCAAACGAATTTATTTTCATTTAGTACAAAGAATTCATCCGGATAAGTGATTACACAGCCAACATGGACTCCAAGTTTTTCAACTTCTTCTTTATTAGTACATCCAACATCAATGCAGATATTGTCCATTTTAGGGGACTGTTCTTTTTCCTTGTCTCTTGTATGTATTGCTGGCCAGCCAAACACTCCTTTTACGATACCTTTTTTAGTGTGGATATTAACACGTTTTGAAGCCGCGATCTGGTGATCACTACCACCATTACGTACAACATATATAAGACCTTCGTCACTTATATAATTAACATACCATGAAATTTCGTCTGCATGTCCTTCTATGACAACTTTATATTCGGCTTCCGGGTTAATTACTCCAACGGCAGTACCATAAGTGTCAGTAATGAATTCATCTACATAAGGTTTAAGGTATTCCATCCAAAGTTTCTGGCCTTCGGCTTCATAACCAGTTGGGGCTGCATTATTAAGGTAGTTCTCCAGGAACTCTAATGATTTCTTATCTAATACTTTACTTTTCTTCATAGTTCAGAATAATTTTTACGAATTTAAAAAGTTTTAGATTGGTGACAACTTGCTATTGATTAATTTTGGAATGATTTTGGTTTCATTGAGTAATTAATAGATTGAAATTATACTTATTAGTGATTAGATATTTTTCCATATTAATTTTCCTGGTTGGCTTCAATGCGATAGGGCAGAAGTCCACACGTCCTTTTCCAAAAGATAGTGTTGAAAATGATACTATTGAAAAATTCTACATGATCATTGAAGGGGATTCCATTCCTCGAGAAGCCATAGACCTAGAAGAAGTTGTATTACTTAGAAAGTTGAAATTTAATAGTAATGCAGATAGAAAGCGTTATTTGATATTGCGCCGGAAGACGAGAAAGGTTTATCCTTATGCTAAATTGGCATCTGAACGTTTAGTAGAATTGAATTCACGATTAGACCATATTAAAGGTAATAGGGCGAGAAAGAAATACACCAAAATAGTACAGAACTATATAGAGGAGGAATTTTCTGCCGAATTAAAGAAACTTACCAGGACAGAAGGACAGATCCTTGTGAAATTGATTCACCGGCAAACCGGAATAACCACTTTTGATCTGGTCAAGGATCTTAAAAGTGGATGGAGGGCATTCTGGTATAATACAACTGCCAGCATGTTCGACATCTCTTTAAAAGAAGAATATAATCCTGAATCTAATCAGGAAGACTTTCTTATAGAAGACATTCTTCAGCGTTCTTTCAGGGATAATATTCTGGAAAGACAGAATAGTGCTTTGGATTTCGAGTACCTTGAATTGAGCGATAAATGGAACAAGAGTCCAAGTCCTAAGAAAAGCAGCTAATTTTTTTCTACAATTTTATACTGGTAATTAGGAGGTTACTGGTATTTCTTAATTTTCCTTAAAAAAACTTAAAATAAAGTTTGGCGGTAAGAAAGAAGTTGGTGTATATTTGCAGCCGCTTTGAGAGCAAGGCGGATGTTCACTGAAAGTACTGGGGATGGGGTATAGCGCGAGTTGAGCCTTTAAAAATTAAATAAAAAAAAGATTGTTTTTTATTTGGTTGGAGAGGAAAAGTCGTTTTATATTTGCACCCGCTTTGGAAACGAAGTGATGTTCATTGGGAAGAGAGGGGAGTTAGTAAATTGATGCTGAAGGCTTTAAAAGAAACTAAAAATTTGATTAAAAAAGTTTTGGTGGATAAAGAAAAAGCGTTGTATATTTGCACCCGCTTTGAGACAGAGCAAGCGTTCACAAAAACAGACTGAAGTTAAGAGAAACCGCCGGATGGGGCGATATAGAAAGGTTCGATTCCTTGGGTTTTAACAAGAGAAGATCGGGAAACTGGTCGAGTTCATTGAAATATTGAATTGACAAGGATTTTATTTAGCGATAGATAAAATCAAGTGTATAAGAATTAAGACTAGAAAAAGTCATACTGAGCAATTTCTTTAGTAGTTGTTGAATATATTTAAGATTTAACGATGAAGAGTTTGATCCTGGCTCAGGATGAACGCTAGCGGCAGGCCTAACACATGCAAGTCGAACGGTAACAGGGATTAGCTTGCTAATCCGCTGACGAGTGGCGCACGGGTGCGTAACGCGTATACAATCTGCCTTTAAGCGGGGAATAGCCCATGGAAACGTGGATTAATACCCCATAGTATATAGACACCTCCTGGTGATTATATTAAACATTTATGGCTTAAAGATGAGTATGCGTCCTATTAGTTAGTTGGTAAGGTAACGGCTTACCAAGACCGCGATAGGTAGGGGTCCTGAGAGGGAGATCCCCCACACTGGTACTGAGACACGGACCAGACTCCTACGGGAGGCAGCAGTGAGGAATATTGGACAATGGAGGCAACTCTGATCCAGCCATGCCGCGTGCAGGAAGACGGCCCTATGGGTTGTAAACTGCTTTTATACGGGAAGAACCACATCTACGTGTAGATGCTTGACGGTACCGTATGAATAAGGACCGGCTAACTCCGTGCCAGCAGCCGCGGTAATACGGAGGGTCCAAGCGTTATCCGGAATCATTGGGTTTAAAGGGTCCGTAGGCGGAATAATAAGTCAGTGGTGAAAGTCTGCAGCTTAACTGTAGAATTGCCATTGATACTGTTGTTCTTGAATTATTATGAAGTGGTTGGAATGAGTAGTGTAGCGGTGAAATGCATAGATATTACTCAGAACACCTATTGCGAAGGCAGATCACTAATAATATATTGACGCTGAGGGACGAAAGCGTAGGTAGCGAACAGGATTAGATACCCTGGTAGTCTACGCCGTAAACGATGGTTACTAGCTGTCCGGCCTAATTGAGGGCTGGGTGGTTAAGCGAAAGTGATAAGTAACCCACCTGGGGAGTACGTTCGCAAGAATGAAACTCAAAGGAATTGACGGGGGCCCGCACAAGCGGTGGAGCATGTGGTTTAATTCGATGATACGCGAGGAACCTTACCAGGGCTTAAATGCAGTCTGACAGGTCTGGAAACAGACCCTTCTTCGGACAGATTGCAAGGTGCTGCATGGTTGTCGTCAGCTCGTGCCGTGAGGTGTCAGGTTAAGTCCTATAACGAGCGCAACCCCTGTGGTTAGTTGCCAGCACGTAATGGTGGGAACTCTAGCCAGACTGCCGGTGCAAACCGCGAGGAAGGTGGGGATGACGTCAAATCATCACGGCCCTTACGTCCTGGGCCACACACGTGCTACAATGGTAGGGACAGAGGGCAGCTACCCCGCGAGGGGATGCGAATCTTCAAACCCTATCACAGTTCGGATCGCAGTCTGCAACTCGACTGCGTGAAGCTGGAATCGCTAGTAATCGCATATCAGCCATGATGCGGTGAATACGTTCCCGGGCCTTGTACACACCGCCCGTCAAGCCATGGAAGCCGGGGTACCTGAAGTCCGTCACCGTAAGGAGCGGCCTAGGGTAAAACTGGTAACTGGGGCTAAGTCGTAACAAGGTAGCCGTACCGGAAGGTGCGGCTGGAACACCTCCTTTCTAGAGCTTTGTCACCTAGTGACAAGCGACAATTACGAAAGGGAAGTTCAGAGGCCAATTTGGTCTTGATTCTTATCGTCAATTCGATTATATATAGATGTGAGATCTTAAGATATAAGATGTTAGATTGTCTAACGCCTAAAGTCTGAAGACTGGTGTCTATTTATGGACAGTCTCATAGCTCAGCTGGTTAGAGCGCTACACTGATAATGTAGAGGTCGGCAGTTCGAGTCTGCCTGAGACTACTTTTTAATTAAAGTAAGCCATCAGGTTTATGAAGTTCATTGATTGAAATACTGAAGGAAATTCTAGAAGCTAAGGAATTCTAATTCTAAATTCTGAATTCTAAATTCTGAATTCATTATGGGGGATTAGCTCAGCTGGCTAGAGCGCCTGCCTTGCACGCAGGAGGTCATCGGTTCGACTCCGATATTCTCCACGATTCCTTGAGGTATAATGGGTATAGTTTTTACAAACAACCAGGAAACATACGTTTTTAGTTTGTAGGATCATCGAAGTTATATCGCTAGATAAGGAAAAAAGTTCATTGACATATTGAGAAACAAAGAATACGAGAACACTATTAGATAGAAATATTTAATATAAGTAATACATTATAATACTTCTAACTTGAGCAATCAAGTTAGATTAGAGCATTAAGCAAAGCGCATACAAGCTAGATAAGGGCGTATGGGGAATGCCTAGGCTCTCAGAGGCGATGAAGGACGTGATAAGCTGCGAAAAGTCGTGGGGATTGGCACATACAAATTGATCCGCGAATATCCGAATGGGGCAACCCGGCATATTGAAGATATGTCATCCGCAAGGAAGCGAACCCGGAGAACTGAAACATCTAAGTACCCGGAGGAAGAGAAAACAATAGTGATTGCGCTAGTAGCGGCGAGCGAACGCGCAGTAGCCCAAACCAATGAGTTTACGGACTTATTGGGGTTGTAGGACCACGATATTGTTTGTACAAGGAATTAGAACAGGTTGGAAAGCCTGGCCATAGACGGTGACAGCCCGGTATAAGCAACTTCGTATAAAACATAGTGGTATCCTGAGTAGTGCGGGGCACGTGAAACCCTGTATGAATCCGGCGGGACCATCCGCCAAGGCTAAATACTCCTGAGAGACCGATAGTGAACCAGTACCGTGAGGGAAAGGTGAAAAGAACCCTGAACAAGGGAGTGAAATAGATCCTGAAACCATACGCTTACAAGCGGTCGGAGCCCCTTCGTGGGGTGACGGCGTGCCTTTTGCATAATGAGCCTACGAGTTACCGTTGCCAGCAAGGTTAAGCAGTTCAGCTGTGGAGCCGTAGCGAAAGCGAGTCTGAATAGGGCGTTTTAGTTGGTAGTGGTAGACGCGAAACCGTGTGATCTACCCTTGGGCAGGTTGAAGCTGTGGTAACACATAGTGGAGGACCGAACCCGTTGACGTTGAAAAGTCTTGGGATGACCTGAGGGTAGGGGTGAAAGGCCAATCAAACTCGGAAATAGCTCGTACTCCCCGAAATGCATTTAGGTGCAGCGATATAGTTAGTTTTATAGAGGTAGAGCTACTGATTGGATGCGGGGGCTTCACCGCCTACCAATTCCTGACAAACTCCGAATGCTATAAAATGATGCATATCAGTGAGGGCATGGGTGCTAAGGTCCATGTCCGAGAGGGAAAGAACCCAGACCATCAGCTAAGGTCCCCAAATGTATGTTAAGTTGAAAAAACGCGGTTGAACTGCCCAGACAGCTAGGATGTTGGCTTGGAAGCAGCCATTCATTCATTAAAGAGTGCGTAACAGCTCACTAGTCGAGCGGTTCGGCATGGATAATAATCGGGCATAAACATACTACCGAAGCTATGGACTATAGTTTACTATAGTGGTAGGGGAGCATTGTAACAGAGATGAAGGTGAGTCGCGAGGCTTGCTGGATCGGTTACAAAAGAAAATGTAGGCATAAGTAACGATAATGCAGGCGAGAAACCTGCACACCGAAAGACTAAGGTTTCCCCAGCTATGCTAATCAGCTGGGGGTTAGTCGGGACCTAAGGCGAACCCGAAAGGGGTAGTCGATGGACAAGCAGTTAATATTCTGCTACTTGCCCCACGTTAAAGCGGACGGAGGCGTAAATTTGGTGCGTACTGACGGAATAGTACGTTGAAGGGAGTGGTAACACCCCGATAGTACACAAAAGCTACGGCCGGAGTGATAATCCAGAGGAGCGACTTCCAAGAAAAGCGAGTGGAGGCAACCCGTACCCTAAACCGACACAGGTAGTTGGGATGAGAATTCTAAGGTGCTCGAGAGATTCATGGCTAAGGAACTAGGCAAAATT